>JADJWE010000007.1 GCA_016716525.1 Candidatus Flexicrinis affinis
ATCGATGAGGCGCTGGCGCAGATTTATGCTGCATCTAGGGCCTTCAACGTCAGTCAATCCATGGTTGCGTACCGGCTCTATAAGGCCAATTTCATCTCAAAGTCTCGTTGGGATGTGATACAGAACCGGCTTGCCGCGTACAAGGTTAAGCCGCGGGCGAAGGACGAGCAAGAAACACAGTCAAAAGGCGGACCGAGTTACTATGTCGTACGTCGGCATCGCCTTGGTCATGCGGTGCTTGATTTGGTTGATCGCGCCTTGAATGAAGGCAATATCTCTCCCACGAAGGCGGGGATGATTCTCGGCGTTCAGCCTCGAAATATCGCTCCGCTCCTTGACTTTCAGGAGCGTCGATAGTGTTGTACCTTCTGGACGCCAATGTATTCATCCAAGGGCACAAAGACTATTGGCCGATTGATCAATTCCCAGAAATTTGGGAGTGGTTTTGCTACGTCGGTAGACGAGGGGACGTCAAAATCCTACGGGTGAATTTCGATGAAGTACAAGCAGGACGTAAGTCCGGCGACCCGCTCCTAGATTGGATCTCGGCGAAAAATACGCAGGTTGATCTCTTGCTAGACGAGAGTGCCAATGTCAAAGACGTGCACGTAGTCCGGGACTGCTACGGAAACGATCTTAGTGAAGATGATTGGGAGCAAGTGGGACGCGACCCATTCCTGATCGCGTATGCACTTGCTGATCCTGCTAATCGAACTGTGGTTACATTCGAGAGCCGTGCGCCGAAGAAACAAGGTAAGAACCGACGAATTCCCGATATATGTACAGATGTTGGCGTGGAATGTATACACCCCAATCAACTGACTAGGATTCTAGGTTTTACGACGGGTTGGAACAAAAAACCATAAACAACGTCGATCGAGCCTGAACGTCGTTGCACTATCGCAGTCCGCTATGTCGGCACGCGTCCGTTTGACATCGCAGCCGGCTACAAGGGCTTCCGAAGCGACCTGCCGGATTGGGCCGACATTCTCGCCCAGCTTGCGCTTACTCAGGCGAACGTTATCCTTCTTCCAGCACGCGAAGCGCTTGTCGGCGCGATGGCGCGTGAAGGACACACATGACCTACGCTGCTTGGCGTCCGATTTGGATAAAGCAGACATCACGCTGTCCGAGATAACGACGATGGCGTTATTGTGTTACCTGAACTGCAATCCGGTATTTACCGACACCAAAACTCCCATACGGCTCGCCCGACCACAGCCACACCAACTCCACATCCGCTGCCTGACCGGGCAGTAGCGTAAATGCTTCCATCCCCTCCGCCGGCGTTCGCGGCCCGGGCGGATTCTCGACATAGCCGAGCGCCAGCCAGATGTCGTCCGGCGTGATCGGGATCGGCGATGACCCGCCGTTGTACAGGCGAAACCGGGTCGTGAGCCGCCCTGTCTGTGTCGTCACACGGATGATCTGGACGTCCAAACCGGAGACCGTGTCCGGCGCAGGCGTTGCGGTCGGCTGCGACAGCGATGGACGGTCCGCGACAATTGACGGCGCGGCACCTCCAATCAGCTCACCGGTGCGGCCCAGTTCTTGCTCCGGCGGATAAGCGGCCATGATCAGAGTGCGTGTCGCAGTGGGCAGGCCTTCCGCGTCCGTCTCGCCGATTAACAACAGCACCAGTCCCGGGCTCACCTGCCGGAAGATGTCGGTTTCGCTGCGCCGTACCGCGCGCTTGTCGTCAAAGTCGTAGGTCAGGATCGCGCCGGTGTTCATCGTGAGCTGGAAATGCGTGCCGTCGCCGATCTGATCGAAATACGCGGCGTTCTCGTCCGACCACGGGATGCCGATCACCGGCCGTACCGACATGCCGCTGACGAACGACGCGGTGTCCGGGTTGTCGTCGTAGCGCCACTCGGACGCCTGCACGCGGCGGCGCTGCACCACCCACAACCGCGGCGCGGAGTCGTCAGGCAGGATCACCTGCAAACTGACCGGATAAGCGACTTCGCGGCCGCCGTCGCTGCCTTGAATCACGTCGTCCTGCGACTCAAGCGCCAGCGGTGTCGGCGTCGGGCTGATCGCAGGCGCCGGCGTCAACGTTTCGGTCGACGGCAGGTCAGCGACGACGGACGGCGATCCACCGCCGAGCCGCGAGACCAGCATCACGACGAACAGCAGCGCCGCCACGCCGATACACATGACGACCGCGCGTGACGGCTTGCCGGATGCGGCGTTCGCTTCGTCTTCCGGCGCGTCCAACACGACGTTCTGCCGGGCGGCATCCTGCACGCGTCCCGGTGTTCTCGCCCAGCGCGAGCCGATCGGGATCAGCGCCGATGTCGCGTAGCGCTGGAGCAGTTCGCCGGCCACTTTGCGCTCAAGCTGGTCCGAGCCGACCGCGCCGGCCGTGCGGACCTCGCGCTCGTAGGCCGCCTTGTATGCGCGCTGTCGCTCGGTCGGCACCAGCTCCCAAAGCGCCTGCAATTCGCTCAGGCTCAACGTCTGGAGTTCGTCCACGGTGTGATAGCGCACCGTCTCCATCAGCCGTTGCCCCCAACTACCTTGTCGCTATCACCCTGAGCCGAATCTCTAGGTGTCGTCACTGAGTACGCCGTTCCGCCTTCGGGTGTCGGCGCGTTCACGGTCACGTCAATCTGCGGCGGGACGTTGACCAGCCCGTGCGCGGTCAGTGTATTCGGCAGCAGCCGGGCGGTGACTTCCAGCCGCGTCACCTCGCGCTCGGCCTCGTCTCGCGACGCGCCGGCGCTCACGATCTGCTGGATCAACTGCGACCGGGACTCGTCCGTCAGGCGGCGATCCGGCGTCTGGTTGATCTCCCGTGCCACATGCTCGGTCTGCTGCGGCGAGAGGCCAAGCCGCGCGGCCTGATCGATGAACACGCCGAAACGCGAAAGATCGTCGCGCACTGGCGGCCGGTCCTCCGTCGGCTTCACGCCAAGCGCCTGCGCGATCGCCAGCCCGACGCTCAAGGTATCGACGCCCAACGCGCCGTGACCGCCCAGCAACCGCATCACGTCCCCCATCACGCCGGCGATGTTGTCCCTGCCGGTGACTTGCAGCTGCCCGAGACGTTCGGTCAGGTGCGTTTCCAACTCTTCGCCGCGCATGTCGTCGGCATAGGTCTGGCGCTCGACCGCCTCCCGTTGTGGCTCGGCAGGCGTGAACATGCCGGTTCGGCGCGGCGATGGTGGTTCACCGGTACCCTCGTCCCTCTCTGTCGATTTAGCGGCGCCGCTGCCTCCCGGTACGGTCCAGCTTGCCAGCGCTTCGCCGACCGCTGGCACCAGCATCGGACGCGCGAGCATGCGGCCCCGCTCGTCATAAACGGCGTGGTCCGGATCGCGGTCGCTCAGCAGCAGCGCGCCGATCAGCGGCCCTGCGATGCGCCCGATGACCGGCAAGTTGTCGGCTACCCGCCGCGTGGCTGCGCCTTCGCTGAACTGCTCTGCCGCGCTGCCGAGCGCCGTGTTGCGAAGACCCGGCAGATGCGTCAGGGTTCGCGCCGCGCCCGTCAGAACACTGCTTCCGCCGAACATCAGGCCTGCTGCCTGCGCCGCCGTCGCCCCGCTGTGCAGCGCGCTCATGCCTGCCAGCGCGTTCGATCCGACACTGGCCGCCGCCGATGCCGTCCCCAGTGCAGCGCCCGCCGTACCGGTCACCGCCGCCGATGTGACCATGCCCGGCGTCATGAACACCCGACCGGTCGCCTGGCCCATCGCGTTGAACAGCCGGTTGAAGCTGTTCCAGACGGCTTTGACGCCCGACCACAACGTGATGGCGATGAACACCAGGCAGATCAGGCCGATGCCGATGATCCCGGTCGCGCTGCCGGTCGCTGCGCCTGCGAGGAAGAAGCCGATCACCAGCGCCTGAATCAAGGCGATGATCGCGGTCTGCACGATCAGCTCGATCCACTGGTTGATCATGTTGTGGGCGATGCTTTCGGTACGTTTGAAGAAGGCGAAGAGGATCGCCAGTCCGAACGAGACGAAGGTGATCCCCATCGCGATCGTGATCAGCAGATGCACGATCTGCTCGACCAGCGCGAACAGCAGCAGCGGCCAAGCGCTCAAGGCGCGCTGCTGCGACGATCCCGCCATCGACACCGCCGTGGCACGTACCGCACCATCGACGCCGTCCCAAGTAATCGGCGCGACGGTGTGGTCGAAGTAGCCGCCGTCGAAGTTCCAGTCCATTGGCACGACCGAGGTTCCACCAACACCTGCCCAGGTCGACGGATTCGGGTTCTGGAAGTAAATGCCGCAGCCCGGTGAGAAGACCGGCTGCGGATAGCCCATGACATCCTGAGCGTGGCCGCGCAGGTAGGCTATCGCGATATCCAGCCCGTCGATCGGTCCCGGTCCGGTCGCGCCGGGCAGATAGACGTCGAACTGATCACACAGACTGCCCAAGCCGAGGTCGTTGGAGTTGACCTGCGCTAGGGACGAGAAATCGCCGGCGTTGGCGCCCATCCCATTGAGCACGCTCACGTACATGACTTGACCGATGTTCAGCCGGAAGTCATTGAGACCCTGATAGAAACTTGGCCCGATGCTGAAGAACAGCGCGCCGGCGACGTACCAGATCAGTGCGCTGCGTGGACTGACGACATCCAGCCGGATGAACGATGCCAGCATGTAGGTGATGCCGAGGACCAGCATCGCCGCGATGAACACGTAGCCGACCGCCACGCCGAGGCTTCCGTTCGTCTGCGCGATCACCGGCGCGAATACGTGATCAATCAGCCACTGGTTGACCAGTTTTACCGTGTAGCCCGCCATAATCAGGGCTTCTTGCAGGTTCCAGTGAATCCCGGCGATCAGCACGATAATGCTGTACAACAACTCGTCGAGCATGCGCGCGAAATCAGGCATTGGGTTTCCCTCTAATCGGCGACATCGCCGCTGCAAAACGGGTTAGAAGCGTTGACCCAGGTGATCCGGTTCGCGCCGCCGTCCAGCGAGTACGTAAGCTGGTGCAGACTCCCGGCAGGTCCGAACGCGGCCAACCGGTAGATCCGCGAGTTGCCGGGCTCGAGTGCGGCGTAGTTCTCGTTCCAGTAGCCGGCGGCCTGCATTGCCGCCTGTGAGGTCGGCCACGTCCCGATCAACGGTCCGCTGAAGGTGTCGATACGCGTGATCGTCATCAGCGCGACCGGGACCGTTTCGTATACCGCGCTGCCCAGATTGGCGATCTCAAGCTGCCACGTGTACAAGCTGCGCGGCTCGCCGCTGATCGGCTCAGCGGGCACTGACGCCACGTCGAGCAAACGGAAGCGCAGCCGCAGGGGCGCGCCGGACTGCCCGACGAACACGGCATCGCCGGCATAGAAGTCCTGAGGCGGTGTGATTACGTACGGCGTCGGCGGCAGCGGAAGCAGTGTTGGCAGCGGCAGCGGCGTGCCGGGGAGCGGGGTCGGCTGCGGGATGACGGCCGTCGGCACGGGAGTCGGACAGACATAGTACGGTGTCTGCAGGACCGCCGTCCCGCAGGCCAAGATCGCAGAGACGACGGCCACTGCCGCGGTCAGGAAACGCAGCATGCGCGACATTCGCGTTCCTTCCTACGGAATCAGCCCCGGCTGGTTGCCAGGTGCAAGTAGATGCGTGAAGCGAACGTTTCCGCCGCGCCGGCCGTTCGGCACCGACCACACTTTGCCGAAATACGGCACCACGACCCGTACCGGCGTATCAGCTACGAACTGGATCTGCGCGTAGCCGCTGACGTCTGTGAACGCCTGCGCGATCACCCGATTGGTGCCGGTTTCGACCACGCGCACGGGGATGCCAGCCACGCCTTCCGCCGGATCGACGGCGCGGTTACCGTTCTCGTCGTAGGCAATGACCACGGAGATAATCATCTGTGCAGGCGGCATGGGCGTGGTGATCGGCAGAGCCATCGGCGGGGCCGACACGAGCTCAATGCGTGCAACGTCGCGCGGCTCGTCGGTCGGCGGTGGCACAAATGGCGGCGCGCCGATGATCGTGTTGAGTTCAGCGCGATACACCTGCACGGCGTCCAGCGCGATTGCTGAACGTTCGCTGTCCGGATTGTGCTCGCCGGCGCTCCGCAGCGTGAGAACGTGCGGTCCTGCGCCGAGGCTGTACACCGGTGAGCCGGGAAATGCGAGCTCAGGCGAATAGGCATCGACCGTATCGATGATCGTTCCGTCGACAATCACGTCGAACACGCCCATGTTGCGCGCCGCGACATACCGGATCCGCAGTCCCTCGCCGTCGAACACCATGCTGACGGCGCTGTTCGGTTCGTCTGAGCGGTGATACTGACCGCGGCTGGCACCGGCCTGCTGTCGGCGCTCCCACGGCGTGCTGTAGCGTATGGCCGGATGATCCGACTCGTAGCTGATCCATCCGGTGTAAGGCGGCGCCTGATCGGTTGCATCCGGCAGCGGCTCGAACGGCTGTGGGGGAGCTGGCAGCAAGATCGTCCCAGCTGGAAGTCCCGTGGGTGTCGGCGGGACGAACACGCCGGGCACGACCGCATGGACTTCAAGCACGCGTGTCGAAAGCGTGGGAGTCGTCGTTGAAGTGGACGTCGCGGTGTGCGTAAGCGTCGCGGTCGCCGTCCATGTCGCTGACGGCGTCGGTGTTCGGGTTGCCGTGGCGGTCTGTGTAGCCGTCTGGGATGAAGTCAGTGACGGCAGCACCATCAGCGTGGGCAGCGGCTCACTGGCCTTGACATGTCGCTCAACGACAAAGTAGGCCGCTACGCTCCATGCCATCAGGCATACAGCCGTCAACACCAGTAATCGCCGCATGTTCGCCTCCGCCGAGATTCCTGCATCTCAGCGTAGCAACCGCGGCGATCTCAATCTGACGAGAATTACAGTCTTGCGTTGGCGATTTTGCCAACGTCACGATGTCAGTTGGACGGGAATGCGAAGCCTTCCTGAATGGCCATGCTGATCAGGTGCTCGTTGGTCTGGACACCGAAGCGCCGGCGCAGCTTCTGGCGCACCCAATAGATGCGCCGCAGCGGCACGTCCATCTGCCGGGCGATGTCGCTGACATGCAAGCCTTGCGCGAGTAGCCGCAGCACGGCGCGGGCTTCCGCGTCGAGCTTCCAGTCGCGCAGCGGGGACTGCATCGCGGTCAGGTACTCGGCGTTCGCGGTTGGCGAGAGGTATGGCCACCCCCGCAGTGCCATATCGACGGCCACAGGCAGACAGATATTCAGATCGTCGCCGACCATCAGGTAGCCTTTCGCCCCGGCCGCGAGCAGGTCGCGGATCAGCAGTCCGTCGCTCAGTGTTCCCATGACGATGATGTGCGCAGGTGGCACAGCGTGTCGAAGTTGCTCGACCAGCGCCAGCGTGTCGATGAGCGGATCGAAGCGATCCCCCAGGAGGATGATATGGGGCTGCTCCGACGTGGCTTTCGCGATCAGATCGCTGCCGTTTTCGGCCCTGCTGAGTGTTGTTTGGGCTCGCCGCAGAAGAACGGTTTCCGCGCCGATGACGCTCAGGCTGTTGCTGTCTGCGACCAGGATTCGCGCTGACATCGTTTTACCCTCGAATGATAGGCTGTGCTCTCAGCATATCGCAGGTCATTCCGCGCGCGATGTCACGCTGTGACATTTGATGCACAAAGATTTGCATCGATGTGAAAATCACGAGACTGTAGACTAAGCGTGATGAGCACCGACGAATATGGCAAATACCCTGAGGCTATTCAGGAGCAGAATCGGGGACAAGGTTTGCCTTGTCTGATGCCTTCAGCGATGCGAGGAGTTTGACCATGAGCTTGCGTAGATACTGGATCAAATTCGATCAGCATCCGAATAGCCGCGCGATTGGGACGGGGCTTGGCTGCGGCGTAACTGCGTTCAGCTACGAGGACGCACTGGACTTGCTGCAAGACAAGGTCTTCACGGAGAAGCCGATTCCCCCTGTACTATCTGTCATAGAGGATGTGGACGTTTCGACGCTGGACGCAGACCATGTGCGGCCCAATATGGGCAATCCGCTGAAGCGTGGCATCTGGTTTCCGCTGGCCTATGCTGAGAAGACTTGGTGAGGGTGGGCGGATGCAGCAGACCTATCCCGAAATCCTAGACGCCTTGGGGCTAAACTAAACTATGCGGATCGTACATCGTGTTGGAGTGAACGCAGACACCAAAGATCAACGGGAGTTGGCCCGCCTCGGCGTGTCCGTCGATCTCGGAGTGGGTGCTTTCGAAGTCGATGAGGCCAATGTTCACTGGCCCGAGATACGGGAGTGGGCACGTCGCCATAGAGCTGTCGTTTTCGCTTGGACGGAATTCACGCCCGAAGAGATTCAGAATGCGGCATACGTGTTCATGTTTGCACACCGTGCGAAAGGATACCCTCAGCCAGAGAACGGTTACGAGGACATCACCTACGATCTCTCTAACTACTGCGCCAGATGTGGTGTCGGCAAAGTGCAGAAAGCCCCCTTCCGGCTCAAAGGCGAACCGAAGTGGGGAAAGACCGATGTCTTTCAGGTCAACTGGGTTGGTGACGAATTCTTCGTCAAGCCCGACGTATGGCAAAGGGCCTTCGAACCCTTGGGAGTTAGGAAACGCGAAGTTCTGAGCGCCGGGGGCAAACTCCTGACCACCGTGGTTCAGCTCGCCGTCGACGAGTACGTGGACGTCGACGTGAACCCTGAAACCGGCACGCCGTGTCCCGAGTGTGGCCAGACCAAATATGCGTTTACCATGCGCGGGATGTTCCCGGGCCTGAAGGAGCCTCCGACCGCGAATCTGGTCCGAACGCGGCAGACGTTTGGCCCGGCGGGAGGCGGTGCAAGCGCTTATCAACCGCTGTTGGCGTCACAGCAACTGGTCCAATCGCTCCAGCGCCACAAGGTCACCGGTGTCGGCTTCTGGCCGGTGGCTGAGTCGACCTAATCGGCTTGCGCGGGTGGGCAACGGTAACCACCCCAGTGCGAAGTGACTTCGGAGTTCCACCACTCATGAATGACCTTAAGCCAATTCACTTGGCAATTCTGGACATCTTGTCCTTAAAACCACGTGCCGGCTGGTACGGAATTGCCATTAGGTTGCCAAAGTACGACGTTGAGCTGGGTACGGATCTGATTGCCGATCTGAGGTTTCTCGAGAAGGAAGGATTGATTACGCGCTTTCCGGCTGTGAATCCAAGTCATGACGAGTACGAACTTACGCCACGCGGAGCTTCGATCGTTCAGCAGCACAAATCGTAGTCGAGCAACGAAGCCGGCCCGAGACGCTCTAGACTGAGACGAAACGAACCGGGCTTGATGCCGACGTCGACGCATCGGCATGTCGATTCGACCTGAGGGCGCGGTAGCTTCCAGCGTCACCCGCGCATCGCAAGAGCAGCCAAACTGAACCCTACGACCGTGATCAGACTTCGGCTTCTGTCAGCCGTTCTGACAGGGTTGGCCCCACTCGGTGTCGCGGTAGGCCTCGTACAACGGATCGCCCACACACCACGGGCAGCGGATCCTCGAGTCGGTCAAGGGGGACTCTTCCTCCAAGAGACAAACGCCGGCGGCTGGTCGCCGATCAACTCTGCCGTGCCGCGCAGATCACGGAGCCGTACGCCGGAACGTGTCAACACCGGAGACCGGGGGCGGAACAGGCAGCAGCTCGCGTTCGCTGGTGGGCGCCACGATCTCGAGCGTTAGGTCATCTACTCGAAGCCGGCCGGAAGCGGTGTAGGCGCCGAGTACCAAGACGACCTTGTCCATAGAGTGTTTCAATGGTGCCTCAACATGAATTGGAGCGTAGTCGTACGTTCCGGTCGGGATTGCGACGACGGTCTTCTTTGACTGCCCGGTTGCATACTTGGACTTGAGGACGATCTTCGCGCCGTCAGAGAGATTCTTTGCCGAAGCGTGAATTACGAGATGCACCTTCTCGCCTGTTTCGCTCCACCCCGACATTGGGATCTTCTGCTGGATTTTGCGGCTGACGGTAGTCGGCAGGCCGCTGCTGAATTCGAAGATGCAGTCGCCTTCAACCGTGCCGATCACTTTTGACGGTGATGTGCAGCGCCGGCGATCTTTGGCGAGCAATCCCTTTCCGATCCACCCGTCCGCCGAATTCGGGTCAATGCCTTCGGTCTCGAAGCCGCCGTTCATGAGCTCCAGCGGTGGTAGATTCGGCACAATCTTGAGGATTACGGCGTCATACGTCCCGCCGTTGAAGGTCAGATAGGGCCATGGTCCGAACGTTTCGAGATACCGAGACACCGTATGGCCGACGATGTAAATGTTGCCTTGGCCATCCACCGCAATTCCTTCGCCTTCGTCACGGTTTTCTTCGCCATAATAGCCCGCCGACAGCAAGCCGGTTCCGTCGGCCTTCACCTTGACGACCCATATGTCGCCGGCCCCGTTGCCAGAAGAGTAGGGTCCGCCTTTCACTGGATACTGTGAACCGCCGCTTAAGGTTACCCCGGTGACGTATGCGATACCAGACGAATCAACTGCAACGCCATAGGCATACTCTCCTCTTGGACCCCCGATGTACCCGCCGTAGATGAACGAGGTACCGGACGGGTGGAGCTTAGCGATAAACCCGTCGTATTGATTGTCGAGAATCAGCTTAGGTCCTACCGAAGCTGGAAAGGTGTGTGGGGGATAGCGATCGTAGACACTGCCAACGAAGTATACGTGCTCGTCAGCATCGACCACGACATCCCACGCAATCCCATCCAGAAAGGCAAGGTACTCCAGTCCAGTTCCTTCCGGGTTTACTTTGGCGACGAATGCCACGTCTCCTGAGTTGTTGCCAACAGTAGGATCAGGACTGAATACCGGCACGCCCGGCGGGTCCCAATCACCATACGCATTGCCCACTACGTAGGCACTGCCGTCCAGATCGACCGCGACCCCTCTGCCCCAAGAATCATCGATGCCGCCGAGGTATCCCGAATACGCGAGCGACTCCCCCGAGGCGACTACCTTTGTGATAAATGCTAGGTGACCTGAAGATCCGGGATTAACTGGTGCAAAGTACGGGCCGACAACATTTGGAAAGCCGCGATACACCGACACTGTGTAGCCCGTTACGTACACGTTCAGGTCGCTGTCGATTGCGACGTCATAGCCGTAGTCCCAGATCTGACCACCGATAAAGCCGGCAAATACCAACGCCGTACCCTCCGGGTTGATCTTGGCAACGAAGGCATCCTCCATACCGTTTGCAGTGAGATCTGGCCCGACGACGCCAGGGAAGGCATAGCCTGAATTGACTGTGCCTGCAACATACGCGCTGCCGGAACTATCTACAACGATACCGGACCCTTCGCTTGACCCGCCGATGAACGCGATATACTCGAACCCCGTCCCTGAAAGAGTGAGCTTGGCGACGAAGGTAGTCCCACCGGCAGGGGTGCCTAGCGGACCGCCGACATAGGGAAAACTCCCATCGTTGCTCGACGTGCTGCCGACAATGTAGACGTGTCCATACTGGTCGACCGTCACGTCGTTGGCTCGGTCTACGTTGAGCCCACCCAAGAACCCGACGTATTCGATCACCGGATCAATCACGAGTTCACGTGTGCGGTCATAATCGCCAACTTCGAAGACGACGTCGTCGCCGTCGATCACGAACCGGCTCGCGACGACTTGTTGGTTTCCGTCGATAAGCTGGTACGTGAAGGGCGCGTTCATGGCGAGCGAGTCGTCACCGAACGAGAGAATCAGGTCGCCCGACTCGTCGATGTGGATGGAGTCGACCGGGTCGAAGCGCAGTCGGATCTGAGACGGGTCCGCGTTTGGGGCGACGATGAAATCGTACTGGAGGCGCGCCGCCGTGGTGTAGAACACGGCGTCGATACCATCGTAAAGCGCGGCGTAGCGCAGGCGTGAGTAGTTCGGCACGCCAGTGACCCACTCATCCGGTTGGCCTTTGAAGTAACTGGTGATTCCACCCGTCTCCAGTTCGCCGGCCAATTGGGTATCTGGCCGTGCGCCGGCGAATGTGAGCGACAACCCGTAGGTGTGGACGGTGCCTCTGGGCAACGTGGAGTACGGACAATCGCACGCGGGTGACTCGTCGTCGGTGATCCCGGTCAGCACTCCGAAACCAACGCCGGTTTCGGTGAACGAAAGATTGAGGGCGCCTGCGCGCGTGATGTATCGCGCGTCGGACTTCACCTGACCCCGGTTCTCTTCGAATACCGCGGCAAGGTCCATCTGCGCGACGGTCAGTTCGTCCCCGATTGTATTGACCGGCGCCGTGATGGACCCGGCTGCGGACGCTGCGCTTATCGAACCCATGAAGGCTAAGGCAAGAATCAGGATTGTCGCGGTCTTTGTGCGAACAGCCACGGTCGACGTCCTCGTACGCGGATACCCCTTCAATATACTACTTGGAAATACTTTGTGAATATGGCCACCTGTCCGCACACAGATTGGGCGATACCCTGAGCTCTTCATTTGCAGTAGCTCACGGGCAGCGGAGCTTCGATCGTTCAGCAGCACAAATCGTAGTCGAGCAACGAAGCCGAATTCCCCGCTGCAATTAACCCCATTAGGAGGTCACGCGGTTGCGGCTGCCATCGGCCTTAACGTCGCAGCGAGCAGCAGGAGCAATCCCCCCGGCACGAACAGCAGACCAAAACCCCACGCCCCGACGATGGCCATGCCCACTGTAAAGAGCACCGCGAGCCAAAGCAAACGACGCGCAAGCGCGGCATTGTCGATGCGCGTACTGACCAGCGCCATGATGCCCGCAACAACCATCAAGGCCAGAAAGACATACCCCACCGGGCTGCCGCCCTGTTGGATATACGACTGCCGGTTACAGACCATGTCCTGACCCTGCGGCAGGCATGTGGCGAACACTGGAAGGAACAGGATACTGATCGCCAGAGCGATCTGCATCAACCCGCCAGCAACTGCAAATAGAGATGCTCGACTCTTGGGCATTGCCGCCTCCCTCTAGTAACAAGCCATTGTCCAGTACCACAACAAGCTCCACGTCCGGTATTCCTGCGTGAATCGACAGCTTCCAGTGCCGTTTGCGTAAACGGTGGGGTAGTTCTGCAGCTTGTTGTAGTAGATCGTCCCGCTGCAGTCGAAGAGGCCCTTGTACTTGAATTCGCCGGATTGAAGGAACCCCACCCATGGCAGGCCGACACCGCCCGAAATCTGCATATTGTTCTGAACTTTGAGCTTCCAGCCTTTGCCGCAGGACGGCGGTTTGTTCTCGCGGTGCGACAGCGTTCCGCCGCCCGCGCTGTAGCTCACGATTTGAGTGCTGTTGTATGTGAAGCTGATCGAGCTATACACCTTGTTCAACGTGATGTTGACGATGTCATGAACAGCTTGCTCCGCGTAGTACGTCGCAGTCCCGCGAGCGTTCGCCTGCTCTCCTGCCGTAGAAGGCTCCAAGACCGTTTGACGGGATTGCGTGCTCAAGGCAATGGTCGGCAGCTGGTCTAGAGGTACGGTGATGACCGGGCCAACGACTGGACGGCAGTCTTCATCGAGCCGTATTGTCCTGAAGTTCGCCTTGCCGGCCGGTGGTGCATCGAAGGTTGTGGAGATGACGCCCGGAGGACAATCCCCTTGCCCGGGTGGAACTGACTGAGCGTGTGTCGGGTTCCCTAAGCCCGCGAGGACGAACAGCATGCTCCAGACGATGAGTGTGATTCTGTTCTGGTGCATTTTGCGCCCCCGCGCGGTAAATTCGCATAGCACCATTCTAAGCAATATAGTTCGCATTCACTCTCAAAATAACCTCAAAGATTTCTCAAAATTCACGCCGATCGCATAAGGAGCATCGGAATGAATCCAAGCCAACCTGTACTCAGAATTGATCTGAATTCGCTTGAGGTGCACAAAGGCGGGGAGATAATCCGACTCAGTCGTACCGAATGGAATCTGCTTCGTGTCTTGATTGAGCACAAGAATCAACCGCTGTCACACGAGTTCCTGTTGCAGACCGTTTGGGGTGACGGTTACGGGAAAGAGAGTAACTATCTACATTCCTTCGTGGGACAGCTGCGAAAGAAACTCGGTGTCGGCACAGGGGATCCACAGTACATCATGACCCTGCCGAGGGTGGGATACAAGTGGGTTGAGCAAGCCGACTCAGAGGTGCATCCTCAGTTTGCGGCGGCAAGACAACCGGACCGCCGCAGTCTTCTACCCGCTGCCCTGACGTCATTCATTGGTCGCGAACGAGAACGCGGATTGTTGGAGAGGATGCTTCGGAAGCGCGACATACGCCTGATCTCGCTCACGGGGCCTGGCGGCATCGGCAAGACGCGGCTTTCGCTTGAGGTCGCTGAACACCTGGCGAATGATCAGTTCTTCGCTGATGGAATTCACTTCATTGCCCTCGAAACGATCGATACGGCCGATCTTGTCGTGGGCACCATTGCGCGCACATTCGGAATTCGAGAGAAACTCGGCGAGGACGTGCTGTCGTCCCTCAAGCGGCATTTGCGCGATAAGGACTTGTTGCTCATTCTCGATAATTTCGAGCGCGTTCACTCAGCCGCAGAGCACATTCTCGAGATTCTCAAAGCTGCATCGAGTGTGAAAGTTCTGGTGACGAGCCAGGAGAAACTGAACCTTTACGGTGAGCACAATTTCGAAGTGCCCCCGCTTTCACTGGCTTCCGATCCCGACATTGCCGGTGACGAAAACGTCGCGTTGAGCGAAGCAGTGCAGCTCTTCGTTGATCGGGCGCAAGCGGTACACCCCTACTTTGAAATCACCGCCGACAACGTCGCGATCGTTCAGCAACTGTGTGACCGGCTAGACGGACTGCCGCTGGCCATAGAACTGGCCGCCGTCCAAAGCAAACGGTTTGCACCGCAGGAGCTGCTGGCAAAGCTGGACAGCCAACTATCAGTACTCGTTGACGGACAGTCCAATCTCCCGCCACGCCATCAGACACTGCGGGCGGCAATCGACTGGAGTTACCAACTGCTTGACACGCAAGAACGCAAGCTCTTTGTCGCCCTCAGCATCTTCAACGGGAGCTTTTCGCCCTCCACAGCTGCGGCCGTATGCGCCAGCGACGCCAATCAAGCTGCGCGTGTTCCACAAAAGCTTCTGTCCCTCCAAGACAAGAGTCTGCTGACCTCGCAATCGGATGACGTCTACGGCGAAACACGCTATACGATGTTGGGTTCGTTTCGTGAGTTCGCCGGTCAGCTGCTCGGCCGGCGCGAAACAGAGGAACTAGGCCGTCGTCACGCAGACTACTACGTGGGGCTGCTGGAACAGACGAATCACGTTCCGCCCGACCAACGCATGGGGTGGCTTGCTCGTGATGTGGGCAACTTCCGCGCTGCGCTGCGGTGGGCGCTCACAAACAGGGCCGGTGAGACGGCGCTGCGCCTCGCGGTCGGCATGTATGAGCTTTGGCAGCATATGGGCATGCTGCGTGAGGGGAAGCAGTGGCTCTTTGATGCGCTCGACGCCACACAGCATCTCACCACTCCTTTGCGCGCCCGTGCCCTGTATTGCGCTGCTGCGCTCGCGGATTGGCTTGGCGAGTATCAGATCGTTCAGAGCCTCTATAGAGAGAGCCTTCGCTTGTACGAAGCGTCTGGCGATGCCGCCGGTGTTTCGAGCGCACTGTTGGTCCTGGCCTCGGCGCTTATCAATCAGGGTGATTTTGTCGAAGGGCGCGAGCTTTCTGAACAAGCGTTGCGCGTTGCACATGACAACCAGAACCCGTCAGGCATCGCTTTCGCCCTCAACAATCTGGGCATGGTAGCGACCTATCAGGGAGATGCGCTAAAGGCACGGGAATACTATCAGGAGATGCTGTCCCTCTGGCAGTCGCTCAACTACAGCCAAGGGACGGCGTGGGCGTTGACCGGCCTGAGCTGGGCGGAATTGCTGCACGGAAATTACTCTGAAGCGCAGAAGCATATCGATAGAAGCCTGGAACTGCATCGGCAATCCGGGGATCTGCTGAGTTCGGCGCTGGCGCTTGCCTGCGACGGCTGGATCGCGCTGTATACGGCGGATGTCGACGCAGCCGTGCAGAAGTTGTCGAACTGTCTGGCGCTATGCCGGGAGCTGGGGCTGGTCAATCTGAGCGTCTGGCCGCTGGTCGGCCTCGGACGCAGCGCGTTGTTTCTGGGAAACCCGGCGCAGGCGCGGCACTGGTGTGAAGAAGCCCTGCGCCTCTGCAAAGATTTGAACTTCCCGCCCATGACTCCGTGGGTCTACATCGCCTTTGGAAAGCTCTACCGCCTGGAGAGGGATGTCGAGTCGGCGTTTGACTACCTCGATCGCGCGTTGACCCTCAGCCACAAGCGCGGGGACAACAATGCGTTGACCGCAGCGCTGGAAGAATTTGCTGCTCACTTCGCCGATCAGGGTCACGTGAAGCTGGCCGTGCAGCTCTATGGATTTGCAGATCAGTCGCGTGTAACTCACGGCCTGCCGTTGTCGCTGATCGACCGCGCAGAGTACGATGAGGTGACGACGGCTCTGCGGGCAAACAAGCACGCAGATTGGAACGCGAATTGGCAGGTTGGACGGTCACTGAGATGGTCGGACGTCACCGCGCTGATCTATGACCGGCGGATCGGATTTGACCAAGGCATCGGCCAATAGCCAGTATCCCGTTGGCGGACATCAACTGCTCGCCTGCTCAACGCCCTGCGTATCCAGCAGCCCGCTCTGGTGTGCGGTCGCTATCAGGTGTGTATTGCTCTGCACATTGAACAGAGCCCTCAGCGACTGGAGAATCCGATACACCGTGTGGCTTCTCACTCCGATGTGTGACGCGATTTCCTTCGCGTCCAGGCCATCTGCCAGCAGTCTGAGCACATCAATGTCACGTTGAGACACTCCAGTCGGCAAGCGGCGCTGCGAATCGATGAATTCTGAGATCCCCGGTGACAGATAGGTGCCGCGCTGCTTGCCCAGGATAATCGCCTGGGCGAGATAGCTCTCCAGATCGTCATTCCTCTGCAGGATTCCGCGAACGCCGTGCACTTGAAGCAACTTCAAGACCTGACTGACGGTAGGCCGCTGCAGGATGAGGATCACGGCGACTCCGAAGTGCTCGAAACAGAGCGACTGCACTTCAAGCAGGAGATTCGTGTGCCTCGGCAGCGACTCATCAATCAGGATCACATCGACCGGGTGGTCGTCGAGATACAGATGAGCAGCCGGAAAATCTGACACGGTGCAAACCACGTCAATCGACGGCTCTGACCTGGCCATGATCTGATGAATACCGCTGCGCGTAAGCGCGTTGGTCGAAATGAAAGCCAGTCTGATCGGTCGCATCGGCTGCTACTCCCTGTTTGGACTCCGCCCCTTCAAGCCACGCGTCAAGGGGTTGCAGTCGCCATTCTATGCCGCCAAATGGCCGTCTGTTCTCAACGAGTTCTCAAAGATTCTTGAGAAGACCGCTATCTCAAGATTTTCTGTCGGTTTCTCGAGGTCGCGTTGCAAGTTTTTCGCATTCGATAGACACAGATTTGCAGCGTGCAAATCTGTGATGATCGATTGTCAAAAAGTTGCATTTCGTACCCCAAATGGTGGGTTACGCTGGTACCAAGTCGAGTCGCCGGGGGGAAATTTCATGGAATGCATGACGTACGCTTCGACCCAAGTCGCCTTCCGGCTGTCTCAGGTACTCAACGATGATCTGGCGCGATATCGGGGAAGTTCAGGAGGTCCTGCATGAACAACATGTATTCAACAACAAGACTGCAGACTTCAGGACTCATTGAATCTCCCGACGTGATGATCAAGCGGGTACTCCGCGTCGCGCGAATTCTGGCCGTCGTCCAATACCCATGCGATTCCGAAGAAGAAATCACAGAAAACTGCGCTGGAAATCCGCTTCGGGGCAAGTTGCAGTATCGTGAAGAACAATCGAAGCCACATACAGTCTAGGAGCGGCAGATCGATGGCTACGAATAGAAAGAAGAGACAAGCACCGTCCCCACCCCGACCCGGATGGGCCATCTATTTGAGAACAAGCAGCGACGAGAACCAGAAGCCGGAACTCTCGCGAGAACGGCAGCGTACCATGATCCAGATGAGCTTTCTGGACTCATCCGATCTGCCAGTCCATAGGGAGTACATTGACGTGCTCACGGGCAAAGACCCGCGCCGCAAAGCCTATCAGGAAATGCTTGCTGATGCCCGTGCTGGCAAGTTCTCGCATGTGGTCGTCGAGCGCGCTGATCGGTTCGGACGGGATGATACTGAAGCACTGCGAGCGATTGATGAACTGCATGAATATGGGATTGCGGTGCGCTTTGCCAATGCGCCTGATTTGGACCCGATGGCCCCGGATGACCGGGTGCTGGTCATGCTCACCTTCGCGCTTGCCCGACGTGAGTCGGCGCTGATGGGTTTGCGGGTGAAGGGTGGCTTGAAAGCGAAGCGCGAGAGCGGCGGTTATGCTGGGCGCGCCCCGGACGGCTATCTCAACGTTCGCGGCCAAACCGAATTCGACAAACGCAGCGACATGGGACGCATCAGCCACTGGATCGAACCTGATCCAGAACGAGCGCATATCTGGCGAGAGGCTTGGGCGCTGCTTCTGACGAGACGCTTGTCTTTGAACGAGATCGCGGAGGCGCTGCACGCGAAAGGCTACTCCCTTCGTACAGGCAAGCCATTCGTCTGGGTAGGACAAAAAGGCGGACGGCGGCCAGCGATCGACCAACTGATGCGCGCCTTTACTGACTGGACATATGCCGGTTGGGTCGTAAGCGACTGCGACGGTATCGCACCCAAGACCATCCAGGGTAATTGGGAGCCGCTTGTTTCAACGGAGGAGTTCGAGGCAGGTCTAGCCATTCTCGAGCGGCTCCAGCACGATGAACTGGACAAGTAGCTGTCATGAGTAACTATGGAAGCAGGAAGTCACCATCCGTTCCACCTCAGCCGGGCTGGGCGATCTATCTCCGCACCAGCAGCGAGGACAATCAGAAACCAGAGCTGTCGCGAGCACGCCAGCGCTCGATAATCGATGGAAATGTGCTGGCGCATTCCGATTTGCCCGTGATCAACGAATATGTGGACGTACTGACGGGCAAGACACCCAACCGGGTCGGCTATCAGCAGCTTCTCGCAGATGCCCGTGCAGGTAAGTTCTCGCACGTCATCGTTGAGCGAGCAGATCGCTTCGGACGAAATGACACGGAAGCGCTGCGCGCTATCGACGAACTGAACGAATTCGGAGTCGGGGTGCGATTTGCCAACTCCCCCGATCTTGATCCGATGGATCCCGACGACCGGGTGCTGGTCGCCCTTTCATTCACGCTGGCACGGCGCGAGTCGGCCTTGCTCGGCATCCGTTCGCGCGGTGGACAACAGGCGAAGCGCAAGAGCGGCGGCTACATCAGCCTTGCGCCCGATGGGTATAGGAACGTCACTGCGCGCACCGACCCCCAGAAGCGCAGTAACCTTGGGCGTTGGGACAGTTGGATCGAGCTGGATCCTGAACGCGGTCGAATCGTCCGCGAAGCGTGGGACCTGCTGCTGGAAGACACGATGTCGGTGCGGGAAATTGCCGAAACCCTTCACGAACGTGGCTATCGTCACCGCACGGGCAGACCCTTCGTTGAAATGACATCGGCAGGAAAGCGCAAGGCGAATATCAGCTCACTCTGCAACATCTTCCATAACTGGACGTATGCGGGCTGGGTCGTCAGTTTGAAGAACGGCGTATTGCCCAAGACCGTGCGTGGCAACTGGGAACCAATCGTAACGACGGAGGAATTTGAACGGGCACAGGATATCCTGGCAAGGCGAAACGCACATCGCACCGTGCGCAGCAAGCAGTTCTATCTGCTCACCGGATTGATTTTCTACCGTCAACCGAGTGGGATGCTCCGTCGAATGACCGGCTCGACTTCCAACGCTGGGCGACGAGGCGGCGGTACACCTTACTATCGGGTTGCAGGCGCAGGAGAAGCAAGCATCCTGTGTTCCGTGATAGATGCAGCGGTTCAACACGAAATCCGCCTGATCCAAGTTGAGCCATCGCTGATTCCGCTCATCCGTGCCAGCTACACCGAAGACATTCAAAAGTACATGGGATCGTCGCGCCCTGATCGGCGCAGCCACCTGCAATTCGCATTGAAACAGGTCAATGACGAGGAAGCGCGGGCAGCCCGGTTGTATGCGGCGGGCAGGATCTCAGACGAGATTTGGGAAGGAATGTGGGCGGAATGGCAGGATCGTCGACAGACTATTCAACGCACGCTCGAAACGATGCAGCAGGAGCAGCAGGTTCATGTCGATAACCTGGACTTGGCGCTGGAAATTATCGCAAAGATAGGAACGCTGTATAATCGGCTTGAACGCAGCAGTCAGAAAGAATTGCTGCGTCAAGTAGTTGAAAGAGTCATCGTGGATGATGACGGTCAGGTAAGCTTGGAACTACGTACACCGTTCGGCTACCTCACTACACTGGTAGACGACATCAAGCGTGATAAACCGCGCATTGAGAAAACGGTGAAGCGTGGGCGAAAGGCAACCAAAAACGCCGGAGAGTTGTTACCCGGCGTTTCCCCCGAACAATGTTCGAGTCACGTCCACTCTGTCTGGGGAGGCTGGATTCGAACCAACGAATGGCGGATCCAAAGTCCGCTGCCTTACCACTTGGCGACTCCCCATTTGTGAGATTAGTATAGCATACGCTCCACGGCGGGAAAACCCTTACGATGAGGACAGTGGGTCGCGTCCGTCGCCGGAATACTGTTCAGGATCCAAATCGGCGACCGACACGCCGCTGCCGACCCACGGGCCAGTGTGTTGTCGTCCGCGCATCACCACCTTGGAATTCTGTTCGCCCGTGCCGTTTTCGGCTGGCAATACGGCAATTACCACCACGCTGACGTTGTCTTTTCCGCCGCGCTCATTGGCCAGAAGGATCAACTGCTTTGCAATCGTTTCGGGGCCGCTCTCCTCGAGCGATGCTTCCGCGATTTCCTCCGGATGGACGTGCAGCGTCAGCCCGTCCGAGCACAGAATCAGCCGATCTCCGACATCCAGCGCCACTTCGTACAGGTCGACGTCCATATCCATCGACTGCCCGAGCGCGCGATACAGGATGTTGCGCATCGGATGGTCTTCTGCCTCAGCCCGCGTGATGTGACCGGCAAGCACCATCGCTTCGACGAAGCTGTGGTCCACGGTAATCTGTTCAATGTGACCGGTATCGCCCTGTACTAGATAGGCGCGGCTGTCACCGACATGGCCGATGACTGCGCGCGTGCCGTGTACAAACGCCGACGTCACGGTCGTCCCCATCCCGCGCAGGTGCGGATGCAGGTCGGATTGACGCACGATAGCGCGGTTGGCCTGCGCGATGACGTCCTTCAATTTGTCGCCGACGACGATCGGGTCGACGACGTGCGCCGGCGCGGAGGGTTGCAGCTCGGTCGGCAGGAGCGCCTGATAGATCGTCTGCACGGCGATACGGCTCGCTTCTTCGCCTGCGACTGCCCCGCCCATGCCATCGGCCACCACCGCAAGGGCAATATCGTGCCGCGCCCACAACAGGACCGAATCCTCGTTGTTTTCACGTACGCGACCCGTATTCGACTGGGCGTCGCACGCCAAAGCAACGTGCGGCTGCAGATCCGTCATGGAGCGATCCTTCACTGAGCGACTGCACCTAATTGTATACCAGTTGTCTATGGCGGCAACGTTGATGGTCTATGCAATTGGCATGTACCGGCTGAAAGTCAGGGCACCCTGTCCGGTCGGGGTCAAACGTGCTAACCTTCTCCCATTAACCCAAGTTTATCCCAAACCGGTCGACAGACGATGACAACTGCGCCCCTGACCGATTTGTACCGGCTGGAAGACACCATCGACACTTACGCGCTCGGCCATTACGCGCGCGTCGTCGCTGCTGGTGACCGGCGTGGCAACAAGACGGTCGCGTTCAAGGTCATGCGCTCGGAGCACGTGAACCGTGACGGCGACATGAAGTGGGAATTCAAGGCGTTTCACAACGAGGCGGCGCTCTTGCAGCGCCTCGCCGCCAGTCCGTCGCTGGTTCGCATGCACGACTGCGGCTATATCGAATCTTCGACCGAGCTGCCCGTCAAAGGTCAGATCGCGTCGTTCGGAATCGACGTGGCCGAGTTTACCGACGCCGCCGCGAAGTACGCCGCCGAAGGCTGGCGCCCGTACTTGGCGCTGGACATGCTGCCGCGCCACAACAACCTGCTGTACGTCATGAAGCCCAATCAGCCGGGGACGCGCTGGCGTTTGCCGACCGAAGAGGGTATCGCACTGGCGATGCAGTTCGCCCAGTTTCTACAGGTGGCGCATCAGAACCGCGTGGTCTATCTCGATCACAAGCTTGAACACGTGTATTGGGACGGTGCGCGCCTGCACGTGATCGACCTCAACAGCTCGCGCGCGTTGAACGGCGCGTCCGCCGACGCACAGCAATTCAAGGCCGACATTCACAACTTCTGCGTGGGCATCCTTTATCCCGTATTCACCGGCATCTCGGCGATCACCGGCGGCCTGCGCGCTACGCCGAGCAGCATGGCGGAAGTCGAAGCACGCTACAAAGACATCCTTGTGCTCGATTTCGGCGTCGAGCCCAGCCTGAGTCCGGCGGTTCAGCAGGTGATTCAGCGCGGTGCGGCTATGGAGTACGATACGGTCGACGACCTGATCGTCGAACTCAACAAGACGGCTTCGCTGCATGGCTGGGATACGCCGCACGGTGAAAACACGCCCGCGTGCCGCGCCGCCCGCGATCACGTCCGGCAGGGGCTGAAGAAGCTGCGGCAGGGACAGGACTCGATCCGCGAGGCGCGCGACGTGCTGCGCGAAGCCCTCATCATCGACGACATCACGCCCGACATCGAGGACGAACTGCGCCGGGTGCTGCTGGCCGTCAACGCGATGTTGAACGCCCGGGTGATCCCCTAGCCGTCTAGCGCACGCCCATCGCCGGCATCTGTACCGTCCAGCGTGTACCCTTACCCGGCGTGCTCGTCACGCGGATGGAACCGCCCAGCGCCGCCAGCAGGCTGTATGCGATCGCCACGCCGAGGCCGCTTCCCTTGTAGGACCGCACGACTTCGTTATCGGCCCGGAAGTACGGCTGGCCCAACTGTGCCACTTCCGCCTCGTTCATGCCGATGCCGTTGTCGCTGATGATAATGTGAAGCGCGGCGTTTTCGGCAGCAGCGGTCAGTTCGACCTTGCCGCCCTCCGCCGGCGAATAGCGCAGGCCGTTCTCGACCAGCTTGGCGAGCGCCATCGACAGGTGTTCGCCGTCGGTTTGCAGCATCGGCAGCCCGCTCGGAACATCCGCCTTGAACGACCGGCCGAGTTCTTCGATCGCCGGCTCGACCCGCTTCTCGACCATCATGGCGACGTTCTTGACCGTGTCGAGCTTGGGCTTGATCGGCAGCACGCCGCTGCGCAGTTTGTTCAGCACGCTGAAATCGGCCAGCAGCAGTTCCATCCGCCGCGAGTTGGCGCGCACCACGCCCAGCAGCTTGAGCTGCATCTCGCTCAGGGCGCCGCCCATTTCGGGTTTGGCCAGCATGTCCGAGTAGCCGCGAATGCTGGTCATCGGCGTGCGCAGCTCGTGGATAGCCGTCTTCCAGAAGTCCGCGTTTTCGGTCATCATCGAGCGCAGATCGGTCCCGATCGCCGCACGCGTGCGCTCGGCTTCGACCGCGTCCAACATCCGCCCGAGCACTTCGAGCTGCCCCACATCGACCGTCCCGCCGGAACGGGCCGACTGCATGATAGCCGTCAGGTGGTCGCGCGCTTTCTTGAGATCGACACTCATCCCCAATACCCTTCGTATGCCCAGCACCGCTCGTGCGGAGGCCGCGTGCCGCCGCGGGTGAAGTAGGCTGTAATGCGCGCCTCCATGTCCTCCAGCGACGCCCAAAACGTGCTGATCTGAGAGGTGTAACACGCTATCGCATCCATCTTAGCACGCATATCCTGCGCGGAGAGTTGAAACGGCAAGAGCGACAGCGCGCCGGTCGTCGACTCAAGCGCGGCATCGACCGCTTCGGCCGACTCGCTGTACGGGTAATCCTCGTACAACCACAAGCGCACCCCGTTTAAGCGGGCTGCAATCGACAGGCTCCACTGCTTCACCGCCTGATGGTCGACATGGTTACCGACCGCAAGCGGCGCATAGATGTCGGTCGCCTGCCCGATCCTATCGAGCAGGTCGGCCGGGACCCCGCTGCGGGCCGGGTCCGCACCGTGAAGCGGCCCGAAGATCGCCTCGCCTGTCTCATACAGGGCCGCCGCGTCCGCATCGACACGGTAAATGCAGTCGGGGATATCGAGAAACGCGATGCGTGCGCCGAGGACGCGCGCCGCCGCTTCATCCTCGCGCCGCCGCACCACGCTGGCCGCCTCGCCCACGTCCCAGCGCGCGTGCAGCTCATGGATCAGAGGCGTATCGGGGATCGGCGGGCGCGGATCGCCGCACATGGTCGTGACGATCAAGACCTCCTGCCCGGACGCGGTCAACTGGTGGATTCGCCCGCCGAGGCTGAGCGGTGCATCGTCCGAGTGTGGCGAGAGGACGACGTGCATTATCAGGATTTGCCACGTTTAGGTGATGCGGCCTTCTTCGGCTTGGCCGGTTCGAGGGCAGCGAAGTGGTCGCAGTAGGCAGTCAGCGGGCAGCGCTCGCAGTGGGCAACGCGCGCCGTACACGTGTCGCGCCCGTGCCGGATGAGGTAAATGTGGCCGGCATAATGCCACTCGACCGGGAACAGGCTTTCCATAACCGGGTGGGCCTTGTCGGCGGTGATGCCGTTGGGCAGCAGTCCGATGCGCTGGCCGACGCGGTGAACGTGCGTGTCAACCGGAAACGACGGACGACCGAACGCGAAGCAAAGCACGATGGCCGCGGTTTTCGGCCCGATGCCTTCGAACGACGTCAAGTACGCGCGCGCCTCATCGAGCGACATCTCGGCCAAATGGTCGATGTTGTACGCGCCGCGTTCGTCGTAGATGCGCTCCAATACGCGCTGGATGCGCGGCGCCTTCTGGTTACTCAGCCCGGCCGGGCGCAGCACGTCCACCAACTCCGGCGTCGGCGCGTCGACCACGTCCTGCCACGTCGGATACTTAGCCTTCATCGCATAGAACCCGCGGTCGCGGTTAGCGTCGTTGGTGTTCTGGCTCAGGATACAGCTCACCAGTTCGTCCATCGGGTCGACGCCGGGCTGCCATTCGAGGTCGCCATAGACCTTGTGCAGCGCGTCGAACACCGGTTTGACCTTCGCCTTGCGCCGTTTCTCGTCGCTTGTCTGTCCTGCCATGCGCTTGCCTGCCCTCACGTTCCGGAAATCTGTCCCATATACGTCAACTGCGCGACCTGCTGCACGCGCCCGTCCGAGGTGCGTACCTTCCATGTCCCGGCCCGGTTAGGGGAGATCAACAGCACGGCGCCGTCGTTCTCCGTCCACGCCACCGGCCTCAGCACGCCTTCTTGCGGCACGGTCAGCGGCGTTTGCGTCATTTCGGTCAGGTCGACCCGCATGATGACCGTCGAGGTCTGCGCCGAACCCGAGCCTAACCCGGACAGCGCCGTCTGCGCGTATACGGCGAAGCGGCCGTCTGGAGCGATCAAGACATCCCCAGCAACCGAATATCCGCCGCTGTTGGAAGCGGGGATCGACCACTCGGTGCCGGTCGCAAGGCGAACGACCCGCACGTCGAACCCGCCGGCCTGCTGGCTGACGGCAAGGCGCAGGAAGTACCCGCTGCCGAACCCCGCGCCGGTGAAGTCGCCCGGCTCTCCGGGCAGGAACGCGAACGTCTCGCCGGGGCGTTCGGCGCTCAGGTCAAGCTGGAATAGGCCCGCATACTGCGGAAACAGCGTCAGCGTGTCGAGGCCGTCGGGCTGATAGTCGAGGTATAGAATCGAGTCGTCTGGGCTGAACGCGACCGGACGGGCCCGCAAGCCGTCACCGCGGGTCTCCTCGAATACGGTGCGCTGATCTTCGCCGCTGATGTCGGCGACGTTCGTTACGGTCGTCAGCGCGCCGCCCCCTCCCCGCACGATTGTCCACGCGATGCGCTTGCCGTCTGCGCTGACAGCCCAATCGACCCGCGCGTCCTGTGGGTCGAGCGTGATGAACGGGTGCGGCCTGCTGCGCCCGTCCGGCCCGATCAGGACGACCGAACGCGTCGACGGGTCGTAGGTCATGACCGCATCGCTCAACACGGCGAATGTCGAGCCGTCCGTCTGTACCGACTGCTCTTCGCCGGTCGCCAAATCGACAAACACCAGCGTGGCGCGTGCGCCGCGTTCGATGAACACAGCCGCAGAGCGCAGGGTCTGGGCCGTGCTGCCCAGCGCCACGCAAACCAACGCCACCAGTACGGCGATTGCCTTACGCACGCAGTTGCTCCAGAAGTCTCGGCAGCATCTCGCCGGACGGGCCTCGCAGGTACACGTTCGCAATCCGCGAGATGTCGGTCGCCTCGGGATTAACCTCGATGACGACCGCACCGTTCTGTGCCGCGGTGTACGGCATGCTGGCCGCCGGAAACACCAAGCCAGATGTCCCGACAACGAGCATGACATCGCACTCTTCGGCCGCGTCCTGAGCGACGATCAGATCGTTCAAGTCGAGCATTTCGCCGAACCAGACCACGTTCGGGCGCAGCCAAGCGCCGCAGTGGGGGCAAGTGGGGGGCGGCTGCTCGCCGTTGACGTACGCTTGCGGCTCGATCAACGTGGGCGCGCCCTGACAGTCCGCAAAGCATTTGGTTTCGCTCAGCCGCCCATGCAGGTGGCACACGTTGGTGCTGCCAGCGCGCTCGTGCAGATCGTCCACGTTCTGCGTGATCAAGTCCCACCGTTCAAACAGCGGCTCGAGTTGCGCGAGCGCGACATGGCCGGGGTTTGGCTGGACGTACGCGAGCTGCGCGCGCCGTTCTTCGTACCACGTCCACACCGTCGCGGGATCGCGCCGGAAGCCGTCCGGCGAGGCGAGTTCCTCGAACGAGTAGTTCGACCACAGGCCGGTCAGCGCGTCGCGGTACGTCGGGACGCCCGACTCCTTGCTGACTCCGGCGCCGGTAAGCACCGCGACGTGACGCGCCTGCCGCAAGTACGAGGCCGCACGCTCCAGATCGCCGTCCATCGACTAGCTCAGCCTTTCGACAATGGTGCCGGTCCCCATGCCGCCACCGCAGCACATCGTCTGCAAGCCAAAGCGCTTGTCGTGGGTATCGAGTGCGTTTAACAGCGTCGTCATCAGGCGCGCGCCGCTGGCCCCCAGCGGATGGCCGAGCGCTATCGCCCCGCCATGTACGTTGACCTTCGCCATGTCCGGCTCGAATTCCGATCGCCACATGGCGATCACCGCAGCGAATGCCTCGTTGACCTCGAACAGGTCGATGTTGGCGAACGCCATACCGGCGCGGGCCAGCGCCTTGCGCGTCGCGGCCAGCGGGCCGGTCAGCATCAGGTGCGGATCGCTGCCGACCGTAACCATCGACACGATGCGGGCCCGTGGTCTAAGGCCAAGGTGCTTGGCCCACGCCGACGTTGTGACGATCACCGCCGCCGCGCCGTCGGAGATCTGGCTGCTGTTACCGGCGGTCGTGACGCCGCTCTCGGAGAAGACCGGCTGAAGCGTCGCCATCTTGGCCAGATCGGCGTTCGGGCGGATGCCCTGATCATGGCTGACGGTCACCGGTGCGCCGGCTTCGTCCACACCGTCGATCGGCGCGATCTCTCGCGCGAATATGCCGGATTGCATGGCTTGTGCGGCATGGATGTGGCTGTGGTATCCGATCTCGTCCACCGCTGCACGGCTGATCCCCCACTTCTGCGCGATCTCGTCGGCGGCGAGACCCTGCGGGATCATGTTGTGGGTTTGCATGATGCGGTCGGTGAACGGCTGACCCCCATGCAAGCTGCTGCCCATCGGGACGCGCGACATGCTTTCGACGCCCCCGGCGATCACGACCTCGGCTTGCCCTGAGGCCACCATACCCGCGGCCAAGTGGATCGCCTGCTGGCTGCTGCCGCACTGGAAGTCGACCGTCGTCGCGGGGATCGAATCCGGCAGCCCGGCATCCAGCACCACGTTGCGGGCCAAGTTGAACGTCTGCTCGTGAGACTGCGAGACGCATCCCATGATGACGTGGTCGATTTCTTCGATCGGCAGGTTCGCCCGCGCGATGAGGTCGCAAACGACATGCGAACCCAGCCGCACGGGGTGAATCTCACGCAGGGCGCCGTTGCGACGACCCAGCGGCGTGCGCACCGCGTCAACAATCACGATATCGGTCATCTTCGATCATCCCGCCACTCATAAACCAGACACGCCGATGATACCGCATCGGCGTGTCTGCAGAACTGAATTTGGAATGAGACGCGTGCGGCCTTACTGCCGGCGTCTACGCGCTGCGATGATGATCACAAGGATGAGCAGCAGCAGCGCCATGCCTGCGATCACCGCGATCAGCGCGACCGAGCTTTCCGGCGCTTGCGTCCCTTGCGCGATAACGTCGGTCAGTTCGCTGGGCGTCGATGTCGGGTCAAACACGGTCGGCGTCGGCACGACGACATCGGTCGCCGGCGCTGGCGTAATGGTGACTGGCTCGGGCGTGTCGGTCGGTCCCGGCTCTTCGGTATCCGTCGCCGTCGGTTCGGCAGTGTCGGTCGAAGTAGGTTCGGCGGTGGATGTCGCGGTATCCGTAACCGGCGCCGGCGTCGTAGGCGCTTCGGTCAGCGCGACGCTCGTCTGCTCCGCCGCGGCCTGTGCGGTGGCCTGATCCTGCGCTTCGGCCGTCGCGGCTTGTTCGGTCGCCGCCGCATCCTCCGCTTGCGACGTGGCAAGCGCGTCGGCGGTTGCCTGCCGCAGCAGAGCCATTTCGGCCTGCGCGGTCGCGCGGTCTTCGGCGTCGGCGGTGACCTGGGCCTCGGCCGTCTGGCGCGCCACTGCGGTCTGCTCTGCATTCTCGGCATCGCGGGTGGCGGCAAGTGCGGTCACAGCGATACTCGTCGCGACGGATTGCGCCGACTCCCGCGCTTGTGCCGTCGCGCTAGAAGCAGCATCGAGCGTAACCTGCGCCGATTGAGTCGCCTCTGCTGCCTCAGTCGCCTGTGCCTCCACGGTGGCTTGCGCGCCCTGTGTCGCCACTGCGTCTTGAGTCTGCTGTGCTTCAACCGTGGACAATGCGTCTTGCGTCGCCTGCATGCTGATATCTGCCGCGGCGGTCGCGGTCAGTTCAGCGACAGCAGACGCCTCGACACTTAGCGATGCCTGTGCCTCCAAGGTCGCCTGCGCATCCGTCGTAGCTTGGGCATCCAGCGCTGCCTGTGCGTCTGCTGTGGCTTGCGCCTCGACCGTCGACAAAGCGGCCTGTGTAGCAGCGGCAAACCCGGTCGCCTCGGCATTCGCTGTCGCCCGCGCGGCACTCGTTGCGGCGAACTCGGCCGTCGACTGTGCCGCCGCGGTCGCGCCCGCATCGGATGTCGCAGCTGCGTCGGCGGTCGCCTGCGCGATGAAGGCAAGCGCTGCAGCCGTTTGCGTGATGTTGGGCGTGGCGGTCGCGGTCGGCGTCGCGGTCGGGAACAGCAGCGAGTCGACCTCGACGGCGAACTCTCGGGTGACGCGCTGGTTGAATGCGTTGACCACGTCGACCGTCAGGGTACTGCTGCCCGGCTGCGCAAACCAGCCCTCCGGCGAAGCGAGCAAGCTCAACGGCGCCGGCCCGGAGAGCACTTCGCGGCCGTCGGCCAACACGCGTACGGTCGCCTGATCGGATTGGCCGGCCACATCGACGGCAAGCTGGAATGGCCCGGTGATGACCTGTCCGTCGACCAATCCGTCGATCGATACCTCAGGCGGCAGAGCCGCAATCTGGACATCGAGCGCCGCCGAGCCGGTCGTACCGGCTGAGTCGGTGGCGAGGATCAGCACGCGCTGCGCGCCGGGAGCCAAGCTGGCAGGGTCGATCGTAAACGACGTTTCGGGCTGCGGCGCAAGCTGAAGCGTCTCGCCGGCCAGCGTGACGGCCAGTTCGACAATCTCGGTCTGGCCGCTGACGGTCAGCGCAACATCCGTCGGCTCGGCAAGCGGGCCGGGAAACGTGCTGGGCGACAACGCGATTCGTGGCGGGAGGGCTGCAATCTCGATTGTCTGGCTGACGGCGCCTTCGGCGCCGGACGCGTCGCGGGCGACGAATTCGATCGAATGCGCGCCCGGAGCAAACTCGAACGGATCAAGCGTGAATACGGCCGGGAACGCATCGAAAGCCGCGACCTGAGCGCCGTCGACACGTACGTCGACTTCCTGTACCTCGGTCTGACCTTCAACGTCGATCTGCACATCGACCGGCTCGCGGATTGCGCCGAGGGCTTGCAGGTCGGTGCCGAGCGTAATGCGCGCCGGGATGGCGGCGACCGTCACCGGCAGGCTGATGCTGCCGCTGTCGCCGTCGGCATCGGTGGCGACGACGTCGAGGGCGTAATCGCCGGGCGGCACGGTGAACGGATCGAAGGCCAGCGTATATGGCGGTTCGGCAAGGCTAAATGACTGACCGGCAAGCGAAAAGTCGACCGACGAGAGGGCTTGATCGGCGGTCACGTCGGCGATAAACGTGACTGGCGCGGCAAGCGGCGCGGTCGGGACAGGCGACACGCTGACGATCGGCACCGGGATTGGTGCGCGCACGGTCGCGGCATCGATGTTGGTCGACCCTCCGTCGATCTGCGCTTGCAGCGTAAACGGGTAGATCGTGCCGTCAAGCGGCGCGTCGAATTCCAGTGTCAGAATGTATTGGCTGCGGAAGAGCGCCGCCAGATCGGTGTAGATCGCCTCGAGGTCGTTCGGCGATGGCGACTCGTAGAACCGCGCGCTGCTCGACTCGGCCAGCGCCTCGAGGTAAGTGCGGTCGGTGCCGAAGCCGAGGCCAACCGCATACACCGGTACACCACGCACCGGCGAAAGCTCCGGCCCCGCCTCGCGCGGGTTGACACTCGCGCCGCCGTACTCGGCGCCGTCGCTGAGCAAGATGACGGTTCGCCGCGGGAAGGGCGCCTGCGCGGCCAACTCGATGCCATCGACGGCCGCATCGTACAGGGCCGTTTGTCCACCGGACCGCAAGGCATTGACCGCCGCCAGCGCGACGTTCTTGTCGGCTGTGAATCCTACGTCCACGCGAACGTCGTCGTTGAACGAAATCACGGCGACCTGATCGTTCGGGCCAAGCCGATTGATGAAGTCGCGCGCGGCGGCCACCGTGCGCTCAAGCGGCACGCCAGCCATACTGCCCGACGTGTCGATGACGAGGACGGTGGCGAACGGGAGGTCTTCCTCGGTTACGTTCTGTACGCTGACGATGCGCGCGACGTCCGCAAGGCGTCCGCCCAGATGGAAATCCTCAAGGGTGAGGCCGCGAACGGTTTGGCCGACGGTATCCTTGACATCGACGGTAATCGTAATTGTTGGCGCTTCAACGGCGTTGACGCCGGTAATCTCAAGTGTCGTGGACGCTGCGGTGGTGATGTCGGGCTGAAGCAAGAACGCCGGTAGGGCCAGCAGCGACACCAGCATTAGTACGGCGAAACGTTTCACGGGAGCCTCTCGCAGGGGAAATCCAATAGTATAGGCACGCAACCATTACGTGACGTTATACCCCACTTGACTCGCCTTGTCATCAATTCGGTAGACGCCCCTGACCATACCGTTATAATGGGGGCGAATCGCTGGAGGAACCCCCATGAAATTCGACCTCGAGACCGTACGCGGGATCGCCGAGCTTGCCAAGCTGGAACTGACCGAGGAAGAGATCGCCACCTATGCCGATCAACTCGCGCACATTCTGACCTACTTCGAGCACCTGCAGGAACTCGACACATCGCACATCGAACCGACCGCGTCGGTGCTGCCGTTCACGAACGTAATGCGCAAAGACGTGGCCCAGCCTGCGCTTGACCCGTCCGAAGTGATCGCCAACGCGCCCGACAGCGAGGACAACCAGTTCCGCGTCAGCGCCGTGCTGCCGGAATAACCGCATGACCCGCCGCCTTTTGTTCGCCCTCGTGGCGCTGGTCGCCACGGTTGGGCTGGTCGCAAGCCAAGACGCATCCCCCTCGCCCGCCCTGCTCGCGCAAATCGACGAGCTTGAACAGTGGACCACCGAGATTCGCGGCCTGCAAGCGTCGACGCCGGTCGATCGGCGCTTCCCCGGGCGCGGCGAAGTCGAGGCGTTCATCGCCGGCCAGCTTGACAATCCCGAGCTTCAGGACTACTACCGCGAGGCGCAGATCGCATACGTGGCGTTCGACCTGCTGCCAGCCGATCTCGATTTGGTGGGATCGCTGCAGACGCTGCTGGTCGCGCAGGTCGGCGGCTACTACGACACCGACACCAAGGCCATGAACACGCTGCTGATTACCGGCGGCGAACTCACCGACCGCCTGCCGCTGCTCGAACAAATCGTGTACGTGCACGAGTTCACACACGCGCTGCAGGATCAGAATTTCGATCTCGCGCAGCTCTTTGGCGGCGAGGACGACATCGCGTTCAGCACGCAGTACCCCGATCAAGCATTGGCAGTGCAGGCGCTGGTCGAAGGCGACGCGACCGAGGTGATGACCGTCTTCACGCAGCTGCTCACCGAAGAGCGGCCAGCCGAAGTCCTGCAAGATCTGTCTGCGCTGACGGGGATGATGGGATCGCTCGATATTCCGGCCGGTACACCGCCGATCCTCGAAGCCGAGCTGACCTTCCCGTATCTGACCGGACAGAAGTTCGTGCAGGCGCTGGTCGCCGCCGGGGGCTGGGCGCTGGTCGACGAGGCCTTTCGGAACCCGCCGCGCTCGTCCGAGCAGATCATCGATCCGGACGCGTATCTCTCCGGCGACGAGCCGATCGCGGTCGACCTGCTCGACGTCAGCAGCATCCTCGGTGAGGGCTGGACTCAGCGATTCGACCGTACCGGCGGTGAGTTCTTTCTGCGGCGGTACCTGAACACGCAGCTGTCATCCATTGCGGTGACGCGCGCCGCGGGCGGTTGGGGCGGCGACCGGTATCGCCTGTACACCGATGACGACGCCCGGTTCGCGTGGGTGTGGAAGTTGACGTGGGACACCACCAACGACGCCGAGCAGTTCGCGTCTGCGATCGACACGTTCATGACCGCGCGCTTCGGCGCCGAGCCGAGCGACGGATGTTGGTCAGGCAGCGACGGCGCGGCGTGCGTCGTTCAGAACGGCCCCGGCGGCGATACCGTGATTACCCGCGCACCGACACTCGAACTGGCGGTTGCGCTAAGGGAGGCCACAGGCTTCTAACCTGGCGACTGAGTCCGGCGTGTTCGGCCGCGCAACAGATACTCATCACCGTCAACGTCTTGCTCAGGGCCCCAGCGTGTAGCTGATCGGCGTCGACTCGTTGTCGCCTTCGTTGGTCTCGGGAATCTGGTTGTTCTCGTCGAGCCGGATAACGGCGGTGCGCCCCGTACCTGCCGGATACGTGTCCGTGAACCCCACCTGCACGATCTGTTCCTCGCCGGGGGCAAGGCCGCCGATTGCACCGGCCTCGACAATCTTGTTCCCGCTGTCGCTGCTGTTGACGATCGTAATCAAGGCAAAGAACCCGCCAGCTGGCTGATTGCCGGTGTTGCGCACGCGTACGAACGCAATCGCGGGCTGATTGGTGTTGATCTGGTTGATCCCGCCGCCGTTGATCATCCGCATTTCCCAGTTGACGACGATCAGGTTCGGGCCATCGCCGCTTGAGGCAGTCGGCTGTGCCGGGGCCGACGTCGGCTGGACGACCGGCGCGGGCGATGTCGCCGTAGCTGGCGGCAGCGTCGGGATCGGCGGGCCGGCCTCGCGCGGGAGCGAATCGACCGGGCCGTCGGTCTCCACGATCTGGCGGAAGACCCAGCCCTCGCCACCGGCGAAACGGACCTTGAGCCACGTCCCGTCAGTGTTAAGCGCAAGAATCTCGGTCGATTGGCCGGCTTGGAACGTGCCTAACGGCGGCTCAAAATTGGTGCTTGGCCCACGCCGCACGTTGACGATGCCTTGGAAGCGCGCGGTTGGCACGGTCGATGTCGCGCTGACAGCCGCGGTCGGGCCGGGTGGCAGCGTCGATGTCGGCGTCTGCGATACACTGCCGGCCTGAGTCGGCGGGCGCGGCGTGGCCGACGGCTGCACCGACGGCACGGCCGTCGTGGCCTGAACGGTCAGCGTCGCTGAAAGCGTGTTGGTAGCTTGCGGTGTACGGGTGGGCAGCGAGTCGATCACGTTGATCGTCACCGCCGCCGGATCGCTGGGCGCGCCCTCTGCACGGAACGCGCGCGCCTCGATGCGGTAGGTACCGGCGTCTTCCGGCGTAAACGATTGTGTAACACCAAACGCAGAGGCGCCGGTCGGGTTCGGCTCGGGCAGCATCGCCAGCAGCACGCCATCCACGCTCACTTCTACGCGGTCGATGTCCGGGCCAGCGTTGACGACCTGCACCTGCACGTTGACGGAGACGCCTTGCAGGTACGTCGCGTTCGCCAGCGGCGCGGTGATGCGCACCTGCGGGGCGCCGGCAAACTGCGGGATTGCCTCGGCTTGTTGGCCGGGCAGGCTGAGGGTACAGCCCGCGGCAACCAGCAGGATACAGAGCAGAGTTACGGTTGTCAGACGGAGCATAGATCAAGGCCTTCAGCGCTTGCGCGTGCCTCAAAACTCTACTTGATCACACCCCGACGCGCGAGTGGCGATTACCCACCGGCAGAGAAATCCCCGCCTAGTGCGCTCAGCGTGCCGACTTCCTGTACCTTGACCGCCACCCCGTCCAGCTCGTCGGGGATACGCTCGTCCGGCGACAGGTCGTCCTGTGGCACCTTGATCGACACCAACACGACGATGCAGTAGTACACGACGTCGGCTGTACCGTCGCCGTCGTAGTCCAGCGTGCCGATTGACACGCCGACGACGTACGGCTTGTGCAGTAGATAATCGGTATAGCGCTCCTGAACAGCCTTGACGTAGTCGATGGATGCGCTGTAGGCGTAATCCGTCATCGCTGTACCCTCCGCAGGCAACTGCCTGACTGCTAGAACGTCGCGTTGAGCGCCGCCAGCACGACATCGATGGGCGTGAAGATAGTCGCCATGGCCGACCCGGCAAACAACAGCCCGACGGCCTTGTTCTCTGATCCGTCGACCACCAGCGACCCCGAGTCGCCGCCCTGACTGAACGGCTGGGTGATGACCTGCCCGGTGAAGCGCGCCGTGCGCGGGCCGCGCACTGTGACATAGCCGACGTTGACCGTGGCATTGAGCAGGGTGATCATCGACTGGGTGTAGTCGGTGGTGCGGCCGGCTTTACGCACCGCCATGCCGATCTGCGGCGCTTTGGTGCCGGTGATGGTGCCGATATGCCGGATGTCGGTCGAAAACGCCGTCGGATCGTTCGGTTTGGCCAGCGCGGCATCGAGCGCGTTGTCGACGGCGACCTGCGCCTTGACCGAGATGCTCGCTGAGGCGGTGGCTGCCTGCGACGCCGCAGCCTCTACAACACGGCGGTCGCTGCCGCCCATGCGTGCAACGGCGTTGGTCAGCGCCACCAGCGCCGATACCGCCGCGTTACACCCGCCGGGCTGCGGATTGGGCGTCGGGGTCGGATTGCCTGGGTCAGGCAGTGGATTGTCGGCGTCCTCGATGTACCGGATCGGGACATAACGTTCTAGCGTTGCGACCGCATCGCCGGGGTTCTGTCCGCTGTCGGCCGGGCCGGGCTGCAAGATCGAGTCCCCGACCTGCGCGTCGTTGCTGTTGGCGAACACGTGGTTGTTACTCAGAAGCAGCTTCTCGCCGGTGATCCGGTCTTTGACGACCGCGCCGAGCGTGCCGGCGGTGATGGCGAAATGCCCGCTGCTGACACCGGGCGGAATCGTCGGGCGGAAGCGCGAGGTCGGCGGCAGCAGCTGCAGCGCCTTGAGCTGGCCGACTTCGTATACGTCTGTTGGGATGTCATCGATCTGGCGCGGGATGCGGGCATCGGCCGACAGCGCCGTGAGCGGCACCTTACGCTCGACCAGCGCGACCAGCGCCATCGTATCGGTCCATGTCCCGTTGCTTTCCTTGAGGCCCACGGCCACGCCGACCACGTTCGGCTTTGACAGAATCTGGCTCTCAAACGTCGCCTGTACTTGCAGCACGTGCTGTAATACGGTCATACGATCCCCCTTCCGCGTCTGACTTGTATTGTAACCCTTTTCGCTTTGCGCCGTGCTATACTGAGCCGCGATGCAAACGACGGCGCGACTGTTGGCTGGATTGATCTTGGCACTGGTCCTCGCAGGCTGTGGGACCGGTGCGGTTGTGTTTGCCCCGACTCCGCTGCCGCCCGACCTGTCGCCACGCGCGATAAACCATCCGTCCGGCGCGTTCTCGCTGCAGGTGCCCCCGGACTGGGCCGTCTACGCGCAGGAATCAAACGCCATCGCCAGCATGGCGTTCAGCCCGCCCGGCTACGACTCACCTGTACTCACCGCCGCGTCGATCGTGCTGGCACAGCCCGGCGACGTTGAGCAGCTTGCCAACGACTACCAGACGATTCACCGGCCCGACCTGCGCCGGTATGTCGAGACGGCGCGCGAACAACAGCTCGACGGATCGTGGCGCTTCAGCGGCGTGCGCACCCTCAGCGACGGGTCGCAAATCCCACTGAACACGTTTTTCGCGCTCAACGGGGCGCAGGTGCTGCTGGTCGAGGCGGTCGTCACATCGGATGAGGCGCTGCGCGCATCGAACGAATACGCGGTCAACTCGATCCGGCCCGGTCTCGCGCCAACCTTAACCACGTCCGACCTGTCGGCGCTGTCGTTCGTCAACACCGCTGCCTACGAAATCCTCAACACGGCGGCGTGGACGAACCAGACCGGCGTGCTGTTCGTGACCGGCGAGATCGCCAATCACACCGCGCTCGCCCTGCAACCGATCCCGGTGCGGGTCGCGCTGCTGGACTCGGCTGGTGGCGTCGTGATCGAAGCCAGCGACGACACGATGGGTTATGCGGTGAAGGCGGGCGGTTTCGCGCCCTTCAGCCTGCGGTTCGGTCAGGGTCAACCCATCGACACGGTGCGCTTCCGTGTGCTGCTGGGCGACGATCCGACCCGCGCATTGGGCGATACCGTCGTCGGCGCGCCGGATTTGTCGTGGACGGACGAGTCGACATTTACGCCCGAGGGCCACCTGATCGTCAGCGGGACGGTGACCAACACGGGCAACCTCCCCGTGCGCGACCCTCTGGCAGTGATCACCGTGTTCGACAGCTCAGGCGACGTCATCGGCGCGTGGTTCCAGCCGCTGCTCACGCCGGTCATCGGTGCAGGCGAGACCGTGCCGTACGAGGTGCGGGTGCTCGAATTGGGCGGCGGCGCACGCAACTACATCGTCGATATGCAGGCGCGAGGGGGCTGAGTTGGGCCTGCCGGCGCGGTGGATCAGTCCGGTTTACGGCGAGTGCCTCACGGCGCACGCAGCAGCAGCGTACGTGCACGAACGGGGCTGCGAATGCCGCGTCGACGGCCGGTCGGTGGTCATCCCCGCCCAACCCGAAAGGCGCCTCGAACCGGTCGACACGCCGATGGGCCGTATGTTTCCGGTCGCACAGCTCGATGCGATTCTCGAATCCGTTCAGCCCCTTTCGTCTGAATTGAAACCGGACTATAATCCGGATTAATGGCAAAGCTTACTGCCTGAATGGAGCAGCACAATGGAAACCAAAACTGTCGTCGTGCCGAATATCGGCTGCAACGGGTGTGTCAATTCGATCAAGATGGAAGTCAGCGAGATCCCGGGCGTGGTGGAGGTGGTCGGCGTCGTCGACGCCAAGACCGTCACCGTCAAGTGGCAGGATCCGGCGACGTGGCCCACGATCGAAGCTAAGATGCGCGAGATCGACTACGCACCGCAGTCCTAGTCCGTCTCCTAAATACAACGACAACCGCCGCCGGGGTTCCAGCGGCGGTTTCGATTCTTTTGCCTGAGGGCTTGCGCCCGAACGTCTATCGCAGTTGAACGCGCCAGTTGTTGACGCTGACGACCACGCCGCCGTCACGGACGAACAGCACGGGCAGCACCGGAACGTCGGCGCGCACGAACGGGATCGACGGACCGATCTGCTCGTCGTTGAAGAACACGGCAGCGGTGGCCGTGTTCGGATCGCGAATCACGCGCAGGCGACCCAAGACGGCGTTGACGGCACGCTGGGCGATCAACTGCTCTCCGTCCGGGCCGCGCTGGTAGATGTTGATCTGCGTGAGCGTCGGCGCCTGAATCTTGATCCCGACCGGCGCACTGCCGTCGGCCGGAACCAGCATCAAGCCGAAATACACTTGGTCGGAGGACAACTGTGGATCATACGTCGACAGGCTAACCTGCGCTTCCACACGCCGGATGCGTGCAGGCGCGGCGTTTCCATACGCTGTGTCCAGCGTCACACCGTCGAGGACAATCTGAATCTCGCCACCGGTGCCGCCACCACCGGACCCTAACCGCCAGACTCCGGTATCCGGCCCCGGCCCGAATTGATCGACCGTCCAGCCCAGCGATTCGGGCGCGAGTCGCTGAATCAACGCGAGCAAATCCTGATCGCCCTGCAAGCCTTGCGGTGGCAGGGTTTCGGTGGCGGTGGGCGTGATCGACGGCGTCGGGCTTGGTGTTTCGGTCGGCGTCTCGGTGGCTGTCGGCTCGGATGCGGCGGTTTCCGGCTCGGGTGTCGCCTCGTCGGCCGGAGCTTGCGTGGCATCGCCGACGGCCGCTACGGGCGTAATCGGCAATTCGCCCGAAGGCGCATCGCCCGTTGGTGTGAGGGTCGCCGTCTCGGTCGGCGTGATCGACGGTTCGGGCGTTGCCGTGATCGTGAGCGGAACACCGAGCGAATCGAGATCGCCCGACTGCTGCTGGCCAAACAAGCGCGGCCCGATGATGAGCACTGCCGCGACGATCGCCGCCAACAGCACAAACAGCAGGATCCAGCGCCCCCACCAGCGCTTTGGCGCCGGCTCAGGTGCTGGCCGTGCGCTGCGCTTTGGGCGAGTCTCTGGCGGCAGAACCTGCTCGTCGTCGTCATCGAGCGGCGGCATGACCGACGGCGTCAGAATCAAATCGTCCTCGTCGCGCAGGGTCGGTACCGGCTCGCTGGTCGGTGGCGCGGGGAATTCCGGCGCGTTCTCGGTGACCGTATACCAGTGCCGGTACAACGGATACGCCGGATGCCGGTCGATGAACATGGCGCGGAACAGTTCGCTGAAGCGTTCGAGGCGCGCGCTGCGGCGCACCCGCGTGTCGGTAAATACGGCGAGGAACTTCTCGTAGGTGTCGCGCCATTGGATGAGCTTCGCCGCGGTCAGGTCGCCGACCTGCTTGGTGCTAATGTCGACGATCTTGTGGTGTGCATCGCGCACGGTATCTGGCGGGACGTCGGGCATCTTCTCGATGGTCTGGCGCATGGCGCGCATCTGGACGGTGAGTTCGGCCGCGGCCCGGATGAGGTTTTCCAGCCACGCACGGTACGCCGGCGCGACGACGCCGTGCGCCGTTTCCGCCTCTTGAAGCTGCTTGATCGCCGACTCGATGCGTCCGCCCGCGACGCGGAACTCGCCGTCGCCCCAATCGCGCAGGGCCGCCTCGACATCGCGCAAGCTGCCGACCAGCGACAGCAGACTCTTGTTCAACGGGCTTTCATCGATGGTCCGCCGCACGCGCTCGATGTGGGGGAGCGCCTGCGCGCCGGACAGCTTGTTGGTCTCGTCGCTGATCCGGATCAGCTCGCGCTTGCGGTCGACAAACTCCTCAAGCGAGCGTGTCAGCGGATGGCGTGCGCCGGCCTCGCCGAACGCGCGCATCGCCGCCTCGCGGTAGAACTCGTAGCTGGCGAACTGCCCTTCGTGGGCTTGTATCGTCGCGTTGAGCAGATAGTCGAACGCCAGTACGCGGGTCGATGCCGTGCTGTGCCGCGCGAAGATTTCGACCAGCGCCCGGCTCATCGACTTGAGATAGGCTTCCCTGCTGGGCATCTGCGCGTCGAAGTCCTGCTTCAACTCCGCTTGGTCGGGTTCGTATTCGTTCACCAGCAGGTCGAGCACCTGCTTGCTGCGGATGGCGCTGGCAGCGCCGCCGCGCTCGACCCACTCACGGGCCAGCTTCGACAGGCTGTGCAGCTTGGAAGCCGCGGCGCGCTCGCGTTCGTCATGTGCGATCTGGAGCGCATCCTCACCCAAGCGTTCGGCGTCGACCAACCGCCCTCGGTCGAATGCTTCCCACCCGTCCGCAAGCGTGCGGCCCAACCCGCCGTACAGCGCGTGGCGTTCGACATAGCGCGTATTCTCGACCACGCTGCGCAGGTGACTGAGCCACCCGGACAGCGTCGGGCTGAGCATCGAGACGTTGTCGATGGCCTGCGTCAGCGCGTTGACCGCTTCGCCGCGGTTGCCGACGATCGACGACGCGGCGAAGTCCTTCCACTTGGACTGCGCCGACTTGATCCCGGCCAGCATGCTGTCGAGCGTGTCGTCGAACAGCACCTGCCGGTACGGATCGAGTTCGGCCTGCGTTTGCGTCAGCCAGCCGTCGATATCGGCGCCGTCGGGCGTCGGCGTATACGTCTGGTACGTCTGCAGGCGTTGATACATGCCCGCCAACAGGTGTTCGATTTCGTCCCACGCCGGGTTGGTCGGGTCGATGGCACGGCTGGCTTGCACCGCGTCGCGCGCGTCGACCGGGCTGGTCACCGCCTGCCGCCCAATAACGTGCATACAGTCGGCCAGCGCCATTGCCGCGTTGGTCGCGCGGTCGAGCGCACCGAGTGGAAGCTGTGCGTCGGTCAAGCTGTTCTTGACTGTGAGCGTTGTCAGCGGCGCCTGAAGCGCGGTCAGTCGATCCACGACGTCGCGGAAGCGATCGCGCAGTTCGGCGACCTGCGTATCGGGCTCCATGCTGTCGAGCGTCGTGCGCACTTCGGACAACACGCGCCGCGGCTCGCCCACGCTCACGCCTGCGCTGCCCAACGCCGACAGAGCAAGTTCAAGCCGGTACAGGTTCGGCCTCAGGAGCTGAACTTCCGGCACGTGCGCCGAAATCCGCTCGGCGATCAGCCACTGCGCTTTGCGCGACGCGGCGTCCTCGCTGTCCGCCGCGACCAACAGATAGCCCGCCGCGGCGAACTTGCCGTCGAACAGCAAGTCCAACCCGTCGAGAATCCCGGTGCCGGGCGCGCGCCCGGGCGCCATGTCATGCAGAATCTGCGCCGAGTCGATCAACACGTTAACGCGCAGCAACCAATCGCCGCTGGCGCGCTGCGCCAACTCGCTGAACAACTCGATCGCGCGCGGGTAGTTGCCGCCTTCCATGTAGATTCGCGCAGCATCCAGCCCGGCCGCGAGGTCGAGGGCTTGCAGGCGCGAGTCGATATCCGCGCGGATTTGCTTGGCGGCCGGGAATCCGGGGTCCATCGCCAGCGCGCTCTCCAGCGTCTGGTTGAGCGCGATAAGGTCGTTCTTACTCAAGTTGCTCTTGAGCCGGTCGCGGCAGCGTGCCAGCACCGAGTCACGCTCGCGCTCCAACGGCTGACGATATTCGGTTAAGGCCCGCTGCATTTCGATCAGGTACTGATAGCGGCGCGCGGTACGGGGATGCAGCGCCCGCCCGATGATCGCCCGCAAGCGCGGCTGGATGCGCGGGTCGTCCTCCTTGAAGTCGGGCGACCACTCGTCGGGGGCGTCGCGCGGGACTTCCGGCCGTCCGCCGCCGGTCACGATAAAATACAGCAGTTCGCCGACTTGATAGATGTCGCTCTGCTTGCTGATGCCCTGCCCGGTCACCTCGTCGCCTTGCAGGAATACCGCATTGCCCCAGTCGATGACCTTGAGCCGGTAGGTGTCGCGGTTCCAGAACAGGTGCTTGGCGTCGACGTCGTTGTAGACGATGTCCTTGCTGTGCGCGGTGTACAGCAGATCGAGCAGGCGGTCGGCGATGACCAGCATCTCCAGCTCGGGAAGCCGGTCGCCTTGCTGAGACAACCGCAGCACCTCGTCAGCGACGATGATGCCGTCGGCACGTTCGACCACGATGTACTGGTGCGCCTGCCCGCCGACGATGTACTGCCCCTCGGCGACCAGTTCGGTCAATACGGGATGGCCGGCCAAACGCGTCAGCGCCCGCCGTTCGTTGGCGATACTCACTTCTTGAGCCGCACGAATCGGGGGCGCATCGCCCGGGGCCGGGCGCTTGATGACAACCGGACGATCTCCGTTCGCCGTATCCACCGCCCGCAGCGTTTCACCGCTGCGCCCCCGCGGATAGATCAGGTCGTACCGGAATCGACCGTCAAAAAGGCTTTCCGCCATGAAAGAAACTCTCCTGTTTGCCCCGGTGGCGCGCACCGACAGGCATCAGGCCCCTATTGTACCGACAGAACTCGCGCTCGCAATCAACGGTGTGCCAGCCGCCGTCCGTGCTAAAATGGGGCGTCAAGGCACCCTGAATAGAGGTATTACCGCGCGTGGCCCAGCGCCCCACCAACGGCGGCCGGAAACCCCCGGCAGCCCCCGCCGAACCCACCCCGCCTCCGATGAGCCGGCGTGAAAAGCTCGAACAGTTCCGCGTCTCGCCTGAGTTTTGGGACACGGTGTTCGACAACATCCCGCCGTGGACACCGGAAGTGATCGCCGTCGTGTTGATCATGTTCGGCCTTGTGTCGTTCATGGCGCTGGCCGACGTGTCTGGCAGTGCGGCGATGGCGCGGGCGTGGGGCGGCGCGCTGACGTCGTTGTTCGGCTACGGCGCGATTCTCGTGTGCTTGGGCATCTTCATGCTCGGTGTTTGGATCTTGCTGCCGCGCATCGGGGTCCACGTCAAACTCGGGATCCATCGCATCCTCGCCATCGAACTGGCTTTTTTCGCCATCCTCGCGATGCTGCATCTGGCGGTCGGCGATACGGAGTTCCGCGCGGTGGCGCGTGCCGGTCAGGGAGGCGGTGCGATCGGCGGGGCGCTGAGCAGTGTCGTGACCGGCATGATCGGCAGCGCAGCGGCTGGCCTTGTGTTCGCTATCATTCTGGGGACGGCGGGCGCGGTGGCGCTCGGCTTTCGCCGCGAGCACTTTACCCGCGGCCTCCAGCGTGTCGGCCGTGCCTTGAGCCGCTTCCGCGACCGTACCGACTTGCGCTATCGCTATGCTGTCAATCAGCGCCGGGTGAAAGCGATCGTCGGGCAGGGGCGCAGCCCGACCTCGAGCATCATGCGCATCAAACCCAATCCGGAGCACATCCGACCGTCGCTGCGGGACGCGCAGCTTCCTCCGCTGGGGCTTGAAGAGTCGAAGATTGCGACGCTAACCGCCGAGGAACAAGCGCTGTTCAGCCGGCCCGAAAAAGCGGGCATCGACCCGTCGAGCATCGGCACGCTGCTGAAAGAGGTCAGCGCCGAAGGCTATCCACTTGTGCAGCGCCCGGATGGACGCGTGCGTCGCTACTTCACTGTCGAGGGTATCAAGGAACAGCGCAAACCGATCAAGCGCGACGCAGCCCTGCCTTCCATCACGCTGCTGAACGAGGGTGAACTGGTGGTGCCGGACGACGAGGAAATCAACAAGAATGTCGTCCTGATCGAAAACACGCTGCTTGAGTTCGATATCGACGTTGACATCGTTAACGTGCGCGTCGGGCCAACGGTGACGCAGTACGCGGTGCGCCCGTACGTCGAGGCCAAGGACGACCTCGGCGCGACCACGCTGCACCGCACGCGGTTGAGCAAGATCGCCGCGCTGACCAACGACCTGTCGCTGTCGCTGGCCGCCAAACGCCTGCGCCTCGAAACGCCCGTACCCGGGCAGAACTATCTCGGCATCGAGGTCCCGAATCGCATGCCGAGCCTCGTCACGCTGCGGTCGGTATACGAGAGCAAGGCGTTTGCCGATGCCTACGCCAAGCGCAAGACCCCGCTGATGGTGCCGCTGGGGCGCGACGTCACCGGCCAGCCCATCGGAATCGACATCGCCACCTGCCCGCACCTGCTCGTCGCCGGCACGACCGGGTCGGGCAAGTCGGTGTTCATGGCCGCGACGATCACGGCGTTGACGCTCGACAACACGCCCGAGCAGCTGCGTATGGTGCTGCTCGACCCGAAAATGGTCGAACTCAGCCGGTTCAATACGCTTCCGCACTTGATCGGCCCAGTCGAGACCGACATCGAGCGCATCGTGGCGGCGCTGAAGTGGTGCGTGACCGAAATGGAGCGCCGCTACAAACTGCTCGAAGAGGCCGGTGCACGCCACATCGAGGCGTTCAACGCGAAGATGGGGCCGCGCCGGCGCAAGGATCAACTGCCGTACATCGTCATCATGGTGGACGAGGTCGGCGACTTGATGATGAGCCGCGGCGAGGAGACCGAAGCGGCCATCGCCCGCCTTGCGCAGATGGCACGCGCGGTCGGTATGCACCTCGTGATCGCCACGCAGCGGCCCAGCGTCGACGTCTTGACCGGCTTGATTAAGGCCAACTTCCCGTCGCGCATCGCATTCGCGGTGGCGTCCGGCGTCGACAGCCGCGTGATCCTCGACACCGGCGGCGCAGACACGCTGTTGGGAAAGGGCGACATGCTGTACCTCGCCGGCGACGCGGCGGGCCCGCAGCGTATTCAGGGCTGCCTCGTCAGCGACGACGAAGTGCGCGAGATCGTCCGCCACTGGCGGGTGTGGAAACAGGACGCCATCGACTCCGGCAGGCTCCCGCGCGAGTCATCGGTGCCGTGGGAGCGCAGCCTGACCTATCGCGAGTTCCTCGCCCAAACCGACCCGCTGCTCGAAGACGCGATCAGGCTTGTGGTCGAGGAACAGGAAGCGTCCGCCTCGCAGATTCAACGCAAGCTCGATCTGGGCTATCCGCGCGCGGCACGCATCCTCGACCTGTTGGTTGAACTCGGCATCGTCGGCGAAACGATCAACGGCGGGCGAAGCCGCAAGGTGCTCATCCCCAAGGGCAAAGACCCGTTTAAGGATCTGATCGACGAACGCATGGGCAAATCCTAGCTGCCCTGATATTCGGCGCGGTTGCGGGTTACGTCCGTTACTGCCGTTCACGCCTTGATGGTGCCACACTGAGATCATGGTGGAGTCTGCCTGTCACTCAGTGAGGTCGGCCATGGATGATTGCGTTGTCCAAGTTCGTGAGTTCACCAAGAAGTACGGCACGTTTACAGCGGTGAACTCGATTACGTTCGACGTGGGAAGGGGCGAGGTCTTTGGTCTGCTTGGCCCCAACGGAGCTGGCAAGACCACAACGCTCGAATGTTTGGAAGGCCTGCGTCAACCCGACGCCGGCATTCTGCGCATCATGGGCCTCGACCCTGCACATGACGCCGCCCGCCTGCGCGATTTGACCGGCGTCCAGCTTCAGTCGTCGGCCATGCCGGAGAACATCACCGTGCGCGAGGCGATGCGCTTCTTCTGCGCGTATCACGGCGTCGCGCCGCGCTTCGACCTGATCGAGCGCTTCGGCCTCAGCGCCAAGTTCGATACGCAGTTCAGCATGCTCTCTACCGGGCAAAAACGGCGGCTTGCACTGGCGCTGGCGATCGCGCATCGTCCACAAGTGCTGTTCCTCGACGAGCCGACCGCGGGCCTCGATGTCTCGTCGCGCGTTGAACTGCACGACATCATCCACGAACTTAACAGCGACGGCACGACTATCATCCTGTCGTCGCACGACATGGCCGAGGTCGAGAAGCTGGTCGATCGCGTGGCGATTCTGCTGCGTGGCACGATTGCGGCTATCGGTTCGCCGTACGACTTGACCGCGACCGGCGCCGGCTTGACCAAAATCACCGTGCAGTCCGAGGGCGACAGCCTGAGCGACGGCCACGCGTTCCCCGGCGTTCAACAGCATTCCATCGTCGATCATCATCTGGTGTATTTCAGCACAGCGCCGGCCAAAACGGTGGCGGCGTTGCTTGAACATCTGGCGCAGCACGACGATGCGCTGATCGACCTGCGCGTCGAGCGGCCCTCGCTGGAAGAACGGTTCCTTGAGATCACCCGGGCAGACCACGCCGCGAAACCGGAGGTGACCCGGTGAGCGCCTTTGCGATTCATCTCAACTTCGAGTTCCGCAGCGGCATCCGCAATCGGTCGCTGCTCTTGCTTTACTACCTTTTTCCGCTGGGCTTCTACCTGATGGCGAGTATGCTGATGACCGGCCTCAACCCGGACTTCCGCGCTACCCTCATCCCGGCGATGGTGCTGTTCACCGTACTGACCAGCACGTTCCTCGGCCTGCCCGACCCGATCGTGAACGCGCGCGACGCCGGCATTTATCGCAGCTACAAGATTCACGGCGTCCCGCAGCTTTCGATCCTGATCATCCCGGTGCTGACGACGATCCTGCACACCACTATCGTGTCGGCCATCATCGTGCTTACCGCGCCGCTGTTGTTCGACGCCGTCATGCCCGGCAACCTGCTCAGCTTTGCGCTCGGCTACCTGATGGCGGCCTTCGCATGCGCGTCGCTCGGCTTGCTGATCGGCGTGATCGCGCCCAACAGCCGCGCGACGATCCTGCTCGGGCAAGCCTTCTTCCTGCCGTCGATGATGATCGGCGGCTTGATGTTCCCGGCCCACCTGCTGCCTGCTACCTTGTCGAAGGTCTCGTTCTTGCTGCCGACCACGCACGCCATGAACGTCATCAACGGCTGGGCCCCTGACGGCATCGTCACGCTGAACCCGTACGTCTCGGCCGCTGCGCTGTTTGCGGCAGGGGCGCTGGCGCTCGGAATCGCGATTTACCTGTTCAGTTGGGACAACCAGAATCGCGCACCGCGAAACCGCGCACTCGCGCTGATTCCGCTTATCCCGTTTGTGCTGGCGCTGGCAGTCTCGTACCTGTAGGGAGACCGCGGGTACGCACGTCATAGGTTCGCTGCACTGTACCAAAGGAGAGACCGCAATGACTCACGCACCACCGCAACTCGGCATGAAGGCTGTCCTCAACACCGATTTCGCGCACGCGCTGGAGGCCGTCACCGCCGCGCTGAAGGCCGAAGGGTTTGGCGTGCTGACCGAGATCGACGTGCAGGCCACGTTCAAGAACAAGCTTAACGTCGACTTCCGGCCCTATCGCATCCTCGGCGCGTGCAACCCGACGTTGGCCCATCGTGCGCTGACGGCCACCGGCGAGGTCGGCCTGCTGCTGCCGTGCAACGTCACCGTCACGCAGCTTGGCGCGGAGGAAGTCGAGGTCTCAATCGTCGACCCGACCGCCATGATGGACATCATGCAGCACCCCGACCTCGACGCGATCTCGGTCGAAGCCCGCGAGAAGCTGCAGCGGGTGGCAAACGCCCTGCGCTCGGCCTAACATCAGCACAGCGGGCGGCGGGCCCGGGGGGGGGGGGGGGGGGGGGGGGGGGGGGGGGGGGGGGGGGGGGGGGGGGGGGGGGGGGGGGGGGGGGGGGGGGGGGGGGGGGGGGGGGGGGGGGGGGGGGGGGGATCGCCGCCCACCACCCGGACACGGTCGCTTACTGTGCCGACGTAGCCGTGTAATTTGGCGTCCGGTTCCCTCAACCGGGCGCCGGTCGGGGCGTGTGGGCCTTTTCGCCTATTGCCCGGTTTCGCAATCTCTCATAAAACTGACCGCAACCTTTCTTCGATTCCTCCGTCGGTATGGGTGGACGGGCTGAAATTGCCCAGCCATATATCGCATCCTACCGAAGAAGGAAAACAGCAGTGAACGCAAAACGTATTCTCGTACTCATGATCGTCCTGATCAGCCTTGTTGCGCTGTCCGTATCGTCGGCAAGTGCGCAGTCCAGCGGCGTAACCGGTTGGTTCGAAGGCGAAATCGAGAGCCTCTATGGCAAATACGCCGTGATCTCCGGCCTCGTCGTGAAGGTCAACAAGGCCGGGCTGGATGACGATATCGACCGGCTGCGGGTCGGGCTGGGAGTCAAAGTCGACTACAACTTGCGCGATGGCGTGTTCCGCGCGACGTACATCGATGACGATGACGACCCGCTCGATGGCGTCGGCCTGCTCAGCGGCATGATCACCGATAAGAACCATAAGCGCATCATCGTCGGCGGCGCAAAGTTCAAGACCAAGTTTGCGACCGTCGAAGGCGACGCGGATTACTACGTCGGCGGCCGCGTGAAAGTCGAATTCTATACATCCAACGGCAAGCTGTTCGCCTACAACATCGACGACGATTAACGATCCGGCACATCATGCGCCCGGCGGTTTCGGCTGTCGGGCGCTTCCCTTGAATTTGACTGGAGTTCGACATGGAGATCAATATGGCCCGGCAGCAGCGCGTCCTCGTTATCAGCGGAACGGCCATCGTGTGCCTCACGGCATCCAATACGTCACATGATCCGGCAGACAATGGATGGGATCGGATGGTCGGATACGAAGGACACGCAGAGCCAGTGTCCGTCGCGCTGGACTTCTACTCCAACGGCCAGCGTGTGACGGCCCTCGACCTGATCCCGAACGGGCACGTCGTGACGGTCTCGGTAACGCCGATCGAAAGCGGCTTTCTGGACGTAGATAACCGGGTGACGTTCGACCTGCGCGTCGTTCAGCACGAACGCCGCCCCGGACTGCACATCCTCAATGCGCGCAAGCACGGCGCGCTGGCGCGACTGGCGCGCTGAGCGCGATTACCGCAAGCGGATCGCCAGCACGGGCGGGAATTCGGGAAACTCCGTCCAGCTCAGGCGCCGGCTTCCGATCGAGCCTTCGGCGAAGGCCGGCTCTTCGATGCGGTCGATCATCCAGCCGGCCTCGCACGCTGTATTGACCAGCACGTGCAGCGGACGGTGGAAGTACGGATGCGAGGCGGGCTCACCCACAGCCCCGAGGCCTTCTTCCGCAACTTCGGTGAGGTACGACGACAACTGCAGCGACTTGCTGTAGACGATCTCGCCGTCGCGTTCGCTGCGCTCCTCGATGAACGCGGTTCCGACCATATTGAAGGCCGGATGCGACGTCGTGATGACGAAGCGTCCGCCCGGCTTGACGAGGCGGCGCAGCGCGCGCATCAGGGGGCTGATGTCGGCGATGTCCTGAATGGCCATGTTGCACACGGCGGCATCGAAACGCCCGACTCCCAGTCCCAACAGCGCCGACTCGTCGGTCGCGTCGACCACTTTGTAGGTGACATTGGCGCTGGTCGTGCGTGCTTTCGCCCGTTCGATGAGCGCCGCGCTGAAGTCGGTGGCGACCACGGCGGCCCCGAGTTCGGCGAGGCGGCGTGAAAACACGCCGTTGCCGCACGCCAGATCGAGCACGACCTCGCCGGTCTTGACATCCAGCAGCCGCTCAGCGGACGGGCTGATCAACTCCTTGTGGAATTGATTGCCGTCATAGCCGTGCAGCATATCCCAGAACTCAGCTTTAGCGTCCCACTGTTCACGTGCGCGCCGGTTCAGTTCACGCGTGTTCATTCGTCGTGCTCCTGAGTTCACTCAATACGGGGTGTTCGGGGCGCCCTGCCGCCCGATACACAGCGGCGTCGACATCCAGCAGGTCGTCGCCCCAGATCACTTGCTGGCCGATCTGCACGATGGCTCCGACGAAATACGTCCGCATCGTGCGATAGATCGCAGCCAGATCGGTATTGCCGCGCATGTATTCCGCGATCGTGCTCAGCGACGGCGGCGCGTCGAGCGCGGCCGGGTCGACGGCGCACAGCGTGATGCACCCGTCGCAGTCGCCAAACAGGTGCGACGCCATCACCGGGCGGGCCGTCGTCGAGCCAATCGGGACGTACGGCCGCGCGGGCAGCGCGTCGACATCGACGACCGCCATGTTGGCGCCCAACATCCACGCTTCGAGCGCGGGATGTTCGGTGACCAGCGCGCGGGTCAGGGGTGTGAAGCGCCACAAGCCGCGCAGCGCCGCCGCGATCGCCGGGGCCTGCGCCGACTGTGACAGCGTGAGCAGAACGCGCACCGTACGGAAGATCGATGACGGTGGCGTATAGGCAAAGCTGCCCAGCTTGCCGCTGCGCGTAACGCTGACCATCGGCTACTGCCCCTGCCCGAGCGAGAAGCCGCGCTCGCCATCAAACATGTAGAGGTTCTCGGTCTTGATGACGTCGAAACCGGCTTCTACGGCGCGGCTGAGCAGGTTGATCACCTGCTGCGGCTTGAGCGGAAGCTCGCCGACCGATTCGAACCGGCAGCGCCAGTGGTCGGTCAGAAACGTTTCGGTGCGCGTTTGCGGCCACACCTTCTGGCCGCGGTTCGTAATCATGATGAGCTGCAAGCCGTCGCCGTCGATCTTCCGCAGCGCCTCGCCCAGCGCGTTCGGATCGCGCACGTCGTGGTCGTTCCCCCAATCGAGGAACAGGTCGACGCCGACCAGCTCCTTGTGGCGGACGAGCCGCGGCCGGTACTCGGCCCGGATCGGCTCAGCCGACTCGTACGACACCGCCTTCAACTGCTGCGGCGCTTGACCGAGGCGGGCGATCACGGCGTCGGTGAATTCCTTCGTGTTGACGCGCTGCTTGCTGATGCCAGTCTTGAAGATGTCGCCGGTGTGGATACCGTCCTCGATGGTGCGCAGCCACGCGTTATGGACGCGCGTTGCGACCTCGGGCTGACCGATGTGCAGCATCATCTGGACGCCACCTAACAGCAGCCCGGACGGGTTGGCAATGCTCTTGCCGGCGATATCGGGCGCGCTGCCGTGGATCGCCTCGAACATGGCGAACTTGTCGCCCACGTTGGCCGACCCGGCCAAGCCGACTGAACCGGTCAGTTCGGCCACAATGTCGCTGACGATGTCGCCGTACAGGTTCGACATCACGATCACGTCGAACGTCTCGGGCTGAGTCGCCGCGCGGGCGGCGCCGATGTCGATGATCTTGTGGTCGGTCTCGATTTCCGGGTACTCCTCAGAGACCTCGTCGAAGACCTTGTGAAACAGGCCGTCGGTCATCTTCATGATGTTGTCTTTGGTGAAGCACGTCACCTTCTTGCGGCCGTTGCGGCGGGCGAACTCGAACGCGTAGCGGATGATGCGCTCGGAGCCGGGGCGCGAGATGAGCTTGAGGGTCTGGTAGACCTCGCGGGACTGCCGGTGCTCGATGCCGGCGTAGAGGTCTTCCTCGTTCTCGCGGATGATGACGATGTCGACATCCGGGTACTTGGTCGCCACGAAGGGGTGATAGCTGACGACCGGGCGCACATTGGAGAACAATCCGAGCGTCTTGCGCAGGGTGACGTTGACGCTCTTGAAGCCGCTGCCTTGCGGCGTGGTCAGCGGCGCCTTGTAGATCACGCCGGTACGGAAGATCGAGTCAAAGGCGTCCTGTGTGATGCCGGTCAGCGTACCGGCAAGGAAGACGCGCTCACCGAGCACGATCTCCTCGGGTTCGATCTGCGCGCCGGCTTCGGTCAGGATGTGCAGGCAGGCGTCCATAATCTCGGGGCCGATGCCGTCGCCGCGCGTGTAGGTAATCGGGACTTTGTTGGTCATCAGGGGCAAGTCCATGCTGTCGTGTGCCGTCGGAACGACGCGCATTGTATCATGGAGCTTCGCCGTTTTCAGTCGCTAGCTTTCGACCCGCCGCAGCACGCAGTAGACGAACTGCTGCTCGCCGCCCCACGGCGTGCGGTGCGTCTCGTCCATGCTTTCGACCAAATCGAACTGCGGCCCGAATTCGCGCTGCAGGCCGGCGGCGTCGTAACGCATCACGTCGAGCCCGCTGCACTGCTGCGGGCCATCGAGCGCGAACGTCGCCATGATCACCACACCGCCCGGCTTGAGCGCACGCCGCGCCGATTCGACATACGCCGCACGCTGTGCCGGATCGCGCAGAAAGTGAAACACCGCGCGGTCGTGCCAGACGTCGTATGCGTCGGCGGGAAGTGTGATACGCGTGACGTCTCCGGCGATGAACGTGACTGATGCGGCGCGTTCACCCAACCGAGCGCGCACGGCATCAAGCGCCTCGGGCGCGATATCCAGAAGCGTGACAGTCGCGTAACCATTCGCCAGTAGGTGGTCCACCAGTGTCGATGCCCCTGCGCCGACATCGATCAGACGGCTTGCGGGCGTCGCGCCAGTCCGCCGCAGCAGATCAAGGGAAACGCGCGGCGTGGCTTGATACCAGCTCACGTCATCAGCGGCTTTCGTTTGATACACGCGTGACCAATGCGCTTGCATGTCCACAGAATCGTCCTTTCCGGTTTACACAGAGTTTACGTGTTTTGCAGGCGGTACTCACGGGTCGGCGTTAGATTGATCGTACCGAAACGAGGAGATGGATTCTATGACGCACAACGATAGCGAACAGCACGATGACGACAAGCCGGTCGGCCGGGTGCTGAGCCGGCGCGAGGTCTTGAGCCTCTTCGGCGGCGCGGGCGCGGTGGTGATCGCGTTGGGCGCCGGCCTGCGCGTAATCCCGCTCGAACAGACGGCCACGCCGGCCGGCACAGCTGCCACCGGCGCTGCACCTACCGGCACCGCGCTGCCAACGTGCATCGTGCGGCCGGAACTGACCGAAGGACCGTACTTCGTCGAAACGATCCTCAACCGCTCCGACATTCGCGTCGAGCCGTCCGACGACAGCATCGTGCCCGGCATGCTGATGAAGCTCAAGGTACAGGTCATGGACGTCACCAGCGGCGACTGCAAGCCGCTCCCCGGCGCCCAGGTCGACGTGTGGCATTGCGACGCCTATGGTGTGTACTCCGGCGTCGCCGGATCGCCTGACACGCTGTTCCTGCGCGGGTATCAGATCACGGACGAATTCGGGTTAGCCGAGTTCAAGACGATCGTGCCGGGCTGGTACCCGGGCCGTGCGGTCCACATCCACTTCAAGATCCGCACCGATCCGGAGGCCGAACGGGGCTACGGGTTCACGTCGCAGTGGTTCTTCGATCCTGAGCAGATCGAGACCATCTACGCGGAATTGCCCTATGGCGATCGCGGTCTGCCCAACACGCCCAACAGCCGCGACGGCATTTACCGCAGCGGCGGCGAGCAGCTCGTCCTCGACCTCGTGCCTTTCACGGAAGACGAGGCGGAAGAAGAAGGCGAATCCGGCTATACGGCAGTGTTTGACATCGGCCTTGACCTGAGCTGATTCGGCCCCGTGCGCGTGTGGTCACGCTGTATATAGCCCTCGCGGCGTTGGCTGGCTATAGTTAGGCGGTCGTTCTTATGCATTGAGTCACCCGCTGATGCCCGTCCCCCGCCTACTGAACCGCGCGCTGTTCATCCTCGTGCCGGTTGCCGTATCGCTTGCCATCACGGCCGTCCTGATCGCCGCGCTGGGCAACGACCCGCTCGAAGTCTTCAACATGGCGTGGACCGGCGCGTTCCGCGACAGCGCCCGCGTGGCCGCCGTGCTGAACCTGTGGATTCCGCTCACGTTGTGCGCGATCGGCCTCGTCATCACGTTCACGGCGGGGCTGTGGAACATCGGCGTCGAAGGGCAGATGATGGCTGGAGCGATGGCGGCCAGTTGGGGCGCGCAGTTCATCAGCCTGCCGCAGCCTGTGTTAATCCCGGTATGCGTCACGCTGGGGGCGCTCGGTGGCATGGGCTGGGCCGCGCTGGTCGGGCTGCTCAAGACGCGCTTCGGCGTGAACGAAATCTTCGGCGGTGTGGCGCTCAACGCGATCGCCAACACCGTCGCGATCTACTTCATCTCTGGCCCGTGGCAGCCCCCGGAGGGCGGCAGCGCACAGTCGACGCCGCCCTTCCCGCTTGACGCCTGGCTGCCGGTCGCCAGTAGCGAGTTCCCGGTCAGCCTATTCATGCTGGCGCTCGTGGTCGGCCTCACCCTGCTCGTCATCGCCAGCCTGCGCGGCACCCGCTTTGGCCTCGAACTCAAGGCAACCGGCAAGAATGCCAAATCGGCCCGATTGCTCGGCGTGCCGGTGACACGCACCGCCCTGCTTGCGCTGATCCTGTGCGGCGCGCTGGCGGGCATGGCCGGATCGCATCGCGTCCTGCACACGTACCACGCGCTGCGCCCGCTGGTCAGCGGCGGTATCGGCTTCTACGCACTGCTGATCGCGCTGCTGGCGGGCTTCCGCGCGCTGCCGATCCCGGTGCTGACGTTTATCCTCGCCGCGATTTTGGCCGGCAGCACGCGCGTCAACACGCTGCTCGGCGTCGACCCGTCGCTGGTCGGTGTGCTGCAAGGGCTGATCGTGCTGCTCATCTTGGTCGGCGCGGGCGTGCGACAAACGTACTTCGCGCGTAAGGGCGGTGCAGCATGAGCGAGACCCTGATCAACATCCTCGCCAGCATCGTCGCGACGGCCACGCCGCTGGTGATTGCCGGCATCGGCGAGACAATCACCGAGCGTGCCGGCGTCGTCAACCTCTCGCTCAACGGCAGTATCCTGTTAGCCGCCATGGCTGGATTCGCCGCGGCGCAAGCGACCGGGTCGGTACTCGTCGGCCTCGCCGCTGCTGCCGCCGTCGGAGCGTTGGTGGCGCTCGTGCTGGCGTTCACCGCCATCAAGCTCAAGCAAGAACAGGTCGCGGTCGGGTTTGTGCTCACACTGCTGTGCGCCGACCTCGCCCGCTTTCTCGGCAAGCCCTTCGTCAACATCCCCGGCCCGCGCCTCGAAACCCTGCCCATACCGCTGCTGAGCGACCTGCCGGTGGTCGGCCGCGTGCTGTTTACGCACGACCTGTCGGTCTACTTCAGCTTCGCGCTGGTGTTCGCGACGTGGTGGCTGTTGTTCCGCACCCGCACCGGCCTGACGCTGCGCGCCATCGGCGAACGCCCTGAGACGGCCTATGCCCGCGGCGCCAACGTCAACGTGCAGCGGTTCGTGTACACGATGATCGGCGGGGCATTGGTCGGCCTCGCCGGTGCGGCGTACTCGCTGCGGATCAAGGCAGGCTGGGCCGCAAACCCGCCCATGGACGGCGACGGGTGGATCGCGCTGGCGATCGTCATTTTCGCCGGGTGGCACCCCTTCCGCGTTGTGCTGGGCGCCTATCTGCTGGCAGCATTGCGCGCGGTTGCGTCCGAGATTCAACGTTCGCCGGACGTGAACTTTCCGGTCGTGCTGCTCAACACGCTGCCGTGGCTGTTGATGATCGGGACGCTGATGCTGGTCAGCGCGGGCTGGATCGAGCGCGTCCTGCGTGTGCTGCCTGAGCGCATTCAGCGGCCAGCGCGTGCGATTCTGCGCTCCAACCCGCCGAGCGCACTCGGTACACCCTTCGAGCCGCAGCGCTGACGGAGTCCGCAGTTCCTGCGATTTGCGCGCCATCATGTACAATCGGTAACGTTCACTCCGCATCGATACAGTCAGGACATTGCGATGCCAGCATTTCACCAGCTTAGCGTCAAGCAATCTGCAGAGGAACTCGGCGTCGATATCGATACCGGCCTAAGCACGGCAGAGGCACAGCAGAGGCTGGCGAAATACGGACATAATCTGCTGCCCACCGGCGAAGGCACGTCGGTGTGGAAGATTCTGTTCAGCCAGTTTGCCGATCTGCTCGTCCTCGTGCTCATCGGTGCTGCGGTCATTTCGGGCCTGCTGGGCGAACTCGAAGACGCGCTGGTCATCATGGTTATCGTCGTGCTGAACGCGCTTCTCGGCACGTATCAGGAGTACCGCGCCGAGCAGGCGCTGGCAGCCTTGGGCGCCATGCAGGTGCCGCGTGTACGCGTCAAGCGCGACGGCAAGGTGACCGAGATCAGCGCCGAGGAATTGGTCCCCGGCGACATCGTGCTGCTGCAAGAAGGCGACCGCATCCCCGCCGACGGGCGCCTGACGGTCGCCAAGAGCCTGAACGTCGAAGAGGCCGCGCTCACCGGCGAATCTCAGCCTGAGGAGAAGAACGCCGAGATCGTCTACGAGAAAGAGACGGGGTTAGGCGACCGCGACAACATGGCCTACATGGGCACGGCGATCAACTTCGGCCGCGGCGAGATGATCGTCACCGGCACGGCGCTCGAGACCGAACTGGGCAAGATCGCCAAGATGTTGATGGGTGTCGAAGAGACGCGCACGCCGCTGCAGGAAAACCTCCATCGCCTGAGCATCACGTTGGTGCGCGGCGCGATCCTGATCGTGTTCGTCGTGTTCGTCGTCGGCCTGCTGCGCGGCTTCGCGCTGGAGCGCATGCTGATCACCGCGATTGGCCTTGCGGTCGCCGCGGTGCCGGAGGGTCTGCCCGCCGTGATCACCGTCAGCCTGTCGCTGGGCGCGGCCCGCATGGTGCGCCGTAACGCGCTTATCCGCCGCCTGCCGGCCGTCGAAACGCTCGGCAGCGTGACCGTCATCTGCTCGGACAAGACCGGCACGCTCACCAAGAACGAAATGACGGCGACGATGCTCGCCCTGCCCGGAATTGACGATGTCGACGTGACCGGCATCGGCTACACCCCGGACGGGGACTTCAAGATCGGCGACGAGAGCGTCGATCCGCGCACGACACCCAGCATCGGCCGGTTCCTCAAGGCGATGGCGCTCGATACCGACGCGTATCTGGAACGCGACTCCGAGGGCCGTTTCAACGTGGTCGGGGACACGACCGAAGGCGCGCTGCTGGTCGCCGCGCAGAAGATCGGATGGACGCGCGAGCAGTTGGAGAAGGACTTGCCGCGCGTGGCCGAGCTGCCCTTTAGCAGCGAACGCAAGGCCATGACGACCATCCACGAGGTGAAAGGTAATCAAGCCGACTTGCTGTTCGACGGCAAGTACATCGCAATCACCAAGGGCGCGCCCGACCGGCTGATCGAGTGGGCTGGCTATGAACACACGCCTGAAGGGGTGGTCCCGCTGTCGAAAGAGCGCCACAAGGCGTGGCAGGATCAAGTCGACAGTATGGCGGCTCAGGGCCTGCGCGTGTTGGGTGTCGGCTATCGCCCGCTCGACAGCCTCCCTGACAAAGTGACGCCGGAGATCGAACGCCAGATCAACCTGCTTGGGCTGGTCGGCATCCTCGATCCGGCCCGGCCTGAAGCGCGCGCCGCGGTCGAGAAAGTCCCGCAGCGCAGGCATCCGGCCGATCATGATCACCGGCGACCACGTGCTGACCGCCGAGGCCATCGCCAAGAGCCTCGGTATCATGCGCGAGGGCGAACAGGCGGTTAGCGGCCTCGAACTTGAGAAGCTGGACGACGCTGGCATGGTCAAGGCGCTTGAACGCACGTCGGTCTTCGCCCGCGTGTCGCCCGAGCATAAGCTGAGGCTCGTTAAGGCGCTCCAATCGCAAGGCCACGTGGCCGCCATGACCGGCGACGGCGTCAACGACGCGCCGGCGCTCAAGCAGGCCGACATCGGCGTGGCGATGGGCATCACCGGCACCGAGGTCAGCAAGGGCGCGGCCGACATGGTGCTGACCGACGACAACTTTGCCAGCATCGTCGCTGCGGTCGAGGAAGGCCGCACGATCTACGACAACATCCGTAAATTTGTACGCTACCTGCTCAGCTCCAACATCGGCGAAATCCTCGTTATGCTGGTCGCCATCCTGATCGGCATGCCGATCCCGCTGCTGGCGATCCAGATTCTGTGGATCAACCTCGTCACCGACGGCTTGCCGGCCATCGCGCTCGGGTTTGAGCCGCCGGAGCCGACGGTGATGAACCGGCCACCGCGCGCCAAGGACGAGAGCATCTTCGCCCGCGGGCTGGGCCGGCAGGTGATCGTGATGGCCGTGGTGCTGGCGATCGTCACGCTGATCGGCTTTGCGCTCGGGCACGTCAGCTACGGGCTGGACCCATTCAGCCGCACGCTGGGCGCCGAGAACCTCTCGTACGATCAGCTCGTGACGCTTGCCGGCGCAGAGAACGTCGACCCGGATTGGGACTCGCTGACCATTGAGCAGCGACTGGCTGCGCTCGGCACGCTCGACGGCGAAGAGGAAAGCGGCGGGCACGGCGGCAGCGAGGGCTTGATCGGCATCCTCGAGTCGATCCCGCGGACGATCGCGTTCACCGTGCTGGCGTTCGGGCAGATGTTCCACGTCGCGGGCATCCATCCGGGCGACGGCGTGTCGTTCTTCCGCGTGTGGTTCCGCAAGAACCGTCTGCTGCTGTGGGCGATCCTGTCGACCTTCGTGCTGCAACTGCTGGTGCTGTATGTGCCGTTCCTCAGCGGCCTGCTGAACACGTTCCCGCTCAGCGTCGGCGATCTGCTGCTGGCGACCGTCCTCGCATTCGTGGTGCTGCTGGCGACCGAAGCCGACAAGATCATCTTCAAGCCGCAGACGACGGAATAGCCGCCTGTCGGCGCGACTGAGCCGAAAAGGAGGGTTCAGCGTGCGGGACAACCTTCATCGCTACGCGTACTTGTCGATCGGCGCGGCGGTCGTGACGATCGGGCTCAAGGGCCTCGCGTATCTGCTCACCGGGTCGGTCGGCCTGCTGTCCGATGCCGTCGAGTCGCTGGTGAACCTCGCCGCAGCACTGGTCGCGCTGATCGCGTTGATCATCGCGGCACGCCCCCCCGACGAGTCGCACGAGTACGGTCACGACAAGATCGAGTATTTCTCCAGCGGCATCGAAGGCATGCTCATCCTCGTCGCCGGCATCAGCATTATGGCGACCAGCATCGACCGCTTGCTGCGCCCGCAGCCCGTCGAGCAGTTGGGGATCGGCCTTGGGCTGTCACTGCTGGCGTCACTGGTCAACCTCGGCGTGGCACTGGTGCTGGATCGTGTCGGCAAGGCCAGCGATTCAATGACCTTGCAAGCGGACGCGCGCCACCTGATGACCGACGTGTGGACGAGCGCCGGCGTGCTCATCGGCATCGCCGTGGTCGGCATCAGCGGCGTGACGTGGCTCGACCCGGTGATCGCGATTCTGGTCGCGCTCAACATCATGCGGATCGGGGTTGTGCTGCTGCGCAAGAGCTTCGACGGCCTGATGGACACGCCGATCCCCGAGGCTGAACGCCGGGCGGTCGACGCCGTGATCCACAAGTTCGAGGAGTCGGGAATCCAGTTCCACGCGCTGCGCACGCGCCAGTCCGGCGCGCGCCGCTTCATCTCGGTGCACGTGCTGGTGCCGCCACACTGGACGGTCAAGCGCGCGCACGATGTGGTCGAGGACATCGAACGCGAGATGCGCGCGGTCGTCCCCCACTCGCGCGTGTTCACGCACTTGGAACCGCAGGGCGACCCGGCCGCTTTTGACGACCTCGGCCTCGATCGCCCCGAGTAGTTACGCAAGAACAGGCACGGCCTCGCGAACCGTCACCGCGCCGTCCTCGATGTGCCAGACGTGCGTAGCCAGCGCATCGACCAGATAGCGGTCGTGGCTGACCAGCATGATCGTGCCCTCGAACGCCTGCAGCACGTCTTGCAGCGCCTCCTGCGCCTGAATGTCGAGATGATTGGTCGGCTCGTCCAACAGCAGCAGATTGGCACCGTCCAGCGCAAGCATTGCCAGCGCCAGCCGTGCCCGTTCGCCGCCGCTGAGGTCGCCCACGCGCTTGAACACGTCGTCGCCCCGGAACAGGTACGTGCCAAGCCGGGTGCGCGCCTCACGCAGGCCGAGCGCCTTGCCGATGGCTTCGCCGGCTGCAATCAGGCTGTCCAGCACCGACAATTCCGGGTTGAGCGACTCGTGCGCTTGCGCGAAGTAGCCGACCTTGACGTTGTGCCCGAGGCTGAAACGTCCCGCCAGCGCCGGCAGTTCGTTCATCAGCGTGCGCAGCAGCGTCGTCTTGCCGGCGCCGTTGGGGCCGGTCAGCGCGACGATCTGGCCGCGGTATACGTGCAGGTCGTCGGCGGTGAACAGCGTCCGGCCCGGAAAGCCCACGGTCAGCTTGTGCAGTGAGAGCACGCGTTCGCCACTGCGCCCGCCGTCGGCCAGCCGCATCCGGAGGAACGGCGCACGCGTAACCGGGGCTTCGATAGCCTTGAGCGCCGCTTCCGCTTCCGCAACGGTAAACATGCGGATGTTTCCGACGCCCGTATCGCTCCACTTCTTGTAGCCGAGATACTGCACCAAGCCGAGCTGGTCGATCGCTACGAGGTCGCGCGTCAAGCGCCGCAAGCGGCCGATCGCCTGTGCGTCACCGTCCTTCTTGAAACGCTTGATGAAGTCGAATTCCTTCCACATGCGCTCCATCTCGGCCTCGTACAAGTCCATCGCACGGGCCTCGCGCTCCTCGCGCTGTTTGACGTAGGCGCTGTAGTTGCCCTTGTACGGCTCGATCCCAAACGGCGTCATCACCCAGATAGTGTTAACGGTCTGGTCGAGAAAGCGCCGGTCGTGACTGACGATCAGTGCGGCCTTCGGCCAACGGCCGAGCATGCCTTCGAGCCACGTGATCGCTTCGATGTCAAGGTGGTTGGTCGGCTCGTCGAGGATCAGCAGGTCGGGCTGTTCAAGCAGCAGGCGCGCGAGCAGGGCACGGGTCTTCTGACCGCCGCTGAGCCGGCGAACGGAGGTAAAGAAGTCGTCGACGTCAAACCCGAGGCCGGTCAATGTCTGTTCGATGCGCAGCTCGTAGTCGTAACCGCCGCGCATTTCGAACTCGTCGAGCAGGTCGCCATACGTGGTAAGCACCGCTTCGGAGGCGTCCTCAGCCATTTTGTGTTCGAGCTCGCGCAGTTCGGCTTCCATTGCCTTGAGCGGCGCGAACACCTCCATCATCGAATCGTAGAGGTTCGCCTCGTGATCGGCGAACGCCTCGATCGCTTCCTGCCGCAGGTAACCCACGGTCAGGCCGCGCTTGACGCTCAACGTACCGGTCGGCGGCGGCTCGAGACCGGCAAGAATGTGGATCAACGAGGTCTTGCCGACACCGTTCGGCCCGACAAGCCCGATGCGGCTGTCGTGTTCGATACGGCCAGTGACCCCGGCGAAGATGTCGAAGTGACCGAAGGACTGGGAGAGTCCCGAGAAGGAGATGATGGACATGATACAGCTCACTACAGACCACTATGGGTCACGAAATGCCAATACTGACCAATCTAACCGCGCTTTGCGCGTTTCGTCAACCACCATCGGTGGGGTAATTGCGCTTCTTTCTTTGCCAAACACGGCTTTTCGTGGTTGACTCTAGGAGATCCCAGTGTCTAAACCCTTTCGACTCGTTCGCGCTCGCGACCGGAGATTCAATTATGACGTTCTTTGCTCCCCGAAGCAGCCGAATCCGTCGCAAACGTCGCAGTGACAGCGACAACGAGCTTCCGCTCGGCGCGAAAGTCAACCGCAGCACGGACCACTCGCCGGTCAGCGATATGCTTCAGCTGCAGCGCACGGTGGGTAACAAGGCCGCGCAGAAACTTCTCGACAGCCCTTCGACCGACCCGGTCGTGCAGCGGCTGACTTCCTACAAGAGCTACAAGAAGAGCACGTCCGCGTGGGGCAAGCGCGACCACATTCGGGCGCTCGATGTCGCCTACAAAGCGTACATGAAGCAGGAGTCGGGCCTGAACGGCAACGACAAGCTGGTCCGGCTCAAGCAGCTTGTCGAACTGTGCGACGCATACCTGACCGATCCGACCCGCCAGACGAGCAAGCGCCGCGCGGGCGTGATCACGCTCAAGCAGCAGCTCCTGACCGAGATCAACAAGATCAAAGTCGACTTTGTGGGCGGCGAGTTCTCCGAGGGCAACGTCACCGAGCGCAAGGACAAAGTGCTCGGCGGTCAGATGAACAAGCTGGACTACATCAAGTACAGTTTCGGCGTCACGCAAGAGACGGACGATCAAGGCGTCACGACCGACAAAAAGGTCGAGGGTGGCGAACTGGAAGCCTACTTCAAGCCACAGGTCGACCGCGACCCGATGGTCGCCCAGACTCGCGGCGCACCCGCCGGCATCCCGACCGACAACCCGAAATTCGCCGAGCGCGCGGTCGCCACGTACGAAGTCGCCAAACTGCTCGACCCGTCGATCATCCCGCCCACCTTCATGGCCAAGCACCAGCGTGATAACCAACTGGTCGACGGCTTTATCATGAAGAAGGTCGAGGGCGTGACCGGTTCGACGAAAGTCGATGGTGACTACGCCTTCGACGTGTATAAGAACGACCCGATTTACCGGCAGCAGATGTCAAAACTCATGCTGTTGGATTTCATCTGCGGGCAGGTCGACCGCCATCCCGGCAACTACATGATCGAGACAAGCAAAGAGGGCAAAGTGATTGCCGTCCACGGCATCGACAACGACCTCTCGTTCGGCGACAAGTACACCGACACGACCTACGGCGGGAACAAGATCGGCAACCAGCATATCTTCAAGAACTACATCAGCGCGGGCGGCGACGTGACCGAGCTCACCGAGATCGACCGCAAGATGGCCGAACGCATTATCACGCTGGCCGGTCAGCCGCAAGTCCTGCGCGCCGTCCTGAGCGGCCTGCTCAGTTCCAGCGAGGTGGATGCGGCTATAGGCCGGTTGCTCTCGCTGGCCAACTTCCTACGCCCGCTGGTGAACGGCAGCGACCAACGCATCAAGACCAAGTGGGAATAGCACATGACAGAAAACCCAATATCGGCCGTCGAGAAGGCCCGGCGGCAGTTCAGCGAGGCCGGGCTACCCTTTCCTCCCGTGCCGGCCAGTCTGGCTGAGAAGCTCGCGAAGATCAGCGACTGGTACTACTCGACCAATCCAGACATCACCGAGAAGGGCGAGCTGGCGCTGTTCGAACTGCTTCAGCGCGACACATTGCCGGATTATGCGCTGTTGGCACAGGTCGGCCACGGCATCAACTCGTGGGCAATTCGCTGCACGATCGTGTTTCGGCCGCTGGTGCTGCTGCTCGAATACCCATGGGGCGGCGCATTGATGGACAACGAATACGAGGCGACCTCGATGCGCAAACGGTTTGACGCAGCGGCCAAGCTGATCGACGCGGTGCAGCAGGCCCGCGCGGACGGGCGACTGGGGGCGCATGACTACTTCGTCGTCATCGACAACTCCCTGATCGGGAGCCAGTGGCTCAAGCTCAAAGTACCGAGCGACACGCACCCGCTCAAGATGCAGTGGACGACATCTGACGACGTGCTGGCAGACGTCCTCACGGCGCTCTAGCGCGTTCCCATCTGCAGCGACCTGATTGATCCGCGCTGTCCCTCCCCCGGGGGCGGGTTTGGGGCCTGGTCCTCCCCGCGGGGGGGGAAGGGGGGGGGGGGGGGGGGTCGGGGGGGCGGGGGGGGCCCAAGCGGGGGGGGGGGGGGGGGCCTTCGCGGGGGGGGGTTCGGGGCGGCGGGGGGGCGGGGGGGGGGCGGGGGGTCGGCCCGCCGCCCGGCCGGGGCCGGGCCGGCGCCCCCCCCGGCCGGGGGGGGGGGGGCCCCGCGGGGGGGGGGGGGGGCCGGGGGGCCCCGGGCCGGGCACCAGCGGCCCCGCGGGGGGGGGGGGGGGGGGGGGGGGGGGGGGGGGGGGCCCCCCCCCCCGGGGGGGGGGGGGGGGGGGGGGGGGGGGGGGGGGGGGGGGGGGGGGGGGGGCCCCCGGGGGGGGGGGGGGGGGGGGGGGGGGGGGGGGGGGGGGGGGGGGGGGGGGGGGGGGGGGGGGGGGGGGGGGGGGGGGGGGGGGGGGGGGGGGGGGCGGCGGGGGGGGGGGGGGGGGGGGGGGGGGGGGGGCGCCGCGGGGGGGGGGGGGGGGGGGGGGGGGGGGGGGGGGGGGGGGGGGGGGGGGGGGGGGGGCCCCCGCCCTCCCGCGGGGGGGGGGGGGGGGGGGGGGGGGGGGGGGGGGGGGGGGCGGGGGCGTCGGCCCCCCGGGGCCTCCGCCGGCCCCCCCCCCCCCCCCGCCGGGGGGGGGGGCGGTTTTTGGCCTGCCCGGCGGGGGGGGGGGGGGGCCGGGGGGGGGGGGGGGGGGGCCCCCCGCCGCGGGGGGGGGGGGGGGCCCCCCCCTTCCCGGGGGGGGGGGGGGGGGGGGGGGGGGGGGGGGGGGGGGGGGGGGTCGGGCCGGGGCCGGGGGGGGGGGGGGGGGGGGGGGGGGGGGGGGGGGCGGGGGGGGGGGGGGGGGGGGGGGGGGGGGGGGGGGGGGGGGGGGGGGGGGGGGGGGGGGGGCCTTTGACGAGTCGCTGAAGTGATTCCGGCCCAAGTGCTTGACGACAAGCGCATGTGATCCTACACTCAGCACTATGAACGCAATGCCGATTCACGCGATGTCGATGGTCATGCGCAGCCCGCGCCGGGACAGGCGACGGGGTGCTTTGCGTGCCTGATCGACACGTACAGCATCGGCCGTCAACCGCCTGTCCTCACGACAGGCGGTTTTTTGTTTATAATCACGCCCGCTCACGGAGGAATTGAAGCCCTATGCCCAAGTACATCAACGTCTCGGTTGCGTGGCCATACGCGAACGGCGACCTGCACGTCGGCCATCTCGCGGGCGCGTACCTGCCAGCCGACATCTTCGCGCGGTATCACCGGCTCAAGGGCAATCACGTCCTGATGGTCTCCGGCAGCGACAGCCACGGCACGCCGATCAGTATCGAAGCCGACCAGCGTGGGGTATCTCCGCTGCACATCTTCGAACACTACCACGCGCGCTTCGTGCAGGCGCAGAAGAAGCTCGGGATCAGCTACGATCTGTTCACGCACACCGACACCGAGAACCATCACGAGATCGCACAGCGCATCTTCACGGTGCTGCATGAGAAGGGCTACTTGTACGAAGAAGCGCAGCAGCTTCTGTACAGCGAAAAGGAGAACCGCTTCCTGCCCGACCGGTACGTCGAAGGCACGTGCTACATCTGCGGCTATGCGCGAGCGCGCGGCGACCAGTGCGACAACTGCGGCAATTTGCTGGACGCGACGCAATTGGTCGACCCGCACAACCGCAACGACGCCACCGACCGCCTGATCGTGCGCGAATCGACGCACTTCTTCCTCGACCTCAGCCAAACAGCCGACCGCTTGCTCAAGTACCTCGAAGGCAATCAAGACCGCTGGCGCCCCGCCGTGATCAACTTCACCCGCAACATGATCCAGCAGGGCGTCGATGAAGACCTGCGCGGCCGCGCCTACACCCGCGACATCGACTGGGGAGTGCCGGTGCCGCTGGAAGGTTGGGAAGGCAAGCGTATCTACGTGTGGTTCGAGGCGGTCAACGGGTACCTGACCGCCAGCGTCGAGTGGGCCAAGAATCAAGGCACGCCGGACGCGTGGAAGCAGTGGTGGTACAACCCCGAGGCCGAGACCTACTACTTCATCGGCAAGGACAACGTACCGTTCCACACGGTGATCTGGCCGGCGCAGTTGATCGGCGTCGAACGGCTTGACGAGGCGGACGCACCGGCGGCGCTCAACCTGCCGTACGACGTCCCGGCCAACCAGTTCATGAACATCGAAGGCGAGAAGTTCAGCAAGTCGCGCAACTGGGCGATCTGGGTGCCGGACATCCTCGAACGGTATCAGCCCGACGCCCTGCGCTACTACGTGGCGATGACCTTCCCCGAGAGCGCCGACTCCGACTTTGCGTGGGACGGCTTTCTCAGCCGCGTGAACGGCGAACTGGTGGCAGCATGGGGCAATCTCGTCAACCGGATGCTCACGTTTGCGTTCAAACGCTTCGACGGCAAGGTGCCGGCGTATGACACGCTCACCGACCTCGACACCGAGATCATTGCGCGCGCTGAGGCGGCGTTCGACGAGGTCGGCGGTCTGCTCGAACGGGTCAAGCTCAAAGAAGCACTGAGCGCGGCGTTTCAGGCCGTGCGCGACACCAATCAGTACATCGACCGGCGCGCGCCGTGGAAATCGATCAAGGAAGATCCGGCCGATGCCGCCCGGGCGGTCTACTCGGTGCTGCGCGTGATCGACAACCTCAAGGTCGTGCTGGCGCCGTTCCTGCCGTTCAGCGCGCAGAAGCTGCACGAGTATCTGGGCTATGACGGCAACTTGTTCGGCGAGCAGCGCATCGTGGAATATCAAGAATCGACGCGCGCGCACACCGCGCTGATCTACGACCCGTCCAACGCAACCGGCACCTGGACCAAGTCGACGCTACAGCCTGGTCAAATCCTGCGTGAGCCGGCAGCGCTGTTCGTTAAGCTCGAGCCAGACATCGTGGATCTTGAGCGCGGGCGGCTGGGCCAGCCCCGCGAAGAGCACCCGATCGAGGCTTAGCCGGCGTCGCTGTTATAATGACGGTGCGACCCTATCAGGGGCGGCTTGTGCTGCCGCAGTCCAGTAGGGCGCATCGTATTCGGTCTGGTGGCCTGTTCTGCCGCCGTGGACGAGGAGCAATCGGGTGAAACCGTACAGATACTTCGATTTCGTCATGGGCCTGTTCGTGACGGTGCTGCTGTTGTCGAACCTGTTGAGCAGCGCCAAGATCATCGATACCGGCCTCATCATCGGCAGCATTCCGCTCGAGTTCGATGCAGGAACGCTGGTCTTCCCGATCTCCTATATCTTCGGCGACATCCTGACCGAGGTCTACGGGTACAAGCGGTCGCGGCGCGTGATCTGGATGGGCTTCCTTGCGACGGCGCTGATGGGCTTCTTCGTGTGGCTGACCGGCGTGCTGCCCGCACCCGCGTGGTGGAGCGAGGCGGTCGGCCAATCGGCATACGATGCCGTGCTGGGCGGGATCAGCGGTCTCGTTGTCGCAAGCCTTGTCGCCTATTGGCTCGGCGAGTTTTCCAACAGCTACGTGCTGGCGAAGATGAAAGTGGCGACCAACGGCCGTTGGCTTCCGCTGCGCACGGTGACCAGCACGCTGGTCGGGCAGGCGCTGGACACCGTCGCGTTCTTCCTGATCGCAACGGCCCTCGGGGTGTTCCCGCTCGAGGCGCTACCGTCGCTGATGCTCACCAACTACCTACTCAAGTGCGGGATCGAAGCGGCCTTCACGCCGGTCACGGTGCGTGTCGTGGCGGTGCTCAAGCGCGCCGAGAACGAGGACTACTACGACGTCGATACCGACTTCAACCCATTCCGCATCGGGGCGTGATCACCGGGTGTTCTAACGGCGTGTGCCCTGCGGTACACTGGTTGAATAAGGACTTGATATCGCCACCTGTGTATAGTGGCTCAGGTGGATTTACTCTGTTGGACAATCGAAAGGACTGCCTTTCATGAAAGCGATTATCTTGGCCGCTGGCCAAGGGACACGTCTACGCCCAGTTACGCTCACAATGCCAAAGCCGATGGTGCCGGTGGCCAACAAGCCGCTGATCGAGTATGCCGTCGATCTGCTGAAGGCTGCCGGCGTCCACGATATCGGGATTATCGTCAACTCGCTCGAGTCGCCGATCGTGCCCATGCTCGGCAACGGGACGAAGCAGAACGTTCGCCTCGAATATCTCGTACAGTCGGAACAGAAGGGACTCGCCCACGCATGTTCGCTGGCGGCCGATTTCGTCGGTGACGAGCCGTTCGCCATGCTGCTGGGCGACAACATCTTCCAAGACCAGATGACCAAGATGCTGACCGAGTTCGAGGCGTCCGATGCCGAAGCGGCTATTGCCCTCGGCGAAGTGGCCGATCCGACCCGTTTCGGGATCGCGGAGGTCGAGGGCGACCGTATCTTGCGCGTGGTCGAAAAGCCAAAAGACCCGCCGAGCAACCTCGCCATCAGCGGCGTGTACCTGTTCCGCCGGTCGATCTTCGACTCGATCAGCCGAATCACGCCGTCGTGGCGCAACGAGCTTGAGATCACTGATGCAATTCAAGACTTGTTGACGCACAACAAGAAGGTCAGCTACTACACGATCAAAGGCTGGTGGATCGACGCCGGCAAGCCGGACGCGATCGTGCGCGCCAACCAGCTCGTCATGGGCGACATGCCGTACTCGCCCCCGCCCGAAGGCGACACCATCGAGAATTCCGAGGTGTCGGCACGCGTGCTGATCGGCGCTGGGAGCCGCATCATCAACAGCACGGTGCGCGGGCCAGTGGTCGTCGGCACAGGCGTGACGATCAAAGACAGCTACGTCGGTCCGTACACGGCGATCGGCGACAACGTGACGCTGGAACATGCGGAGATCGAAGCCAGTATCGTGATGAAGGACTGCACGCTGCGCGGGATCGACGGGCGTATCGACAGCAGCCTCATGGCCGACGGCTCGATTGTCCTATCGTCGGGCCGCTCGATGCCGCGGGTTCACCGCTTCATCCTCGCCGAGAACAGCTACGTCCAGCTCTAGCGCCTGCTGCGCGACAACACGAAGGAAACCGATACATGAGCAAGTCCAAAGACCAGATCAAGGCCAAGCTGGACGAAGTGCGCGCCTATTTCGAGCGCGTGCTGGAGGCTGTCGGCGACCGCTGGGAACAGCAGGTGTACTCCGACGGCTTGCAGTGGACCGTACGGCAGGTCTTGATCCACGTCGCCGACGCCGACCGCGGACATAACCGGCAGGCGATGGGCTACGCGGCGGGCGAGAAGGTTATCCCGGATGATTTCGACGTACAGCGGTACAACACCCGCACGACCGAGAAGTTCGCTGACAAGCCGGCCCAGCAGGCGTGGAACGAACTGCGTGAATCGCGCGTCGCCCTGCTCGCGTGGCTCGAATCCGTCGACGAGGACAAGCTCGACATGGAAGGGCGGCACGCGTCCGGGCCAATCATGCCAGTGCGCAAGATGCTCCGCATACAGGCGCTGCACGAACAAGCGCACGCGCAGGACATTGCCAAGGCACTCGGGATTGACGCCTGATGCACGGCAAAGCGAATGCCTTCATCATCCACCAGACCGACCCGTTCAACGGCGGACCTGATCCGCGCGTACTCGCTCGGGAGGCCATCACGCCAGCCGACCTGTTCTATGTTCGCGGCCACGCCCCCGTGCCACAGATCCCGCCGGAAGACTGTACGGTCGTCGTGGATGGACTGGTGTCGCACCCGCTTACGCTGCGCCTGTCCGACCTGCAGCGGGGGTTCCCCGTCAAGACGAGCGAGGTTACGCTGCAGTGTGCAGGCAACCGCCGTACCGAACTGCACAACGTCAAGCCGATGCAGCCCAACGCGCTGCTGTGGATGACCGAAGCCATCAGCAACGCGACGTGGACCGGCGTCTCGCTGTCCGACATTCTGATGCGCGTCGGCGTGCAGGACGAGGCTTCACACGTAGCGTTCCTCGGCGCAGACCGCGGCGCGTCACCTAACGGCGACGGCTTCGGCGGATCGATTCCCTTGAGCAAGGCACAGGGTAAGGACGTGTTGTTGGCATGGGCCATGAACGGCGAGCCGCTCCAGCCCATCCACGGTGGGCCGCTGCGGGTCGTCGTGCCGGGCTACTACGCCGCGCGCAGTGTCAAATGGCTCAACCGCATCACGGTGCAGGACGGGCCGAGCGACAACCACTTTCAGTCGCACGACTACAAGGTCTTTCCACCTGACGTGACCGAGGACAACGTCGAGTGGGAGGCGGGCGAAATGCTCGGTGAGCAGCGCACGCACGCCGCATTACTGTCTCCGGTAGACGGCGACGCGGTGGACGTTGGCAAGGTCACGCTCGAAGGTTATGCCATGGCCGGCGGCGACTCGATGATCAACGGTGTCGAGATTTCGCTCGACGGCGGCGAGTCGTGGCGCGCGGCCGACCTAACGACCGAGCCGCGTCAGTGGATCTGGACGCTGTGGCGAGCCGAGGTCGAGCTGCCGGCGGGCGAACACACGATCATCGTGCGCGCAAACGACAACGCCGGAAGCACTCAGCCGCCGGCGGTCGAAGACCTCTGGAATTTTCGGGGTTATCAGAATTTCGCGTGGCACCGCGTGGCGATTAGCGCCAGTTAGACGCCTCACCGGCCCAGCTTGAGAAGCGCTGCTCGTACATCGAGACGAAGTCGTTACGGCTCGTCCACGCGGCGAAGCGGTAGATCGCGTTGAGCTTTTCGACCTGCCGCGCCAGTGCTGGAACTACATCGCCGTTCAACTCGGATACGCTGTACCAGCGGCCAATTCGCAGCGGTTCGCTGCCTTCGGTCAAGGTCTGCATCCACGCTTCCATGAGGCGCGGGCGCATCAAGTTTTCCACGGTGAAGTGCTCATCACACAGGCTGTGGCCGTGCCAGTGGCCCACACACGTCTCAAGGTCAAGGCTCAACAGCAGTTGACGGAACTCGTCGCGGTAACGGCGCACATTGAGCTTGCCAGCCAAATTGCGCTGATCCCACCACGCCTGCGACGGCAGCATGAACTCGAGCGCAAGATCGCTTGTGGTGAGGCGCAGCTCGATGCGCGGATGGTACTCATGGCGCAGGGTTTCCCCACTCAGACCGATGCGGGCTTGTACCGCGAGCGCCTCGCCGTTCACCCGGACAAGCGCCGTGCGGCGTGCTTCGCCGTTGGCGGCATCCGGCAGGGACAGCGGCTCAAGCGGGAGGCGGGTGTTAGCGATGCGCGCGTGCAGCGACTTGGCGATGGCGGTGAAATTGGGGAGTGTATGGCTGACTGGCGACATGATAAACCCTGCATAAATTGGTGATTCATTGAGATAGTACAAATATACCATACATTGTCAATGGATTGCAAATCCTAATTTCAGTCCACCGCACGTGTGGGCAATCGGGTACCCGAATACCGCGCGGCGGGTAGGCGTAATTGCAGGTACATTGCGCCTAACGCAAGCTGTTCTGTATAATCTCGAATAGTTTCTTCGATCGGGAGCAAACGCGATGCAGGGCAGCGATACGTTTCGTCTGGTGCAGCGGCGTGGGCCACAGCCAAATACCGTTTACGAACTGACCAAAGACGTTCACTCTTTGGGCCGTGACATCGCGAACGACATTGTGATCAACGACGCAGAAGTGAGCCGCCATCACCTGCGGTTCCAGCGCGGTGTCGACGGTTTCACGATTGCCGATCTGGGATCGACCAACGGCACGTTCATTAATGGTCAGCGGCTCGTTGGCAGCCGCCCGCTCAACCACGGCGACATGGTGAGCCTCGGGGAGACCGTCACGCTCGGCTACGAGCGCATGCGCGCCGGTGCCCCCAGCGGGTCCGATGCGCCGACCTACGCGCCGGGACCAACACCGTACGCGCCAAGTCCGGAGCCACAGTCGCCGTATGCCCCGCAAGGACGGCCGGACACGCCCCCGTATACGCCACCTGCCGACGGCGGGTATGGCGGACAGTACGCACAGCCCCAGCAGCCCCAATATCCGCAGCAGCAAGGGTACGGGCAGCAGCAGCCCTATTATCCGCAGGAGTATTCGGCGCCAGGTTACGGACAACAGCAGCCCGGCTATGCCCCGCCGGGGCAAGTTCCGCCCGGGTACGACTACGACCCGTATGCCGTGCGCGAGGAGGAACCCCGCAGCGCGCTGCGCTGGATCGCCATCGGCTGTGCCGTGCTGTTGGTGTTCTGCGCGTGTGTCGGCGGCATCGGCCTCGTGATTATCGACACGCTGCGCCTGTGGGACAGTGTCCCCATCCTACGCGACATCGCGTGTATGTTTGCCAACTGCGGTTAGCGTGAGCGCCGCGACAACCGTGTGACTTTCCGAGACAGCAGGCTGACACCCTGCTGTTTCGCTTTGTGTGACTGCTGCTCGGCAGCAGTAGAAGGATGCGATCTCGATGTGGAGCCCCGCACTGCTGGCCTTGCTTGAGCTGGAATTGCTCGACGCAATTGTCGAATTGAACCGTCTTGACGAGGAGATGACTTCCAGCACGGGGCCATACGACTCGGCAGTCGTCTTTATGGCGGCCGACATCTTTGAGGATAGGCTAGGGTTCGGGCTGGACGATCTTGAAGAACCCGACCTCGATCGGCTGATGGACGACGACTGGGTGATTCGCACGGCATGGGCGGACTGCGTCGATCTGGCGCAAAACGAACTGGTGCCCAAACTGCGCGCGTGCTAGAAACCGAGTTGAAAGTGCTGAGTGCTGAGAAACCGCTGAGGGACTCTCTCACGAGACGCAGTGACACCAGAACGCCAGACTCGGAATGCTCACCGGAATCAAGTCGTGGTCACTGACTGAAAATGCAGCCAAAACCCGCCTAGAATAGACTCAATTGACGCGGCGGGTCGTCCTCGTGCGGCGGCGCATCCGGGATTCCCGCGGCGATGCTGCGCAGGCGGCGCACTTCTGTCAGAATCGCCGGGATGCGGTTGATGTCGTCTTCCATGTCGTAGCGTAGGGCCGGGTTACGCAGCGCGGCCGCCGGATGATACAGCGGGTAGTAGGCGACCCGCCCCTCGTAGCGCGGCTTGCCGTGGATCGAGCTGATTTTGGCGTTCGGGAAGTAGCGCGCCATGCTGAACCGACCCAACGTGACGATAATCAGCGGGTCGATCGCCGCCAGCTGCTCGTTGAGGAACGGTTCGCACGCGGCGATCTCGTCAGGCTGTGGATCGCGGTTGTTCGGCGGGCGGTGTTTGACGACATTGGCGATAAACACCTGCGACCGCTTCAGCCCGATCAGGTTTAGCAGATAGTCGAGATACTGCCCCGACCGGCCGACAAACGGCAGGCCCTGAATGTCTTCCTGCTCGCCCGGCCCTTCGCCGACGAACACGATCTCCGCGTCCGGATCGCCCGAACCCGGAACCGGGTTGCGCGCCCGTTCGTACAGGCGGCAGGCCCGGCACGCCGCCACGCGATCTGCGATCGCCTTTAGCGCGGTGGCTCGGTCTTGCTGCATGCGTCCTCCCCCGTTGACTCCTTCGCAGCCCGGCTAGAACACGGCGACGACGCTGTCCTTGCGCGGGTCGCACCCGCCGTGCAGCACGCCGGTCTCCGGGTCGCGCACAATGATCTGCCCGCTGCCGAACAGCAGACGTTCGTCGCCCGCTACCGGCCTCACATTATGACCCAACGACGCCAACCGTGCCGCAGTCTTGAACGAAATACCGTCTTCCAACGCCAGCACGCTGTCGCCGGTGCCGTCGCTCAAGCACCAGCGCGGCCGATCCAGCGCCTCCTGCGGGTTGAGGTCGTCATCGATCATGCCGCTAATGACTTGGAAGTGCCCCTGCGGCTGCATGAATCCGCCCATCACACCGAACGGGCCGAACAGCGAACCGTCGGTGCGGGTCGCCATGCCGGGGATGATCGTGTGGTACGGCCGCTTGCCGCCTTCCAGCGCGTTGCGATAGCCGGGGTCGAGCACGAAGTTCGCGCCGCGGTTCTGCAGGAACACGCCGTAGCCCTTGGCGACAATGCCGGTGCCGAAGCCCATGTACAGGCTGTTGATGAAAGAGCACGCGTTGCCCTCGCCATCGGCGGTGCACAGGTAGACCGTGTCGGAGCTGTCCGGCGGCATGCCGAAACTCGGAGGCTGCATCGCGCGGTCGGCGGAGATCAGCGCACGCCGATCAGCGGCATAGCCCTTGTTGAGCAAACCGTCCGTCGGCACGTCGGCACGCGACGGGTCGGCGATGTACTGGCGTGCGTCGGCAAACGCTAGCCGCATCGCCTCGATCATCAAGTGCAGACGCTCCGGACTGTCCCACGGCATCGCCGCCAGATCGAACCCTTCAGCGATATTCATCGCGATCAGCGCAGTCAGTCCCTGCCCGTTCGGTGGACACTCGTGGATCGTCACGCCCCGATAAATCGTGCTGATCGGGTCGTCCCACGTCGAATGATGCGCCTTGAGGTCGTCCATCGTCAGCAGGCCACCCTGCGACTGCACGGTCGAGACGATCGCCTCGCCGATCGGGCCCTCGTAGTAAGCGGACGGCCCGCCTTCGGCAACCAGTTGGAACGTGCGCGCCAGACCCGGTAGTTTGACGACCTGCCCGACCCTAGGCGGCTGACCTCCCGGCAAGTAGTCCTCGGTATTGGGGCTTTGCGCAAGGAAACGCGCGTTGCGCGGCGCGGCCCACAGGTTGCCGAAAACCGGATGCACCGGATAGCCGTCACGGGCATAGTGGATCGGATCGCGCAGCACGTCGGCCAACCCCATCCGGCCGTGACGCGCCAGCAGGTCGTGCCAGCCCATGCACGCGCCGGGCACGGTGATCGCATACACACTGCGGTCGGGGATCGCGCCAGTGACGCCGCGCTCGGCCAGCGCGCTAATGCTCGCCGCGGCAGGGGCGCGCCCGCTGCCGTTGAGCGCCGTTACCGTGCGGGTCTTGGCGTCGTAGTACAGCGCGAACATATCGCCGCCGATGCCGGTCGACGCCGGATCGGTCACGTTGAGCATCGCGGCCGTCGCGACGGCCGCATCGGCAGCATTTCCGCCGCGCCGCAGCACGTCGAGGCCGGCCTGCGCGGCCAGCGGGTTGTTGGCGGCGACCATACCGCCCTGCCCCAGCACCATCGAACGGCGCGATTTGAAGTCGTAGTTCATGCGTCGCATGCGATTACTGCCCTGCCGAATCGGTTGTCTTCTGCAAGTTTTGCAGCGGCACGCGGGCCGGCCGTTTGAACGTATAGATCGTGATGTTGGCGTTGACGGGCTGTGCCGCAATCATTTCCCAGCCGACCGCACCAAGCTGGTTCAGCACCGCCGGCAGTGTGGCGTTCTTGAGCTGGTTGTTCAGTTCACCGTTGAGCGTGAACTTCGAACCGCCGTAATTGATACTGGCCTCCATGACGAGATATTCCCAACGCGTGATAGTGGGCGGGCGCTGTTCCATAAGGACGGAACTCCGTTCTATAACATTCTGTTGACAATTACGAACAGAGTGTAGCGCATCCGCCCGCCAAAGTTCACGCGATGCCGGAAGCCAAGTCAGTCCGCCGCGGGGCGCGGGTAGTACTCGTACTCCATATAGCGTGCGGTATGCAGCGCCTGATCCGGGCCGTGCAGCACCTCGATCACGTGCAGCGCCATGTCAATCCCAGCCGAAACACCGGCGGAGGTGATGACCTTGCCGTTGTCGACCCACCGCTGTCCCGGGCGAAGCTGCACATCCGGCGCGAAAGCCGCCAGTTCATCGAACGACCGATGATAGGTCGTCGCGGCCAGCCCGTGCAGAAGACCCGCGCCAGCGAGGATGAACGCGCCGGTGCACACCGACAGCACGTGTTCAGCCGCTTCGCCGCGCTTGGCGACCCACTCCAACGTGGCCGGGTTGTGCATCTCGCGGCGGCGCCCATCCCCTCCCGGCACCAGCACAATGTCCGGTTCCGGCGCGGTGAAAAACGTGTAGTGCGGGTTGATGCTCAGACGATTGCGCGCGGTAATCGGCCGCAGGTCTTCAGCGACGAGGTACACGTCGAAAAGCGGCTCGTCCGTCTGCATGTCACGCGCCACGGCGAACACTTCGTAGGGGCCGGCAAAGTCGAGCACCTCGACATCATCGAACATCACAATCGCAAGTTTGCGGGGCATAGCGTCTCCTCCCGATCTGGCTTGCAGCGATCACGCTGTAGGGTCTGCGGTTAGCGCGGGTAGTAATCGTATTCCATGCTGCGTGCCGTACGCTCAGCCGTGGGCTTGCCGCACAGCTTCTCGACGACATACAGCGCCATGTCGATGCCGGCCGAGACACCCGCAGACGTCACGACCTGTCCGTTGTCGACCCAGCGCTCGCCGCGCCTGAGTGTGACACTCGGCACGATCTCGGCGAGCCGCTCGAACGCGGTATGGTACGTCGTCGCCGACAGTCCGTCGAGCAGCCCGGCCTTTCCGAGGATCATTGCGCCAGTGCAGACGGACAGGATCTGTTCGATCCCGGCGTGCGCCCGCAGCCAGTCCAGAACGCGCGCGCTTTCGCGGACGACAGCCGTGTTGCCGCCGGGGACAAGAATAATGTCCGGGGTTGGGCAGTTCTCGAGCGTATAGTGCGGCACAACGCGGAAATCGCCGCGTGCCGCCACCGGTTCCTGCGTCTCAGCGACAAGCATCACGTCGAACAGGGGCTCGCGCGTGTCCGGGTCGCGGGTCACGGAAAATACCTCGAACGGGCCGGCGAAGTCGAGGACTTCGACCTCGTCGAAGATGAGGATGGCGATTTTGCGGCGCACGGCGGCTCCTGCTCGGGCGGTGGCTGGCACAACTATACCGCGAATCAAAGACGGGCGGCATCGGGCCGCCCGTCAGCGTCCTTCGGGATCGCTAGACCAAACTGTTGAGACCCTCGAAGAAGCGGTCGATCGCCTTCTGCGTCTTTTCCGGCGGCAGGGCATAGCTGAAGCGCGCCCAGTTCTTGCCGGCATCGCTGAAGTACACGCCCGGGACAACCGTGATACCGAACGTCTCACCGAGATACGCGCCGAGGTCGGCGCTGTCAGTGAAACTGGTGCCGTCGGGCCGCTTGCCGTCGGCGATGTAACGCGACAGGTCGATGAAGGCGTAATAGCCGTCGCCCATCACGAAGCGCACACCGGCTTTCTCGAGCGCGGCGCGCAGCACCTTGCGGCTCTGCTTGGTCGGCTCGATGATGCTGGCCGCGGACTTGGCGAAGTCGCCCTCGTAGGCGGCGATCGCCACGGCTTGCGCGTAGTAGCTCGGGACGACGCCGTGCGAGGCTGTGCTGACGATGTGCTTGACGACCTTCGACCCGGCGACGAGCTGGCAGCTGCGGATGTTCGACGCGCCGAGGCTCTTGGTCAGGCCGTCGAGGATCATCACCCGTTCGCGCTTCTCCGGCTCGAACGCCTGCAGCACGGTGTTGATGTCGGTCGGGCCGCCGTCGGTGACCCAGTGATACATCCAGTCGAACAGCACGTAGGCGACACCCGCATCCAGCGCGGCATGCGCCAATTCGATCTGCTCCTCGACGGGCGTGGTGCGCCCGGTCGGGTTGTCCGGCGAGGTGATGACCATGCCGGCGATCTTGCGCCCGTCGCGCCCGGCGAAATCGACCGCCGAACGAATACCGTCGACGGTGTACTTCCAACTCTCGTCCTCGTGGCCGGGGGCATACAGCACGTTCAGGCCCAGTCCGTACGGCCCCCAAGAGTACGTAATCCACGGTACACGGCTGACCATCAACAAATCGCCGACCCGCCCGTGACCGAGCGAGACCATCGCCTGATAGGCCTTGTTCAGCCCATCGCGCCCGCCCTGCACGAACACGATATTCTCCGGCGTCCAGCCGCTGTTGGCCTGCAGCTTCCAGTAGCTGTTGGCGGCCACGTCGCGGAACTGCTTGGTGCCGAACGGCTGATCGTAACCGGTGCCGTGCTTGACCTGCAGCTCGGCGGCACGCATCAGGATGTCGGCCGGCACACCGGGCAGGCTGGCGCCGCCGTCCCCCTGCGACGCATCGTAGACCGGGGCATCGGCGCCGTTGCGCGCCTTATACAGATCGAGCGCCTTCTTCAGTTCGAACATGCGCGAGGGCGGGATCGGAGTCTGGTGTGCCGGATAGTCGTTGACCGGAATCCGGTACTGGGCGTCTTGCGCGTATACGGGGTTGTCCTGCTCGGTCACAGTGCTGCTCCTCACGGTATACAAAAGCCCCTGCCGTTCAGACAGGGGCCGTCGAAACAAGTGGGTTCGCGGTCTGGCTGCGGCGCTTTCGACCCGCTAGACGCGGGTCATGTAGCTGCCGTCCTCAGTCTTGATTCGGATGGTATCGCCGACGTTCACGAACATCGGTACGCGCACCTCAAGACCGGTCTCAACCTTGACCTTCTTGGTGGGGTTGTTGGCTGTGTCGCCGGCAACGGCCATCTCGCTCTCGACGACTTCCAGATCGACGCTGGTCGGCAGCTCGTAGTCGAGGATTTCACCCTCGTAGCTGCTCAGCTTGATGACCATGCCCTCTTTGAGGTACTCGAAGTCGTCGCCGAAGATGTCCTTGCGGAGCTGAGGCTGCTCGTAGGTGTTGTTGTCGATGAAGTTGAGGAACTCGCCGTCGTCGTACAAATATTCCACTTCGGTATTGTCGAGGCGGATGTCCTGCACGGTGTTGCCGGACGGGTACGTCATTTCGACGATCGACCCTGTGCGTAGGTTGCGCACCTTGACGCGAATTGTCGCCGAACCACGGCCCGGCTTTATGTGCTGGTAGTCGATCACCTTGAACAAGTGTCCGTCCTCGGTGAACGTCGTCCCTTTGCGAAGCTGATTTACATCGATCATGGGCCTCAAAGCTGCCTTGTTGTGTGGTATGGCGGCAGTATAGCAGACGAAATGCGCGCCCGTTAAGGGGCCAAATCGCGGCCGCGGTCAGGCCGTCGGATAGTCGAGGAACAGCACTTCCAGCAGCAGCCGCACGTTGACGTTGGTGCCTTGAATCAAAGTCTGGGCTTTCTGCGTCTGGCGCAGCGCGAGTTCGATGGACTCCGTGCGCAGTACGCGCGAGAGCTGCTCCAGCGTTTCGAGGCGATCGATGTTTACCGGCTTAACGCTGTTGCCGACCGAGAGCAGCAGCAGGTCGCGCCAGTACGTCTGCCACAGTTCGAGCAGGCGCAGCAGGGCCGGCTTGTCGCCCGCATAATCATTGGCCAGCGCGAAACGATCGCGTCGCGATTGCCTCAGCAGCGCTTCCAACACATCGAGCGCTGTGCTGCGCTGCTCAAGCACCGAGTCGTCGTGCACGGCCTGCACCGCCCATCCGATACGCCCGCCGCTCAACCGCGCGACCAACATGGCACGTTCGTCTTCGGTGCCGTGCCGCTCGCGCAGCATTTCGGCAATGATCTCAGCCGCGACCGGCTTCAGATAGACGATCTGGCAGCGGCTCTGGATCGTCGCCAGCGTGTTCTCCATGCCGTTCGCCAGCAGGATCAGGACGGCGTATGGGGGCGGCTCTTCCAATGTCTTGAGGATAGCGTCCTGCGCGGGGCCGCGCGCGCGCTCGAAGCCCGGCACGATGGCGACCCGATAGCGTGCGTCATAGGGCTTGAGGGCGAGGCGGCGCATCAGGTCGCGCAGGGCCTCGATCTTGAGCGTTCCAGATGACTCGTCGTCCTCGGCGTACAGGATGTCGGGATGGTTGCCGCTGGCGATCACCCGGCACGACCGGCATTCGCCGCACGGGCGCGCATCGACATCCGGGTGTTGGCAGTTGAGCGCGGCGGCGAAGGCATGCGCCAGTGTCGACTTGCCGATGCCCGGAGTGCCGGCGAACAGGTACGCCTGCCGCGTGCGCCCGTGGCGCAGCCCTTTACGCAGATATTCGACGGCCCAATCGTGGCCGAAAACGCCCCAATGAGGGGCGCTCGAGCGAGTCAATACAGTCATGGTTGTCTTACTCAGAACGAGAGCAATGCCGAGTATGTGCAGCGAGGATTATAGCGCATGCCGGACCACATAAGGTGTTGGATTAGTTGCGGCCGCGACAAAAATACATACACTGTTATGATCAGATAGCGACGCTTCCGAGGGCACGCTATGGGAAATGAAACCAGCGCAGATCAGCGGCGCCTTGCCCCCCGCACGCCGAGTCAACGTACCGCCCGCGATACCTCAGATCCGCACCGCCCTCTGACCTCGCAAGCGAGCGACGTCATTCATCTCCAACGCCTCATCGGAAACCGCGCTACAAATGCACTGATCCGGAAGGATACCGTTCAGCGCGACCCGGAGGAGACGTGGGAGGGCGTCAAGAGCGGCTCGGACAAGGTTCTGGAGGCTGGCGGTCTGCTCGGGTCGATCGAGTACGTTAAGCCGAAAGACAGCACGGACACGGCAAAGAAGACAGCGTCGGACGCCAATGCGCAGAACGCCGCAATCGCAGGGGTTGCAGTCTCGTCGCCGGCACTTGTGATGAACGTCATCAATACCGGCGTTCAGGGCGCTAAGGCAGAGCGAATCCGAAAAGAGCGCTCCGGACTTTCAAGCAAAACCGGCACTGAACACGCCGTCCTCACACAGGACTACCACAAGGCGACGAAAGCCACCGTTGATTCCACGGCGCAAAGCGTAGGAAACATCTACTCGATCGTTTCTAATTCCTTGATTATCGCCAAGACAGTTGCTGAAGGCACGGCGACGGTACTGGGTGTGATCGGCGCTGGGATTGGTGCAGCGTTCAGCCTGCTCTCGATCATTCGTGACTCGGTCAACATCCACAAGCGCAACAAACGCAAGAAGAAGGTCGCGGAGGTCGTCGTCAGCTATCAAGCGCGCGAGCAAGCGTTGACGACCGAGGTTGCGGGAAAACAGCAGCAGGTGCAGACGCTGCAAACCGCCAATCATGGCCTGACTCAACAGATTCAGGACAAGACGGACGACATCGACGACGTCCAGAACGAATTGGACTCGGAGCAGACCTCGCTTGACACGATGGACACGCAGGTTCAGGACGAACAGTTCGAGAAACAGCGCGTCGAGAATACCTTACACATGCTGCCGAGACTCCCGAGATCTGAACCCGCGAGAGCGGCGGCATGATATTTCCACCTTCAACAAGAAGCTGCGCGCGCTTAATCGCACGGTCAAGGACCGGGACAAGCAGAAAGCCAAGGTCGAGAAGATCCAAGCGCGACTCACGGCGCTGCAGAACGAAGTCACACAGCTCACGCAGAACGTTCAAGACAATGACGATCAGGCTAAAGACCTCAAGACCGAGTCCGATCAACTGCTCGAAACCGTCAAGAGCTACAAGGAACGTGGTGTTGCGCTCGGGGTCGTCGATCGCAAGCTGGGGAACGCGCTCAAAGGTGTGAATATCGCCGGCAGCATCGTCGGCCTGATCGGAAGCGGCGTCGGGATCGCCGGGTTAATCCTCGCCGGAACGGCCGCGGCAGCCGTTCTCGGACCGGTGGGTTGGGCAATTGGCGGCTTGCTGTTAGCCGTGGGCGTCGGCGTGCTCATCGGCACCGCCGTGAAGAAGAAGATCCGCGCCAACAACGTGAAGCGCATGCGGTCTGAAAAGGGCCTGATTGAGACGTTCATTGCAACCGGCAAGGTCAATGGCGCCGTACCTTCACAGTATCCGGCGGCAGACACCAAGTCGGTTGACGATCGCAAAGCATTACAGTGGCAGCGAGCCGCATTCCCGACCACGCCGTCGAAGAAGGCCAGCAAGAGCGATCCGAATCAGACGATGGAGGCTCGCCTAAACTACATTACCGAGTACCTCGGCAAGTACGATGTCGAGGCGGCAGGTGACGCCATATGGTACGGCGTGCTGGACGCCTTCCATGGTACCGAGGGTCAGCAAGACGTTCCCAATCCCAAGCATACCGAGTGGGAGAACCTGTCAGAAGCGAAGCGCAAGAAGAAGCCCGAACCGCCCAAGAACATCAAGCTCAAGACACAAATCTCGAACTTGATCAACGACCTTGATCCGAAGAACGCGAACAAGATCATCGCGGATATCAACACGGTCGGAAAGCAGTGGTATGAGGGTCAGCAGAAGGACCCGCAAGAGGACTTGACAGATCAGGGTGAGATCAAGCGCTTCAACGCGGCCAAGCGGCTTGTCCTGAAGAAGCTCAAGGTCGGATAGGTTTACCTTTGCACGACACACGTCACAGATGCGCGGCCGGTCCGCGCGCCTGTGATTCCGGCTATTCGCTGCGCAGGGCGCGGGCGGTTTGCAGCCTCGAAATGCGGTATGCGGGATAGATGCCGGCCAGCACCGCCGCGACGACCGCCACCGCGAACGCCAGCGCAAACTCTTCCGGCGACAGGTAGAACTGCATCGTCCAGCCGAAACTGCGCACGTTGATCACGAACAGCAGCACCAGCGCCAGTGCCAACCCGATCGGCAGCGCAAGCAGCCCGGCGACGCCGCCCATCAGGCCGGTTTGCAGCAGCGTATAGCGCCACAACTGGCCGGGGCTCATGCCGGTGGCGCGCAGCACGCCGAATTGGCGCGTGTTCTCCAATTGCAGCGACAGCAGCGCGCTCAGGATGCCGATAAATGCCACGATCGTCGCCAGCAGGCGCAGCGCGATGGTGATGGCAAACGTGTTGTCGAACACCTCGAAGACGCCGGCACGCAGTTCGCGATTGGCTTGGACGCCCAGATCGTACCCGTCAAGCCGCGTGCGGATGTCCGCGATCACGGTATCGAGGTCGGCATCCGGCGTGATGAACGCGGCGATCGATGACACGTACGGGTCGTCCCAGTACTGGTCGTAGACCTCGCGCAGGATCAGCACCTGCCCCTGATCGGTCGAATAGTCGTAGAACACGGCAGCGATCGGGAACGTCTGCGGGCCGCGGTCGGTCGTGAGCGTAATTTCGCGGCGTACGGTCGTGATATCGCGACGGAAGGCGAATGGTTCGCTGACGATCACGGCGCCGTCGCGCATCGCTTGTGGCACGTCCCCGTTCGGGGCGACGTTCCAGACGTAACCGCGGTTGGGGGCGATGTCGGACGTCACAGCCTGCAGGTTGACCGGCAGCATGTCGGGATAATCCGGCGACAGCACGCTGGTCGCGCGGCTGGTCGAGACCTCGGCGACGCCCGGCACCTGCGCGACGATCTCTGCGGCCTCGGGATCGACATCCACGGTCGAGCCGTTGGCGGCCAGCAGTGGCGACGAGATATAGATGTCCGCCCCCAGCGTCGTCCCGAGCCAGTCGGCCACCGTGCTGCGGAACGACGAGATCATCACGCTGACGCCGACGATCACGCTGACGGCGATCGTCAACGCAGCGACCGCCACCGCCGTGCGGCTGATCGACCGTTCGACCGCGCGCGGGGCCATCCGACCGACAACGCCGAAAAGTCGCCCCAACACCGGCTCGGCGATGCGCATGGCGACGATCAGCACGCCGGGCGTGAAGAACGCCCCGCCGACGACGATGCAGAACAGCGCGGCGAAGCTCACGACGATGCTCTTGGTTGGAAGGGCCAGCAGGATCAATCCGATGGCGATCATGCTGGCGGCGAGGACCGTGATGCTGGGCACCAACCGGCGCATGTCGAGCTCCTGATCGGAGCGGCGCATCGTACCGGCGGGCGGCGTGCGGGTCGCGTCGAAGGCCGGCACGGCCGCCGCGCCGACGCTGGCGATCAGGCCGACCGCCACGCCTTTGACCAGCGTGAATGTCTCGACGGTAATCCCCTGCACATTGACGCTGAAATACAGGTTGCTCACCGTCTGCGCGACGAGGCCGACCGCTGCGCGTCCGAAGATCACGCCGAGGCCGACGCCCATGAGCGTGCCGACCGCGCCCAACGTCAGCGACTCGCCGAGGATGCTGGCGAAGACCTGCCGGCGCGTCGTCCCGAGCGAGCGCAAGATGCCAAGCGTCGGCCGCCGCTGCACGACGTTGAACGTCACCGTGTTGTAGATCAGGAAGACGCCGACCACCAGCGCCAACAGGCTCAATGCCTGCAAATTGAGTTCGAATGCCGCCGTCATCTGGCTGAGCGTGTCGCCGCTTTCGCTGGTGGCGACGATCTGCGCGCCTTCCGGCAGGCGGCTCTCGATCGAAGCGACCGACACTTCGGCGTCCTGCTCGGGCAGAATGAGATCGATCCGCGTAATGCGCCCGGGCTGATCAAGCAGCTCTTGGGCGGTCGCGATATCGGTCAGGATCAAATCGTCGAGCGCCTGCACGCTGACACGATCTTCCGGCCTGAGGATGCCGACCACCTGCACCTCGGATGTGCGTGTGCCCGTCTGGACGGTCAGCGTGCCGCCGCTGGTTACGCCGAGGCGCGCGGCGAGCGTGTCCGAGATAAGCACGCTGCCGGGCCGCGCGATGAACGCGGCGATCGCGTCGAACGCGCTGCCCTCGCCGCTGTCAACCTCGACCTCGCTCAAGTACGACCGAAAGGGCGGTTCCGCAAAGGTGTCGACACCTAATAGACGTAGAGGCTGACTGGCGCCGTCCACACGCACGAACTCGGACACCACCGGCGCGCTGTCGCGAATGCCGAGATCGACGCGCACGATGCGGTAGAGGTCCGACGGCAAGCCGACCGGCCCGCCGACGATCTGGTGCGTAGCGCGCCCGGTCACGCTGATCGTGCTCAGCTCGAACGCCCGGCTTGACGACCCGTTGGCGATGTCGATGGCGATCACCATCGCTACGCCCAGCGCCACGCCAAGCACAAACAGGGCGCTGTGGATGAACCGGCGCGTGATATCGCGGATACCCAGCCGAATCAAAAGGCTCATTGCGAAACCCCATGCTCAAACTTTGTGAAATATAGCGCGACCGGCTGGGCACGCGATTGCCCCGCGATGAGCGGGCGGTGAGCAATCGGCGCCCCAGCGCACGGGACGTCAATGTTTACCGCACGCTGAAACCGGCTATAATCGGTTGCATGGCGAGGCGAAACACGCCCTCGCTCCGGCCCTCGGAGGGGTAATGACGTCATCGGACAACTTCGATCTGGACGCGCAAGAAGGGCGCCCCGATCGAGAAGAACAACCGGATCTGGCGCACGAACGTCCTAGCGATCCGATGCCCACGCCATCCGTAACCGAGTTGGCGCGCGACCCGTCGATGACCGGCCTCGCCCCCAAAGTGCGCTTGGACGACCTGCCCGATCGCATCGAGCATCACGATGTCGCGTTTTCGACGACCGAGATGCGCGCTGTCCGCAGCGATCAGTCCGTACCTGCGCCCGGCAAACCCGGCGTCCTGCTGGTCGAAGACTCGGTCGAGTTCGCCGCTATCGTGCGCGAGACGCTGCGCCGAATCAAGGTCGATGTCTTCCACGCCAAAGACGGCCGCACGGCGACTGACTACATCCGTACCAACATGCCGCATCTGGTGCTGCTCGACCTCAACTTGCCGGACATGACCGGTTGGAGCATCCTCGAATTCATCAAGTCCTCGTACGCGGGCCGTCCCGACAACGAACTCCCCAAGGTGATCGTGTTGACCGCCTACAACGATCCCGCCAACCGGCTGGTCGGAAAGCTTCAGGAAGTCTTCCGCTTTCTGGTCAAGACTACCACCCCGCTCGAGCTTCAGGCGGTCATCCGCGAGGCGCTCGCGGAGCGTTGATGCGCGCGGCCGTCCTGCTTGCGGTCGTGCTGCTGGCGAATGCCGTCGCCGCACAACCCGCATCACCTGCCGAACAGCTCTATCCGATCCTCGCCGAAGCCGCCCGAACCGGTTGGACCGCCGACCGACGCCGCGACGCCGCCGAATTGACACTGGCATTGGGTGACGTAGACGCTTCGATCGCCCATTATGAGGCCGCCCTGCTGATCGACCCGCACGACGAACTCACGGCACGCCGAGCCGCCGAACTGGCGGTGCAGAACAGCCGCTGGGATCACGCCGCCGACGCGCTCCGCACGCTGATCGAGTTGGTGCCGGACGATCCATGGGCCAACCTGCATTTGGGCTTGATCCTCGCCCCGGCCGCACCGCAGGAATCGCTGACGTTCTTGCGCCGCGCCGCACAGACCGGCATGGCTCCGCCGGCCGAGTTGATCGAAACGCTCGAGCAGTTCTCAGCGGCGCGGTCCGGTCTGCCGCTTGCCGTGGGCGCGGTGATGACCGATGCCGCGCTGTACGGGTATGCCGAACGGGCCTTCGAGCTGGCCGTCGCGCTCGACCCGGACACCGCGCAGGCGTTGGCGTCGGTCGCGCTCGTGCGCGCCATTCAGGGCAAGGACGGCAAGCCGTGGCTCGATGAGGCGTTGGGTTTGGGCTCCGAGTCGGCACAGGTGTACGTCGCTGCCGGGCTGTACTATCGTGCCGTCGGGCAGGACTTCATCAGCCTAGAGATGTTCTTGAACGCTCTATCGCGCGACCCGCTCAACCCGGAGATTAACGCTGAGGTTTCGACCACCTACGGGCTGTTGGGCGACATGGCCACCGCCGACTTCTGGGCACGGCAGGCGCAAATGCTCGCGCGCGGCAGGCGCACGCAGGACGACCCGCCACTTGAACCATGACGCCCCGCTGAAATCGGTCTATACTAGCCTGTGACTGCCACCGAAGCTCGATCGCCCTATGACACCGCAAACCCGCTGGACCAGTTACGACCTGATCTTCTTCGATTGCGACAGCACCCTGTCGACCATCGAGGGAATCGACGAACTCGCCCGTTTGAAAGGCAAGGAACTGCGAGTGGGCGTGTTGACACACAAGGCCATGAACGGCGAGCTCGATCTGGCGCAGGTTTACGGCAAGCGCCTACAAGCGATCCGCCCGACCCGCGGCCAGCTCAAGGCGATCGAAGACCTTTACATGCAGACGATCGTCCCCGACGTGCAAGCGGTCTTCGACGCGCTGCGTTTCCTGAACAAGACCGTGTTCATCATCAGCGGCGGGCTAGCCGAGCCAGTGCGCGGGTTCGGCAAACGGCTGGGTATCCCGCTTGAGAACATCCGCGCCGTCGAACTCGAATACGACGAGCTCAGCGGCGAATGGTGGCGCTACGACGAGCCTCAGAATCGCAATGCGCAGCGGTTTATGGATCACGACAACGGGCCGCTGACGGTGAGCAGTGGCAAGCCGCAGATCATCACCGATCTGGCGGGCAAGCGCGCCGGCCGCCGGCTGATGGTCGGCGACGGGTCGTCGGATTTGGCGACGCGCTCGGTGGTCGACCTGTTCGTCGGGTTCGGCGGGGTGGTGACCCGCGAAACGGTGCGTCAAGGCTCCGACGCGTTTGTCCACACCGCCTCGATCGCGCCGGTGCTGCCGCTGTCCGCTGGCCCTGCCGGGTACCAGCGCGTGCTCGGCACGCCGCATCAAGCCGTGTTCGACCGCGGCATTCAGCTTGCACTGGACGGCGGGTTGACCTTCAGAACCGACGATTTCCGCTCCGCGTTCGCCACCGCTTTTCATTCCAGCACCTAAGCCGATTCACGCATTCAACGTCACTGCGAGGACACCGTGCCTAAACGACTGACCGAATTCGCCGGGGTAATCTTCGACATGGATGGTCTGCTGGTCGACAGCGAGACGGTGTGGCACGTCGTCGAGGCGGAGTTCTTCGCCGACCGCGGCGTGACCTACACCGACGAAGATCGCCAGCTCGTGATCGGCCTGCGTGTCGATCACTTCCTCGATCTGCTGCGCACGCACTACGGCCTGACCGAGCCGCTTGAACACATGATCGTCGATCTGAACGCGCGCATGGCAGAGCGCATTCCGAATATGGTTAAAGAGAAGCCCGGCGCGCACCGGTTGATCGACTTTCTGCTGACTCACAACATTCCGATGGGGGTCGCGTCTAACTCGTCGGCCGGCATCATCGATGTGACGATGCGAGCGATGGGCTGGGACGACGTGCTGCGCGTTCGCTGTACCGGTGACGACGAGCAGGCCGGCAAGCCCGCGCCGGACGTCTACCTCACGGCGGCCCGCCGGTTGGGTATTCAAGCTGCGCGTACGGTCGGGCTGGAGGACAGCCGTAACGGCGCGCGTGCTGTGGTGGCGGCAGGGATGACCTGCGGTGTCGTGCCGGACGTGACCTACACGCAGGCCGAGGCGTTCCGCGAGATTACGCCCCACATCTTTGAGAGCCTCGACGATGTCCGGACGTGGCTGGAGGAGGATCTGTCGTGACCCATCATGTCGTCGTTGCCACCGATCTCACCGACCACGCGCTCGAAACACTGCGCAGCCGTTCAGACACGACTGTTGCAGTCGTTACGCCGCGCCTGCGCGCGGTTCAAGATGCGATAGCGGACGCCACCGCGCTCATTGCGCGCGATGACATTACCATCGACAAGGAATTGCTTAGCCACGCGCCGAAGCTCAAGGTGGTTGGACGCGTCGGCGCAGGCTTGAGCGGCATCGACATCCCGGCTGCCAGCGAGCGCGGCATCATCGTCACGCATACGCCCGGCACCAGCGCCATCGCTGCAGCCGAACACACCGTCGCGCTGATGCTCGGTCTGTCGCGACGGCTTGTCAGCTTGCACGAAAGCCTGCGCGACGGCTACTGGTTGTTGGATCGCCGCCGGCAAGCCGGAAGCCAGCTTTCCAGCAAGACCCTCGGCATCATTGGCTTGGGGCGGGTCGGGCGCGCGGTCGCGCACCGATGTCTGGCCTTCGGGATGATCGTACTGGCTTGCGACCCGTACATTTCCGAGGATCAGATCGACGACCCGCGCCTGTATTTGGTCGGGCTGCCGGAGCTTCTGAGCCGGAGCGATTTCGTCACGCTGCACGTCCCCCCAACGGCCGAGACGCGCGGCATGGTCGACGCCGAGTTCATCGCCCGCATGAAGCCCGGGGCCAAGCTGATCAATACGGCCTTCGGCGGCCTGATCGACGAATCAGCCGCGGCCGCGGCGCTCAAAGAAGGACATCTGGGCGGCGTGGCGCTCGACGTATATGCCGAGGAGCCGCCGTACAACTCGCCTCTCATCGGGCAGGAGTCGGTGCTGCATACGCCGCACGTCGCCGAGAACACGATCGAAGCGACACAGGACCTATCGATCCAGATCGTCAGTCAGGTGATGGACGCGCTGCGCGGCAGCGACTACCGCAACGTCATCAACATGCCGTTCCTGCCCGGCACCGATTACGAGACGATCCGGCCGTACCTTACGCTGGCCGAGCGGATGGGCACGCTGCTGCACGTCTTGGCACGCCATGCGGTGCGGCGGGTGGCGGTCGAGTATCGCGGAAACGAGTTGACCGGCCTGATCAAACCGCTGGCCGTCGCACTGCTCAAGGGCCTGCTTGCGCCGATCCTCGGCGATGGCGTGAGCTACGTTAACGCGCCGCTGCTGGCGGCCGAGCGCGGCATTCAGCTTATGCAGACGAAGGGACTCAAGACCGGCGAGTACTCCACGCTGGTCAGCGCGCAGGTCACGCTCGACGACGGCGAGGACATCATCATCTCGGGCACGCTGCTCGACCGGCAGGAAGCGCACATCGTGCAGGTCAACGAATATCGCATGAATTTCGTGCCGAGCGGTCATCTGCTCATCATGGGCAGCTACGACCAGCCCGGCGTGATCGGGCGTGTCGGAACGCTGATGGCCGAGAATCAGGTCAACATCGCTAGCTGGTACACCGGCCGCGCCACCCCCGGCGGCCAAACGCTGACCGTGCTTACGCTCGATCAACCGTTGAGCGACACCGTCCTCGATCAACTGATGGCGTTGGACTTCGTGCGCCACGCGCACCAGGTCGCGCTGTTCTAGCGCTTCACTGCTCGCTGCGAAACTCCGGCGCGAGGTGGTTGATGTCGTTGATCCCGATCACCATCGGATCGCCATTGGCCTCGATCATCACACGCGAAAGACTACAGTGATAGACCAGCATGTTCGTCCACGCGTGTTGATCCGGGCTGAGCACATGGGCGAGCAAGAAGCGGATCACGTTGCCGTGGGCCACGACCAGCGTGTGCCGGTCGTTTGCCGTCGCCGACACGCCGCGGAATACCTCGCCGTAAAAGTCCTGAACACGACGCCGGCACACCACCGTGTGTTCGCCGTTGATGTGCGGGCGGTTCTCGCCGAACCAACGCTCCATCGCCGGGGGGATGCTCGGCACGCACTCTTCGATGCGCGAATCGTACCGGATCGTCACCCCTTCGAGCGCGGGCAGGATTCGCTCGGCCGTCCTGCGCGCCCGCAGGATTGGGCTGCATAGAAACGCGTCGAAACGATGGCCCCGAAGGGCGTCTGCAGTCAGCACCGCCTGAAGCTGGCCGGTCGTGTTCAAGTCCCCCTCGTCACCAAACATGCGGTCATATTGACCGTGCCGCACCATCGTGATGTAGTGGGTTCCCATCGATGTCCTTACCCAAAATCGCTGCTGGAAATTCTGGCCTAGAAACCAACTTTTTACGAGAGTTTCCCTCATTTTCCCTCAATTTCACACGAATTTTCCCGTAGGTACTTGCCAAACTACGGGAACTGGTTATATTAGGAGTAGGCGAGGCGTCGCGCTCGGCTAATTGAGCGGAATAAGTTACCGGGCAATTACGCAAAAAGAGTCGCAGGTTCGACTTGTCTTACAAAGGAGACTTCCAGTGGCCAGCATCGAATTCTATGACGTCAAGACCCGCAGCAAAGTGAAAGTCGATCAAAAGAACGTCAAGAAGACCGTGTTCAAGACCAAGAACGGTCAGGAGCGTTACGGCCTGCGCGCCAAGACCTCCGACGGCCGCCCGCTGACCAAGTTCGTCAGCAAGGCGGAGTGGGACAAGCTCAAGGTCGACATCGAGAAGTAGTCGCACCACGAACGTGAGGAGGGGCAGCCAAGGCTGCCCCTCTTTTGTTTCCGATTAGGGTTATGCGCCGCCCCGGCCGGCATGATACCATACGCGTGTCGAACATTGTCCGGACTCGCGGATGTCATTTAGCTTTCCCCCTGCACTCCTGCTATTGGCACTGGTTCCTGCTGCGATCTGGCTGGGCTACCCGCGTCAGCGATTTCGCCGCCGTCGGGATACCGTAAGCCTGATCCTTCGCACGGTCATCATCGTGCTGCTGGTGCTTGCTCTGGCAGGCATGCAGATCGTCCGCGACACCGATCGGTTGGCCGTCGTCTTCCTCGTGGATACGTCCGACAGCGTGGACCCGGTCTTGCGCGATGCGGCGCTCGGCCAAGTGCGCGAAACCATCGGCGCGATGGGCGACGCGGATCTGGCCGGCCTCGTGGTATTCGGGCAGCGCCCGCTGGTCGAACGCCCCGTCTCGGACAGCCGAAGCCTCGGGCCTGTGCGCTCGTCGCCAGAAAGCGGCAACACCGATATTGCCGCGGCCGTGCGCCTTGCGCTGGCGATGTTCCCGAGCGATGCAGCACGGCGTATCGTCATCCTCAGTGACGGCCAACAGACGATCGGCGATGCCGAAGCCGCCGCACAACTCGCCGCCGCCGCCGGGGTTGAGATCACGTACCTGCCGCTGCAAACGCTCGACGCGCCCGACGTACGGGTCACCCGCTTTGACGCGCCAGCCGCCGTCCCGCAGGGCCAGCAGTTCGACCTCAGCTTGACCGTACAGGCCGACCAAGCGACTCAAGCGCGTATCGACATCTTCGCCAGCGGCGAGCTTATCACCAGCGAGACGACCGACTTGCGCGAAGGCGTCAACAACCGCACGCTGACGCTTGTCGCCCAAGACAGCGGCTTCCGCGATTTCACCGTCATCGTTCAGCCCGAGTCAATCGACGGCTACTACCAGAACAACCAACTGGCGACGTTCAGCCAAGTGATCGGCCCGGCCCGTGTGCTGGCGGTCGGCGATGCAGACGAGACGCAGTACATCGCGGCCGCGCTGCAAGAGGCCGAATTGACTGTCGACGTCGTCGCGCCGGAAGACCTGCCGATCACTGCGGCCGGATTGGTGCCGTACGAAAGCGTGATCCTCGCCAACGTCGCGGCGGACCGATTGACCGACCGGCAGATGCAGACGATCCTTGCCTACGTGCGCGATCTGGGCGGCGGGCTGGTCTCGCTCGGCGGGCCGGAGGCGTATGGGCCGGGCGGTTATTTCCAAACACCGCTTGAAACCGTGCTGCCCGTGTCGATGCAGCTTGAAGACCAGCAGCGCCAGCCGCAGCTCACCATCGCGTATGTCATCGACCGCTCAGGCTCGATGGCGACGCTCGGCCCCGGCGGCCAACCGCTGATCGAACTTGCCAAGGCGGCCATTGACCGGTCGATCGACTTTTTGCAGCCCACGGACCGCGCCGGTGTCGCCACGTTCGACAGCGCGGCCTACTGGATCGCTGAAATCCAAGAGGTCGCCAACCGCGAGGAACTGCGGAGATTGGTCGGCACCTTGCGGCCCAGCGGCGGCACCGACATTCGCGCCGGCCTCGAACTCGTTGCACGCGACATTGTCACCGAGCCGTCGCAGCTCAAGCACATCATCGTCCTGTCCGACGGTCTGTCCAACCGCACAGGCCTCGTCGAGCTGGCCGGCGCGCTGTATGCGGAAGCTGGCGTCACGTTGACGTCAGTGGCGCTCGGTGACGACAGCGAACTGATGCGCGATATGTCGGAAGCGGGCGGCGGGACGTATCGTGTCGCGGCCGATCCATCGACCATCCCCACGATCTTCGCGCAGGAGACCGTGCTGGCGACCCGATCCTACATCTTCGAGTCGCCGTTTGTGCCGGGCGTATCCAGCCGCAGCCCGATCCTGCAAGGGATCGCCGGCCTGCCTGAACTGCGCGGCTATGTCGGGACATCGCTGAAGGACGCCGCACAGGCCGTGCTGCGCGGGCCGGAGCCCTACGCCGATCCGATCCTCGCATCATGGCAGTTCGGCCTCGGCCGGGCGGTCGCCTTCACCAGCGACGCGACAGCACGCTGGGGCACGGCGTGGGTCACGTGGGACGATTTCACCCGATTCTGGAACCAAGCCGTACGCTGGACGATGACCGAAGGCGGCAGCGATACGCTCGAGACACGAGTCACGATGGAGGAGACGGTGGCGCGCGTCGTAGTAGATGCGCGCGACGACGCCGGCGGATTCATCAACGGCCTCGCGCTCAACGTGTCGGTCGTCGAACCCGGCCTTACCGCCCGCCTGATCCCTCTGCGACAGACCGCGCCGGGCCAATATGAAGCGACGTTCCTACCCGCACAGGAAGGCGCGTACCTGCTGGCGGTTAACGGCGAGGGTTCCGACGGTACGGCCGTCACGCAAACCAGCGGATGGGTGATGAGTTACTCGCGCGAGTACGCCGCCGGCCGATCCGAGTCGATCCTGCCCCGTGCTGCTGCCCTTACCGGCGGCGGCCGCTTGACCGACGGGCTCGCCAGCGCATTCGCCCGTACGCTGACGGCTCGCGGAGGCGCGGCGCCGGTGTTTCCGTTCCTGCTGATCGTGGCGCTGGTGCTGCTGCCGGTCGACATTGCGGTTCGGCGCGTGCTGGTCAACCGCAGCGACTTGTCCCGCCTTGCTACCGCCATTCGGGCCCGGTCGCGCCCCGCCGCGGAGGCCGCCACCGGGCGCATGGCTGCGCTCATGGACGCGCGCGAGCGTGCTCGTCAGGCCATCGAGTCCGAGGATGTCACGCGCTCGGCGGTATCGACGGCAAGCGCGTTGCGCACGCGCGTCCGCGATGCGGAGCCCCGCCGTGCCGAACCTGCCGCAACCGTCGCACCGGCCCGGTCGGAGGCGGTGTCTGCGCCGGAGCCAACTCCGCGCCCTGCGCCCAAACCAGCCGCACCCAATCGCGAGGCGGTCGCAACCGACGAAGACTCCAGCGAGAACATCGGTGCGCGCCTGCTCAAGCGGCGCCGCCCGCCGCCCAACTAACACGTGAATCTGCGGCAGAATTCGTAATCCTCAGTACACTATAGGACATCTTCAAGTCTGCCTGAGGGAGGGGAGGCGCTGTGACCGCATACTTGCGCAATCCATTGTATTGGCTGCTTGTCGCCATACCGCTCGCCTTGCTCGGCGAGGGTGTCCTGCACATGGACCCTCTGCTGATCTTCGGCTTGTCGTGCGCGGCGATCATCCCGCTGGCCAAGCTGGTCGGGGAGTCGACCGAGGAACTCGCCGTCCATACCGGGCCGAAGCTCGGCGGTCTGCTGAACGCGACGCTGGGCAACGCAGCCGAACTCATCATCACCATCTTCGCACTGCGTGAAGGGCTGGTCGACCTCGTACGCGCGTCGATCACCGGGTCGATCATTGGCAACCTGCTGCTGGTACTGGGCCTCAGCCTATTCGCCGGCGGCGTCAAGCACGGTACGCAGTCGTTCAACGGACGTAATGCCCGCATGAACGCAACGCTGATGGTGATGGCATTCGTCGCACTGATTATCCCGTCGCTGTTCGACGCCGCGATCGTGGGCGAGCTGTCGGCTGAAATTCCGCTCAGCGAAGTCACAGCGATCATCATGATCCTGCTCTACGGTATGAGCGTGTACTACAGCTTCACCGCAGACAAGGGCGTAACGACTCGCGAATCGGCGGCCGCAGACATCCACCACGCCAAGTGGAGTGTTCGGACTTCTCTCATCGTGCTGGCACTGAGCACGCTCGGCATCGTCCTGATGTCCGAGACGCTCGTCGGCGCGGTCGAGGCCGTGACCGTCACACTCGGATTGAGCGAGTTCTTCATCGGCATCATCCTCATCCCGATCATCGGCAACGTCGCCGAGCATCTGGTCGCGGTGCAGGTCGCCTACAAGAACAAAATGGAACTCAGCCTCGCCATCTCGCTGGGCAGCAGCCTCCAGATCGCACTGTTCGTGGCGCCGGTGCTGGTGTTCATCAGCCTGCTGTTCGGCAACCCGATGCTGTTGGTGTTCAATACGTTCGAACTGGTGGCGCTGGCAGGCGCGACGTTCGTCGCTGCCTTTATCGCAATGGACGGCGAGTCGAACTGGCTCGAAGGGGCACTGCTCATCGGGGTCTACCTCATCCTCGGCATGGCGTTCCTCGTGCTGCCTGCCGCGGAGGGCGCGTTGCACGCCGCAGGCGGCTAACTTGCACCAAAACAGAACAGGCCCCTCGCATCATGAGGAGCCTGTTCTCTTTATCTGCAGAGGCTTCGCCTCCACACCTCCACAAGGGATCTACACCCCTTGACCCCTTTCCTGCGAATCAGGGAGTCCAGAGGGCGCAAGCCTTCTGGCGGGGTTTGGGGCAGCGCCCCAATGAGCTCACACTAGAACAGCGACTGCCCGCTGGCACGCTGGATGTGCGCCATGAACTCCGAGCGGGTGCGCTCGTCCTCGCGGAAGGCGCCAAGCATTGCGCTGGTCGTCATACCGCTGCCGTGCTTCTTCACACCGCGGATCATCGAGCACATGTGCACGCCGTCCAGCACGACCGCCACGCCCTTGGGCTGAAGCACTTCGTGGATGAACTCGGCGATCTGATGCGTCATGCGTTCCTGCACCTGCAGGCGCTGGGCGAACATATCCACGATGCGCGGAATCTTGCTCAGGCCGATCACCTTGCCGTTGGGGATGTACGCGACATGCGCACGGCCGAGAAACGGCAGCATGTGATGTTCGCACAACGACTGGTAGGGGATATCGCGCACGATCACCATGTCGTCATATTCCACGTCGAACAGGGCTTCATTGATAAGCGCGCTCGGGTCGGTGCGATAGCCAGAGAGCATTTCGGTCAGCGCCTTTGCGACGCGAACCGGCGTGCGCTGCAAGCCTTCACGATCCGGGTTTTCGCCGACCGCAGTAAGGATGGAACGCGTCGCGTCTTCGATCGCGTCGGTGTCCACATCCGGCAAATCCAACTCGAACGTCCGCAAGAACTCCTCAGACGTGAACTTCTCCTGTAGAACGCTCAGAACGTCTTCGCGTTCGGCGTCATCGTAGTAATGATGACCGCCGTTACCATTGCCGTTGTGGCCGTTGCTGCTGCCGTTCTTGGACACTGTACTGTTCGATCCCATCGGTTGTCTCTACGCGCGGCGGTTACAACCTCGTGCCGCGCATCTCCCTTCTCAATATGTTGTGTCTCGATTAGACGATTGAACGGGCATTCTACTTACATTGGCTGCCCGCATAGTCCACATGGATGGTTCAAACCGCCATGCCACCAATGTGAGACGAATTGGATTATATGGGCGTTTTGATTCCTCATCGGCCATATCTCAGCAATTCGACACTGAACACTCACCACCGGTTTAGTCACAAGAACTGGTGTTTGCCGCCGCCCCGAATCGGCTGTAAAGTACGGATAGAAAGGATTTGTCGCAGATAACAATGATCGTGGAATCGATGTCTCAGTCCGAGCTGCCGCTAACCGCAGACCAAGAGATCGTCAGAGCCCGTAAGCGCTTTATCCGCCGCCTGCCGGTCTACCTGTATCGCTTGGGTTTCGGGCCACCGCTCGGTATCATGCCGATCCTGATTATGTCCGCGCGCAGCCGGTCGACAGGCGGGCCGCACTACACCCCGCTGGAGTTTCGCCGGCAGGGTTCGCGGATTTACGTGCTGGCGACCAGTCAGGATGCGCAGTGGCTTGACCGTATCAGCCGCGACCCGAACGTTACCGTGCGCATCGGCACTCAGGTTTTCCCTGCACAGGCCAGCCGCGTCGAAGATGCCGGCGAAGCGGTGCGCGTGTTGTATCTGTTTAGGATGAATGCGCCGATCCCGCTGCGCTGGATCTACTGGTCGGGTCGCAACCGCGAGGTCGTCCGGCCACACGTACTCAAGTCGAACGCTCAACGGTATACCTTCGTCCGTCTCGAGCGCATTCCGGAAGAGCGCCAGACGCTTCCGCCGGTGTCGGCCGATCGAGCGTGGATGACCCTGCTCGTGATCGCCGCGTTCGTGCTGCTGCGACTGGCAACCCGGTCCAAGCGCGACTAAACTCAGGCGCGCCCCAGCGCCCTTTCCATCCATCACCCATCTTCACACCGGGGCTCAGCCCCGCGGGAGAGCCAGCTTCGTATGCACATCCGCCATATCCTTCCCGAACCCGAACAGGGCGTACTGCCGCTGGATCCGCTAGGCGGCGCGCTGACCGGGCTGCTCAGCGTTGCGTTCAACCTCGCGCTGCTGCAAGCCCGCGCCGGCCACCGCGTCGAGATCGTCGCCCCGTCCGAGGACGGTCATGCACACAGCGCGACCGTCGAGGGCGTAGCGATCCGATGGCTTCCGCTGTGGAATCGCGCGCGCTTTCCGCGCTACGACCTGCGACTGTTCCTGCCGCTGCTGATCGACAACCTGCGCGCGCCTACGGCGGACATCCATCATGTGCACAACAACCCGTATCTGCTGATCCACCGGCGTTCGCGCGCTGCGGTGATGCAGTTTCAGAACCCGCCGCTGCGTGGGTCATCGGTCTACGACGTGTTCATGCGCCGAGCGGGCCGCGCCATCTGCTGCTCAGACTACATCAAGGGGCGAGTGGCCGCCGAGGTAAACTACCCGGCCGAGCAGCTTGTGACCATCCACAACGGAATCCACGCCGACGCGTTCCAGACGGTCGAGCCAGCGCATGCCCGACAGCAGTTCGGTATCGATCCGAATGCGCTCGTGGTGCTGTTCTCTGGGCGCGTCGTGCCTGAAAAGGGCTTTCACGTACTTCTGAAGGCATGGCAACGCGTGCTGCAAGCGCGTCCCGATCGGAACCTTGTGCTGGCCGTTGCCGGATCGACACGGCTGGGTTTGGGCACGCCGCAGCACCTCAGTGACGATCGCTTCAACACCGAATTCTCGGCCCTCAGCGCCTACGAGCGCGATGTCCAACAGCTAGCCGCCGCGCTTCCCCCAGAACGCGTCCGCTTTCTCGGCGGCCTAAACCGCGAGGCGATCCGGGCGTTCTACCGCGCGGGCGACATTTTCGTGTGTCCGTCGACTTGGGAAGAGCCGTTCGGCCTCGTCAACGCCGAAGCGATGGCGGCGGGCCTGCCGGTGATTGCGTCGGATGCCGGCGGTATCCCTGAGATCGTGCAGCACGAGCAGAACGGCCTGCTGGTGCCAAAGGACGACCCGGACGCGTTGGCGACTGCGATACTACGACTCGTGGACGACACCGAGGCGCGGCGCCGGATGACCGAACACGGGTTGGCGTTCGTGCGGCGGTTCGATTGGAGCGAAATTGCGCGACAGGTCGAGATCGTTTATGCCGCGTCCCTTAAGCGTTAGGCGACGTTACGCCTCCACGACCCGCGCACCCGGCTTATTGCGGCGCTTTTGCCAACCGCGGTAGATCGCCTGCGTTTCCTCGACCGAGACGAACGCGTTGCTGTCGACCTTCTTGGTGATCGCCAGCACAGCCTGCATATCACGCTTGCTGACGACACTGCGCACGAGCGTAACCGCGCCCTGAAGCCCCTCGCCCATCGTTTCGGTCACGCCGTAGCCGCCGTCACGCAGCGCAACGGCGATCGCGTGGCCGGCCTCTTTGACATGCGGGATAATGCTGACGGTCATGTAGCTGGTGATGAAGCGCGACTCCAGCGACATGCCAACCCATCCGCCTGCTGCCGCGCCGAGGCAGTACGCAACAAGGTTGAGTACGTTACTCGAAATATCGGTCACGATACTGGCAATAACGACGGCAAACAGAAACGCTTCAATAAAGGCGAGGCCCGAGGCCAGCAGCCGGCGGCCGCGCGTTATCGCGACCATCCGGATGGTACTGATGGCGTAGTTGAGGACGCGCAGAAGGAAGATCGCTCCTGCCGCAAGCAGCATATCGACTGTGATTGTCATGGTATTGCCTTACTGAATACTCCGGGCGCGGTTACAACAGCATTCTAGCGAACCCGCTTGCCGCACAAAAGAGACAGTCGTCCAACGGTTACTCGGCGGAACGCAAACTGAGTCCCATTCGCCGTGCGCGCCCGTCGATGCTGAGGATGCGCGCCCGGACTGGCTGCCCTTCGGTGACCACGTTGCGCGGATGCAGGAAGTGGCCCTCGGCTAGCTCGCTGATGTGGATCAACCCTTCCAGTCCCTCCTCGAGGCTGGCGAACGCACCGAAGTCGACCACGTTCGTAATCACCGCATCGACGATACTGCCGACCGTATACCGTTCCTCGACGGTGCGCCACGGATCAGGCCGCAGGCGCTTCGCGCTGAGGGCGATGCGGCCGGCCGAACGGTCCACCTCCAGCACAAGTGTCTCGACCTCCTGCCCGCGCTCGAGAATGGCGCTCGGATGCGAAACGCGGCCCCAGCTCAGCTCGCTGATATGGATCAAGCCCTCCAGCCCGCCCAGATCGAGAAATGCGCCGAAATCGGTCAGGTTGGTGACGACTCCGCGCACGATCATCCCGGCCTGCACGCGGTTGAGGATCGCCTCGCGCCCGCCGGGCTGGGCTTGCGCCGCACGCTCGGACAGGATAAGCCGGTTGCGTTCCGGATTCAGTTCGATCACGCGGAGGGGCAGGACTTGGCCGATGTATTCGGTCATGGCGCTGCGGCGCGCCTGTTCGGACGCTTGCACCGGGAATTCCACCAACTGACTGGCCGGCACGAAACCGCGCAGCGATCGCCACTCGACCAACAATCCGCCGCGGTTGTAGCCGATCACCGGCAGTTCGAGCGTCTCGTCGGCATTTTGAATCCGAACTAGTTCCTGCCAATCGGCGGCTTCTCCGTGCAGGTTGGCAATTTGGCCGGATTCGTGGACTGTGGAGGCTGAATGGGCTGCGGGTTCACCGTCGCTTAACAGCGACGACCAGTAGCCCTCGTCCACCGGCGGCGCTCCGTCGTGGCGCGGCGGCTCATGTGACATAACAAAAAGCCCTCTAACATCATACGATACAGTCAGACACCCATAGGGATAGGCGGCGATCCACGGCGCTAGATGGCGAGTACGCTGGGAGAATCCTGAGTGAATTATGAGCCGTTCGGAGGTTGATGTCAAACGGGGCGACGCGCAGTGGTTGACTGCGCCCGATCCGAGAGGTCTTCCGGTATTGGTCATCGCGCCATAATTGAGTCACGAAAGAGACGGGGGAATCATGAACGAGATAGTCTGGGAGATCAGTCCTCCCGTTTCCAACGATCGACTCAACACCTTGTTTGCGGCCGCGTGGGAAGATCACAAGGCCACCGACTTTCAACAGATGCTGCGGCACAGTCTGCTCTACGTATGTGCCTACGACCACGATCATCTCATTGGTTTTGTGAACGTGGCATGGGATGGAGGCGTCCATGCCTTCTTGCTCGATACAACCGTCCATCCACGGTTTCAGCGGCAGGGGATTGGGACAACACTTGTACAGACCGCCGTCGAAGCAGTAAGGAAGCATGGCATCGAGTGGCTGCATGTTGACTTCGAACCCCATCTCAGGTCGTTCTATGAGCGATGCGGGTTCAGGTCTACGGATGCAGGATTGATCAACGTACGATCGTCTGCAATCTAGACCGTCCGCCTTCGAGGACGACCCGGACTGGTAGGGCGGGTGGGCCAGCACATAACCTACGCTACAATGGTGCCAGCCACACGATAAAGTCCAGCACCATTCACGCACGATGTCGGCGTCGCCCGGTCTCCATTCGTTTCGCCCGGCCGAACACCTTCGGGTCCGAAATCACTACCCCCGCTGCGGCGTCCACAGTTGGCCTTTGGCCCTAGGGAAACGCGGGAGCACGGCGCATGGCGGACCATCGATTCACATTGACCGACCGCGAACGCGAGATTCTGGCGGGCCTTGTCGAAGGGTTGACCAACGCCGAAATCGCTGCGCGCCTGCATCTCGGCACTTCCACCGTCAAGTGGTACAACTCGCAGATCTATAGCAAGCTCGGCGTGAACAACCGCGATCAGGCGGTCGCTGTCGCCGAACGCCAAGGTATCCTCGACCGTTCACCGGAAGTCGAGTCCATCCCGAACAACATCCCGGCGCAGGCGACACCGTTCATCGGGCGTGACAAACAGGTCGCAGCGCTCAAACAGCTGCTCTACGACCGGCGCATCCGATTGATCACCGTCTTGGGCGCGGGTGGCATGGGCAAGACCCGCCTTGTGCTGGAGGTTGCTGCGCAGTTAGTCGCAGAGAAGTACGGCGAGTTTGCCGATGGCGTCTTCTTTGTTTCGCTGCAACCGACCACCGACGCGGCTAATATCGTCTTTCAGATCGCCAACAGCCTCGGCATTCCGCTGATGGGGGAGAGTCCCAACCCGCGGCAGCAGCTTGTAGATGCGCTGGCCGAAGAGCGCCTGCTGCTCGTGATGGACAACTGGGAACACGTGCTGGACGGCGCGACGCTGCTGCCGGACATCCTCACCGCGGCGCCCTACGTCCGCGTGCTCGCAACTTCGCGTGAACGCCTGAACCTGACCGGCGAGACGATCTTCAGCCTGACCGGTATGGAGTTCCCGACGGGAAACGAGCCCGAAGCCGTGGCGCAGTACGAGGCCGTGCAATTGTTCATCCGCACTGCTCAACAGGAGCAGCCGAACTGGCAAGCCACGCCTGAACACCTCGGCTATGTCGCGCGAATCTGTCACGTCACGGAGGGGATGCCGCTTGCCATCATCCTCGCGGCATCGTGGCTAGACACGCTGACTGTCGAGCAAATTGCCTCCGAGATTCAGCGCAGCATCGACTTTCTGGAGACGGAAATGCGCGACATCCCGGAACGTCAGCGCAGCATCCGCGCCATTTTCGACTATGCGTGGAACAGCTTATCGCAGCCCGAGCAGCGCGTGTTTATGACGCTGGGCGTATTTCGGGGCGGATTCACATTGCAGGCCGCGCAAGCCGTTGCGCAGGCATCGCCGCGCGCGCTGCAGACGCTGGTCGCCAAGGCGCTCGTTACCCGCGTAGGCGGCGAGCGGTACGACGTTCACGCGCTGCTGCGGCAGTACGCCGAAGAGAAGCTCACTGAGTCGGGAACGCTTCATGCCACACTGGATCGCCACGCGGAATACTTCGCAGACTTCGTCCATCAGCGTAACGCGGCGCTCAAAGGCGCCGGCCAGAATACCGCCGCGAAGGAACTTGAAGCCGACTTCGAGAACATCCGCATGATGTGGTACCGGGCGATCGGCACGCGCAGCTACGGCGTGTTCTACCGCAGCGCCGATACATTGTGCTGGTTTTGCCACGTCGCCCTGTACCTGACGGAAGGCGAACAGATCTTCAGTGCCGCGTGCCGCTCGCTGGAACTTCGGCTGGACGATCGCGAATCGGCGCATGTCTGGTGTCATCTCCAGCTTCGCCTATTTTGGGTGCAAATATGGCTCTACGGAATTGCCAAGCCGTTTTCGCAGGCGCTGGAACGGGCGAAACGATGGCTGGATATCGCAATCGACTCGGGCAACGAGACCGACATCGCGATATGCCACTGCTTTATCGGTACGGTCGCCGGTCTCGATCAGCGGGACGACGCGCTCTCCGCGCTAGACGAGAGCCTGTCGCGTTTTCAGCGACTTGACGACCCGTTCTACGCCGCATGGACGCTCCACTTCCTGTACTTTTACTGGGAGAGCAGAGATCTGGAACGCGCGCTGGCCCATCAGCGGGACGCTTTAGCGCTGCGGCGCGAGCTCGCCGGACCGTACGGGTTGTCGTTGGCGCTCCTGCACGTCGCGATCAGCGAACTCGAGCTGGGCGATCTCGATGCAGCCGAGGCGTGCGCGAACGAAGTGCTGTCATTCACGCAAGCGCGTGTGCGCTACTCGTGGGCATCGCTGGTGGTTGGCGACGTGGCGTTCTTCCGGGGCGACTTTCAAACCGCGCGCGAGGAATCGGTCGCGGCGATCAATGCGTACGCGACGATTCGTCAGCAGCGTGTTCGAGGGTTCTCTCACCTGAAGATCGGAATGATCGCGGCCGTAGAAGGCAAATACGCAGTCGCGCTCGATCTCTATGAGATTGCATCGAGCACCAACCCGAACCCGCGCTACATGTACTTCCTCAACTGGCTTCTCGCGTTGGCTGCGTACGGAACGAACGACAATGTGCGCGCGTCCGCCGCTAACCGCTATGCGCTGTCGTCGTCGCTGAAGATCGGCGCTATTGGGCGTATGCTCTGGTGTTTTCCGACCACGGCGTTGATCGAGACGCAGCGCGGCAACCTCACCCTCGCGGCGAAGCTCCTGTCGCTGGCGTTCAACCATCCCAAGAGCATCACGGGATGGCTCAAGAACTGGCCGCTGATGGACGAGTTGAAGTCTCGTCTGCGGGCGGCGCTTGGCGACGACGACTTCGAAAGGATGTGGAATGAGGGTGCAGCGCTCGATCCGGTGGAACTGGTGACGCGCTATCTTGACGAGAGCGCCTAACACGACGCGCGCCGCATTCGGTCGAAATGCGGCGCGCGTTGAGTTGGGGTTGCTGCGATCGTCACTGCGGACCATATATGGGCGTTACGTAAGTCCGTTCGGTGCGCGGCTCACGGTAACGGCACGGCGTCGCGTACTGCGGGCTGCCCTGCACGCGTTGTGACGGATCGGACGCAGGTTCGCGAAGGGCGCCCGCCGCGCGGGACTCGGTTTGCCGAACCTCGTACTGCAGAAGGTCACGCACCCATTGCGGCGCGCTGGAGGCAACATACGGCACTGTCTCGGCGTCCGGCAAGTACACGTAACGGGTTTCGTACTGCTGGCGGTCGCAGACCCACTGCGGCGCAGGCGGGCTGTCGGCCTGCGCCCACGCCAGCGAACCGGTCAGGAGTACGGCCGCCAGCATGATGACGATGCCCACGCGCTTGACGTTACCCGAAAGGCCGCTGGTCTGCAGCGACTGCATGCCGGCGAGACTTTCGTTCGCCGCTTCGTGAATCAGCTCAGTCCGACGATTCTTGTGATTTTGATACTCAACATCGTGTCGCATGATCGTGTGTCCTTCCCTCGTGGGCGATAAACACACGTTAGGCGACGCCGGGTTTGAGAGTCACCTCACTGCGGTATGGAGTCGGGTAGGAAAAGGTTTGAACCTTGCCGATCCCGCGGGGCATCCGAGCCGACTACTGGCTGTATTCCTCGTAGTGTGCGCGGTGCCCGGCAAGCCGGCCAACGACGGCCAGTATCGGGAATAGGAGGGTCTGAACGATCTGCGATGGCCCTGCGAGCCGGAACTCATCACGGAAGTGGTTCAAGATCACAGCGATACGCAGGAGGTTCGGTTTGGCGCTGTCGAGCTTGCCGTCCTGCTGCAATCCCCACAAAGATTCGAAAAGCTGCTGCGTCCGCAGGGCAGGCCGGGTCTGCCAGTTCATGACGACCGGCGATTGTTCCGCATTCCACATGGCGTGATGCGTTCCGGGCGGCACGATGAAGTACTCGCCCGCGCGATAGGTCCGTGTCTCCCCACCAATTTCGGCCGTGATCTGGCCCTGCACGACATCAAACCGTTCCTCTTGGCGTGGATGATAGTGGGTGGGAGGCCGCTTGCTGTGCGGGTTGTAGGTCACCTCCACCTCGAACAGCGCGCCGCCGGTTTCGTCGGCCGTGCGCAGAAAGCGAATCGAGTCACCGGTTTTCGGATCGGTGAACGCACGGCTCATGGTCGCCTCCTTAGGCAGAAAGATTTCGAACCGCATTACGGGCGGAGTATACCGCGAGTCAAGGTTCGACACCGTCAGCTACACCGCTTGCGTTGGCCGCCGTCAGCCGTTGATTGACCACCTACAGGGCGCCGCGCCTCTCGCCTCTCTGGCGCGTCTCGATTTCACCGCTGGCACTGCACTCTATGCCCAATCGCCGCTGCATCGGTGCCGCTTGTCCGATGACGATCACGGGCCCCGGTTGAGCGTGTGGACCGGGGCCCGAGAGCAAGGGCGCTAGAGAGGTTTGTAAGCCGTAATGCGCGCGCTGAAGATGCGCGGCATACCCTCCTGACGCGGGACAATGTCCTCGGCGCCCACTTTATCGACCACCTGAATGTCGATAAAACCCACATCGGCCATCATGTCGGTGTAGACAGCAGCGTCAATGGCTCCGGTGACGCACTCGGCCCACTTGGTGCCGTCCGCACGCAGATCGTCGCTAAAGTCCCCCTCGGTCACGATGTCGCTGATGCTGACGCGCCCACCCGGCTTGAGCACGCGAAAGGCTTCGCGGAAGACCGGCACTTTGTCCGGCGCGAGGTTGATGACGCAGTTGGACACGATGACATCGACGCTGTTGTCGTCCACCGGCAGCGCTTCGATGTGCCCGTGGCGAAATTCGACGTTGTGCAGACCCATGCGGTCGCGTGCCGCGTTGGCTTTCGCAAGCATTTCTGGCGTCATATCCACGCCGATGACGTGCCCGGTCTCACCCACCTGACGCGCGGCCAGAAAGCAGTCGATCCCGCCGCCGCTGCCTAGGTCCAGTACCGTATCCCCCGGCTTCAGACTGGCAATACTGACCGGGTCGCCGCAGCCCAACGAGAGATTGACCGTCTCCTTGTCAAGCGTCTGGATCAATTCGGCGCTGTACAGGCCGCTGTCGCAGCCGCAGGCCGAGTCGCCGCAGCAGCCACTGGAGCTGGTCGCTTGAGCGATCCCGGCATAGCGCGCACGAACCGTGTCGTGAATCTGTACATTGCTGCTCATAGTGTGCTCCTCACATATTGATGCATGTCGATACAATGACCCCAAAAAACGCGTTCCTCACCTGCGGCGTTCGCATTCGACCAGAACCCGGCCAACTGCCATGCGCTCTCCTACTGCGTTTCATCGGCCAAAGCCTCTGCGGATTGGACCTGTATCCGCAGTTTGTCCGTATTATATCGACGCGTATCAATATGTCAAGCACGTGATGATCGCTGATGCGAGGAACTGTCCGCCCGTGCCTCACACTTCGCGGCATGACCCGCGCGGATGCACTTAACGGCGAGAGACCGGGGCAAAGCCGGAAGTCGTGACACTCTAGGTGGCTATGCCCCGGATCGATCACCTACTGGCGCGACGCGGGTCAGAAACACACGAAAGGTGCCGGTGTCCCCGTTATTTCATGCGTCCGGTCGCGCGGATGAACCACCTCATACAGCTGTGGAACACGTCTGGCTCCAAGAACATCATCGGGCAGCCCACCGAGATGACGTTTGCCCCGATCTGACGGCATTTCTCGGCCGCGGCCTCGGATGCGCTTGATCCCATCAGCGTATTGTTGTGCATCCAGATACGCCGGACGCCTAATCCCAGCGCTTCGTCGACGATTTTCTCGCTCACGTCCGGGCTGTTCATGATGAAGACGGCGTCCACACCGCCGGGGATGGCGCTCAAGTTTGGATAGCAGGTATCGCCGTGCAGCGCTTCTGCTTCCGGGTGCAGTGCAAAAACCTGATAGCCATGGTTGCGCAGCTTGAGGTAGATCGCGCCGGCGCCACTGTCCTTGGTCCGCGAAAGCCCTGACACGGCGATACGTTTCTGGGCCAAAAAGTCCTCGACTCGTTCCTGATGACTCATGGTGATGGTTGACATAGTTGCCTCGCTTGTTCTGCTCTTACCTGATGATACGAACACACTGCGGAGCGGTTTCGGCAGTCACCCGTAAAAGTGATAAAATGCACAAGATTCTGAGATGTCTGTCATTCTCTTTGGGAACATCGCACCAACAGCCGGAAAGGGGCAGGGGCAATGCAGATCCTCGTCCTATACCAGAGTCGCAGCGGCCACACGCGCCAAGCGGCAGAAGCCATCTCCGCGGCCGCCCGAAACCTCGGCCACAGCGTTGCCACTAAGTCGGTGATCGAGGTGCGTCAGGCTGACGTCGAGCAGGCCGAGCTGCTGTTTGTCGGCACATGGATTCAGGGATTCATTCTGTTTGGCGTGAAGCCTGCAGGGGCAGATCTGTGGGTTCCGGCGCTACCGTCGCTGGCGGGCAAGCCAGTGGCCATGTTCTGCACATACGCCTTCAACCCGCGCCGCGCCATGGATCGACTGAGCGATCTGCTGAAGGCACGCGGGGCGACGGTTGTGGGTCAGAACACGATTCACCGCAGCCGTCCCGGCGACGGTGCGGAGGACTTTGTCCGGCAGACGCTGTCCGCCCTCAGCCCGACCTGATCGGCACGCTTCGATAGAGCAGGCGACCGCCGATTTCGTCGGGCCGTCAGCGGTTGATTGCACCCCCATCGGATGCTACGATTCGAGTCGAACCGGTGGAGGTGTGCTGTGCCCGAACAAGCCCTGTATCTCAAGTGGCGGCCGACCACGTTTGACGACGTCGTCGGGCAGGAACACATCGTGCATACGCTGCGCAGCTCGCTCAAGACCGGGCGCATCCGGCACGCGTACCTGTTCAGCGGCCCGCGCGGCACCGGCAAGACCACCATGGCGCGCCTGCTGGCGAAAGCCGTCAACTGCACCCACCCCGACATCGAAGCGCGCCCGTGCGACGAGTGCGAGGCGTGCCGTACGGTCAACGAGGGCCGCTACCTCGACCTGATCGAGATCGACGCGGCCACCCACACGGGCGTGGACGACGTACGCGACCTGCGCGAGAAGATCCAGTTCTCGCCGGCCGAAGGGCGCTACAAGGTCTACATCATCGACGAAGTCCACCGCTTCAGCGGCAGCGCGTTCGATGCGCTCCTCAAGACGCTGGAAGAGCCGCCCGGTCATGCCATCTTCGTGCTGGCGACTACCGAGATCGACAAGGTCCCGCAGACCATCAAGAGCCGCTGCTTGCAGTTCGAGTTCCGGCGCGTGTCCGTTCAACAGGTCGCAGACCGGCTCGAACAGATCACGTCGGCGGAAGGGCTGAAGGTCGAACGCGCGGCGCTCGAACTGGTCGCCCGGCAGGGCACCGGCAGCGTGCGCGATTCGATCAGCCTGCTCGACCAAATGGTCAGCGATCCGAACGATGTCATTACGCTCGACCTTGCGCAGCAAATCCTCGGCACAGGCAACCGGCAGGCGGTCGTTGAGTTGATCGACGCCATCGCCAACGAAGACCTCACGCGCGGGCTATACGTGCTCAACAGCGCCATCGACCACGGCAGCGACCCCCGCCAATATGCGCGTTTGACGGTCGAGCATTTGCGGTCGGTGCTGCTCACCCAAACCGCCGGGCCGGACTTGATCGACGCGTCGACGCAAGAACGCGAGTTGTACGCACATCACGCCGATGCCATCCCGCGTTCAAGGCTGGTGCGGGCGGTGCGCGCGTTCAACGATGCGGTCAACGACAGCCGCGGCGGGTGGCAGCCCCAACTGCCGCTTGAACTGGCGCTGATCGAGACGCTGCGGGCCGCCGAACCAGAGCCGGTGGCGTATGCCGAGCCTGCCGCGGGTCGCCCGCAAGCTGGCCTCGCGCCGGCGCAGCAGCCCACCCAGCCTGATCCGGCCATCGAGTCGACACCGCCCGGCACCCCGCCGATCATTCCCCCTGCCGACATCGCGCAGAAGTGGGGCCAGACGCTCAAGGCCCTCGAGCGTTACAGCTCGACCGGCCCCGCGGTGCTAGAACACTTTAGGATTTCGCGAGTGGACGGCAATTTGCTGTACATTGCGACAGATAATGCCGTATACTATAAGCGACTGGCCGGGCAAGACCAGAAGCTAAAAGCCATCTCCCGAGCCCTTAACGACGTCCACGGCCTGTGGTTGAGAATTCAGGTCGAACTCGTGGGAGACGCTGCCCGCCAAGGCATCACGGACAGTCAGGTGGCTGAGGACCCCTTCCTCACCACAGCACGTGAACTGGGGGCACACGTGCTGCCGGACTCCCCAAACGAATGACATCCACATAGTTGGTTGGGTTACGGGCGTGACGATTCTTCGTGCGTCCCACGTTTAGCCGTGTTGGCTAGAAAGGCAAACCCCGATGGCCGGACTCGATCCGGAGCGTTTTCGCGCTCTGGGTTATCGTGCGATCGACATGATCGCAGAACAGCTCGCTAACCTCCCCGACGGCCCGACGCGCCGTCCGGTCCCGACCGATATCCGGCATGGGCTTGAGCTCCAGCCGATACCCGAACACGGGGCCGATCCGTTCACCCTTCTCGACCGCGTAGAAGACGAAGTGCTGGCCTATCCGATGGGCAACCCCAGCCCGCGCTTTTTCGCGTGGGTCAACAGCACGCCGTCGCACATCGGCATCCTCGGCGACATGATCGCCTCTGCGATGAGCCCGAGCGCGGCCGGCGGCGATCAAGCCGCGACCTACGTCGAGCGCGCCGCGCTGACGTGGATCAAGGAGATGCTGGGCTTCCCGCAGGACGCGCAAGGACTGCTCGTCAGCGGCGGGAGCATGGCAAACCTGACCTGCCTTGCCGTGATGCGCCACGTGATGAGCGATGGCGGCGTCCGCGAGAACGGCATGATGAACGAACCGGCACCGATGGTGATCTATACCTCGCAGCACGGTCACTCGTGTATCGAGAAGGCCGTCCACATGCTGGGAATCGGGTCGCGCAACCTGCGCACGATCCCGCTCGACAGCCAATACCGCATGGACGTGAACGCACTGCGTGAGGCGATCGCCGCGGATCGCGCGGCTGGTCTGCGCCCGGTGTGCGTGGCGGCCAGCGCCGGCACGACCAACACGGGCGCGATCGACGCGCTGGACGAAATCGCCGACCTGTGCGAAGCCGAAGGCCTGTGGTTCCACATCGACGGCGCCTACGGCGGCTTCGGCATCTTGGCCGAGCAGACCAGCGGCCTCTACACCGGCATGGAGCGCGCCGACAGCATCGCCGTCGACCCGCACAAGTGGCTATATATCCCGGTCGAGTGCGGCTGTGCCATCGTCCGCAACGGCGCGGCCATGCGCGAGACGTTCAGCCTCGTGCCGGCCTACTTGCAGGAAGACCGCGCCGAGCCGTGGTTCAGCGAGTACGGCCTGCAGCAAACGCGCGGCTTCCGCGCGCTGAAGGTGTGGCTGACGATCCAGCATTTCGGGCTGGAAGGCTACCGCGAACTGATCACCAACGACATCAACACGGCCTACGACCTGCGCCGCAAGCTGTACGCGCGCGACGACTTCGAGGTCGTGACCGCCGGCCCGCTGAGCGTGACGTGCTTCCGCTTCGTCCCCGCCGGCGTGCCGGAGGATCAGCTCGACACGCTGCAGCGACAGGTGGTGGAATGGACGAACGCCAGTGCGCGCGCGTTCATCACTACGACGATGATCGATGGCAAGGTGGTCATCCGCGCCTGCCACGTCAACTTCCGCACCACGCCGGCAGACCTCGACATCCTGCTCGACACGACTCGAGACAGAGTCCGGGGGCATTTGTTTATGCGATCCGTGCGTCCGTAACGGGATGAATCCGACCAAGCGCGCCGGATATTCGAAAACTGCTGTAGATTGTGTAAAGCAGTCTCCATCAACCTCTCGCAGCCTAATAAGGAAATCGAAAATGATTCGCACCAGCGCCTGTCAGGTCTTGGGCATCGATCATCCAATTGTGCAGTCCGGAATGGCGGGCGGCTACACCAGCCCGGAACTCGTCGCGGCGGTGTCCAATGCCGGCGGCCTCGGCGTGCTGGGATGCCTCGATCGCAGCCCCGAAAGAGCCCGCGACGACATCGACAGGATTCGATCGCTGACCGACCGGCCGTTCGGCGTCAACTTCGTGCTGCATCTGCGCAACGAAGAGACGTTTCGCGTGTGCCTCGACCAGAAAGTCCCCGTGTTTTCGTTCTTTCGCGGCGATCCCGAAACGCCGGTCAAGCAGGCGCATGCCGCGGGAGCGAAGGTCATTCATCAGATCACTACCGTCCAAGAAGCCCGCCAAGCCTGTGATGTCGGCGTCGATGTGTTGGTGGCGCAGGGCTGTGAGGGCGGCGGTCATGTCGGGCTGCTGCCGCTGATGAGCCTTCTGCCGGAGGTCGTCGCAGCCGCCGGGTCAAGGCCGGTGTTGGCGGCGGGCGGCATCGTGGACGGACGAGGACTAGCCGCGGCGATGTGTTTGGGGGCCGCCGGCGTCCTCATGGGTACGCGCTTCCTGGCAACCGAGGAGTGCTCCGTGTCTGCGATCCACAAGCAAGAGATATTGAAGGCGGGGCTGGGCGACACGGTCGCCAGCGGAGAGGACGGTGTGTGGGATATGCTGTGGGGCCATGACTGGCCCGGCATACAGGTGCGCGCCATCCGCAACGCGATGGCGGACTGGATCGGCCGTGAAGACGAACTGCGCGCAGTCTTGGATCAAGAGCGCGAGAAGTTCCGGCGCGCATACGCCGAGGGCGACCGAAGCCGAATGGCGCTGCTCGCCGGTGTGGGCGCCGGTCGCATCGACAGGCTTCAACCCGCAGCGGAGGTCGTGCGCGAGATCGTCGCAGAGGCAGAGCGAATCCTCGGCCGCCTTGCACGCGAGGCCGTACAGTGAATGAACGGTTCGATATGAGAGCTTCGTGAAATCCGGAACAAACACGACCGCCTTACCGTTTACGATGGTGTTGGTATCGTATGCAGTTCTGGAGGAAGACGTGAAACAACTCGCTGCCGTATTCACTCTCATTGTCGTGCTGCTCCTCGCAGCAGCCCCGCTCGCTTCGGCGCAAGATGCGCCAAGCCTTTCAGACACCGCATGGACGCTCGTGTCCATTGACGGACAGGCAGTCCTAGACGGCACCGAAATCACGCTGACTTTCGACGAGGACGGCCGTGCTGGCGGGTCCGCTGGCTGCAATTCGTACGGCGGCGAGTACACCCTCGACGGCGACTCGCTGACCTTTGGCTCGCTGTTCAGCACAATGATGGCCTGCGAAGAGTCGATTATGCAGCAGGAGAGCGCGTATCTCGCCGCGCTGCAGTCCGCAACCGGCGTTGAATGGGCCAACGGCCAGCTCGTGATCACATACGGAGAAGGACAGGAACTCGTGTTTGCATCCGCTCTATCGCTGGAAGGCGCTGAATGGACGCTCGTCTCGATCGACGGCGCGGCGCTGGTCGACGGCACGGAAATCACGCTTGTCTTTGACGGCGAGGGTGTGTCCGGCAGCGCGGGCTGCAATCGCTACTCGGGCAGCTATACCGTCGACGGCGATACGCTATCGTTCGGCCCGTTCGTGACCACACGCATGGCGTGTACAGAAGCGATCATGGCGCAGGAACGCGCGTTCCTAACCGCGCTGGAAGCCGCGACGGCATACCGTATTGCTGACGGACAACTGGTGATCGTCTACGGCGACGAGCAGGAACTGATCTTCGACGCCGTGCTGCCCGTCGTGACGGTGACTGTAACTTACCGTGAACGTATCGCCTTGCCCGCCAACGCCGAGATAACAGTCACCATCGAGGACGTCGCACGCGCGGACGCGCCAGCCACGGTGTCGGTCTCGCAGACGATCGTCAGCGGCGGCGCCAACGTCCCGTTCACGTTCGAACTGCCGTACGATCCGGCGCAGCTCGACGACCGCGCGATGTACTCGGTGCGGGCGCAGATTCGCGTCGACGGTGCGCTGTGGTTCACCAGCGACACGATCGCGCCGGTACTCACTCGCGGCGCCGGCACAAATGCGACACTGGTGCTCGTCCGCGTGCCGTAGCCGCGCCAACCTGGGGGGGGCGCTGGAGTTCGGGGCGCTGGCCTGGACATGCAGGGGGGGTCGCTGGACTGTGAAATGGCCTTGTCAGGGGGGGGGGGGGGGGGGGGGGGGCATTGGGCGGCGCGGGGGGGCGATGGTGTCTCGTTGAACGGGCTTCGCGTGGTCTCCCCGGCGGTTGCGCCCCCAGGTGCCTGACGGCCGAGTATCACCGTTGCCGACGGCGCCATTGTTCCATTGCTCGAGCAAACGCGGACGCGCAGCCGCGCCAGTGTCCTGCCATTCGGCGTACAGAAACGCCGCACGCCACTCCGAACCCCGCCCCGGCAGAACGTTGGGGCGGGTCTATATTGTGTTCGTCGTCCCAGTGACGAATGCCTAATCCACCTCGATGCCTTCCACGCTCACGGCGTTAATCATCGCCATAACCGCGTCCGTAAGCATCGGGAGCAATTCGACAGCATGCATGTTCTCGATTACCTGTTCGGGACGCGTTGCGCCCATGATGGCTGTACTCACATTGGGGTTCTGAAGGCACCAAGCCAGTGCCAAACGCGGCATGGTCGTACCGAGTTCAGCTGCGATCTTGGCCCATGTGCGAATCGCCTTGAGACGCGCCTCACCCACGGGGCCTTCCAGGCGTTCTCGAAGCCACTCCAGACCCGGCTGGTTCGCCAGCGAATCGGCGGGGATGCCTTCGTTGTATATGCCACTCACCAGTCCTGCGGCCAATGGAGAGAAGACCGTTGTCCCCAAACCAATCGTCTCGTAGAGCTGGCTGTATTCCTGCTCCACGCGATAGCGGTGCAGCAGATTGTATTGGGGCTGCTCCATAGTCGGTGGGATCAGGCCGTACTGACGCGCCACGGTATAGGCCTCCATGATTAGTGAGGCGGGCCATTCGGACGTACCCCAGTAGAGCACATCGCCGCGCAAGATAAGTTCTGTCATCGCCCGCACGGTTTCCTCAACGGGCACTTCTGGGTCGGGACGATGACAGAAATACAGATCCAGATAGTCGACTTGCAGCCGTTGGCAGGCTTGGTGACAGGCTTCGAAAACGTGCTTACGGCTAAGTCCCAGTTGCGTTGGTCTGGCATCTTTCCCGTACGATCCATGCATGACCTTACTGGACACGATGTAGCTATCGCGCGACCAGCCCGCCTTCTTGAGCGCCGCGCCCATCAGTATTTCAGATTGGCCGTCACCGTAGACCTCAGCATTGTCGAAGTAATTGCAGCCCGCGTCATATGCCGCGGTTAGACACTCCAGGACCAAGTCGATATCTGGCTGACCACTGAACATGGCCCAGAATCCGTAGGATATCGCACTGACTTTGAGGCCTGATTTGCCAAGCCGACGGTAGATCACGGTCGTCCCTTTCTTCTTTCTCTGCGAACCTGTTCTCAATGCAGCCGCAGTGGCGGCACTACCGCAGCGGTTCGACAAAGTAGGCGTCGGTGCCTTCGGCTGTCCAGCCCGTCGCGCCGCCGTAGCTCACCCGCCACCACACGATGCCGTCGGCGCACTCCGGCCCGCCCAGCACGTCGAACGTCTCGCCGGACGGGATTTGCGCCACAACCGTGCCGCTGATCGACGGCGTCCCGCGGATGCGGTTTGGCGCGCCGGGCAGCACAACCGCCCGCCCGCCGGTCACCAGCCGCGGCGCGAGCGCCCCGGGACAGTCGAAAACGTCCACTTCTTCAAAGGGTTCCAGCACGACGTCGGCCGGATACCACCACATCTGCGCGCCCCATGTCATGCCATCGACGAACGCGCCGTCTGGAATGGCGACCGGGCCTCGATCGGTCATGAACACCTGCGACGAGTCGTACACACGCGTGTCCGGGTTATAGACACGGTACGCCGCAGCCTGCCCGTCCGGCGACACGGATACCACGTTGGACATTTCGGTGTCCGGGAACAGGATGTCGTACGACCCGACGACGATCCCGCCATTCGCATCGTAGATCGCCGCTTCGAAGTGCGTGGTCGACTGGCCGGCGAGCGGTCTCTCGTACGGCACCAATTCGCCAAGCGCAAAGCGCACGGACGTCTCCGGCTGTACCCGGCTGACCAGCATGGGGCTGAATGCGGTCGTGAACCGTTCGCCGCTGCCGATGTCGGTCAGCAGCCATGACCCGCTGTCCGCACGGTACTGTGCGTAATAGTCTGCGTCGCCCTGCGTGACAAACAGATCGACAAACGGCGGCTCGGCACTAGCCGGTTCGATGTCGTGGGCCGTTATCAGGCTGCCGTCTTCGGGCGAATAGACCCGAATCTGAAGCCGTTCGAGACCGGTCGCTTGATCGATGACGTAGGCGGGTATGACGAAGCCGGAGGTGAGCCACAACACGCGCAGCGGGCCGGGGATTCCGTACAACTCCGGCAGGTCGAGCGGCAGCTCGCGCAGTTCGCCGGTGAACAGGTTGTACGTCCCGAGTGTAACGGCGCCGAGGTCGAACGCATAATTCGTCCACGCCAGCCCTGTGCCGTCCGGCGACCACACGGGGGCCGACCGCGCGAAGACGTTGTCCGGCTGACTCTCGTCGGCGTAATAGGCTGGATCGGGCTGCAGCGTGAGCACGCGTACCTGACCGGCTTCGAGGTCAAGCACGTGGATGTCGTTGGGCTGCGGGCCGCTCATGCCGCCGCCGCGCTCGTACACGTCGCGCACGACCTGCGGGATGTCAGCATACGCGACGAGCCGGCCGTCCGGCGAAAGCACCGCATCGGTGACGTAGCCGGAGTTGGTCAACGCGATCACCGCGCTGCCGTCAATCCGGTACAGGTCGCCGTCGATCGTCAGGATCGGCGACGTTGTGGCGGTTTGAGCGGCCGCCGGCACGAGCAGGACAAAAAGCAGCATGATCGCAACAAGTCGTTTTGGAAACACGAATCGCCCCTTGGGTGTTGGCAAAGACTCCATATCCTGAATATACGATAGGTTCGCAAAATCCGGGGACCGCACTTCACCAAAAGAAAACGCCGCAGGCGCGTCGGGGCCTGCGGCATTTGCGTTGTCGTGAGAAAGACGAAACCGGCTTAGACGTCCTCGACACCCAGCACGGTCACCATGCCGAACATGCCATGGCGCGATTCGGCGTGGGTCAAAATGTGGCAGTGGAACGCCCACAATCCGGGTTCAGTGCAGTCGATGATGACGTCGTACCGTTCGCCGGGGGCGATATTGACCGTATCGGCCATGTACGGCACCGGCAGGTTCCACCCGTCCTTGGCGACCACCAACTGCGGAATGCCGTGCAGATGCATGGGGTGGATCATCAGGCCTTCGTTCATGTAACGCACGCGGATCTTGTCGCCCTTGCGCGCCAGAATCGGCTGCGTGTACGGGAACTCTTTGCCGTTGAGGGTGAAGCCCAGCGACGAGTCGTTGAGGATCATCGTGTAGTCGGCGTCGACCTGCGGCTCGCGCGACTTGTCAGCAGGTTCGATGATGAATGCGCCCAACAAACCGCGGGTGACCTGCTCGGCCGCGTTGTGGTGCGAATGATACATGTGCGATCCGGCCGGCTTGGCGATGAATTCGTACGTGAACGTCTCGCCGGGCTTAATCGGAGGCTGAGTGACGAACGGCACGCCGTCCATGTTGTTGGGGACGATCACGCCGTGCCAGTGGACCGAAGTGCTTTCCGGAAGTTGGTTGTGCACGAGCACGCGGACGTTGTCGCCCTCGGTCACGCGGATCTCCGGGCCGGGGACGATACCGTTATAGGACATGGCGGGGAACACGACGCCCTCGCGCGTCTCCCAATCGACCATCTGGCAGGTCAGCTCGAAGACCTTGGTGTCGCCGTCCATCGTGAATTCAAGCGGACGGTGCCAGTACAGCTCATCCTTGCCGATATTGTCGAGGAAGATCTGTACGCCTTCGGCGTGCAGGTTGTCCATCTCGGTTACGGCGTCGAGCTGTTCTTGAGTCAGTGGCGCTCCGGCCGGGGTCGGGTCGGTCTGGGCATAGCTGGTGTCGGTGCGTCCGATCAGCGCACCTGCGCCGATGCTGGCCGCGCCCGCACCAATGATCTTCATGAAGCTCCGGCGGTCTAACTTCGACATGCTCATTTCTCCTCGGTGCTACGACATGGAGCAGCGCGCTCCACAAAGACGGAATGATAACAGGAGACCTTGCCTCCTGCATCCGAACAGTGTACTTTTGTGGTCTGAATTTCTGGCGGTTAAACGTCACCGGTTTTTTGTGACAAAGGTCATTGAGATTAGTTCGCCACTCCGCATAAGATAGATTTCTGTCGTGGCAGCCACCGGGATGCCACGTGATGATGTGTTGTCTCAAATTGGCAGGGAAGCCCAATGTCCGATCACAACCAGAACGATTCCTCGCGCGATGCGGGTCTAGGCAACTTCGCCGCGCTCATCCTGATCATCAATCTTGTCGTGGTGTTGGTGATTCTTGCCGCGCTGTACGTACCGCCGCTACCTCAACCGCCAACGCCGGATTTGACGGCCATCGCGCGGCGCGCCACAGAAGCGACGCCTGTCCCGCCGACGCCGACCCCGCCGCCGACGTCGACACCCACACCGCGCCCGACCAATACCCCGACACCGGCGCCCACACAGGTCAGTATGTTCGACCCGTCGCGCCGGAGCATTGGCGAACGCATCTTCTCGTCGGCGTGCACGGCCTGCCACGGCTTCAACGGCGGCGGCATCAGCGGCTTGGGGCCGAGCTTCATCGGCAACGAGTTCGTGAACACGCACTCCAATACCGCACTGCTCGAATTCGTCAAAGTCGGGCGTCAAGTGACCGACCCGGCGAACACCACCGGCGTTGCGATGCCGGCACGCGGCGGCAACCCATCGCTCACCGACCAAGACCTCGCCGCGGTGATCGTCTACCTCCGCAGCCTGAATCCGGACGTGCCGATCGTCGAGGATGCCCCGGCCGATACGACATCAGACACGACCGATACGTCGACGACGGATACGACAACCGACGCCTCGACCACCGATACCACCGTCGAAGCCGCAGCGACAGACGCTCCAGAAGTCACGGAGCCTGTTGAAGCAGCCGAATTCGTACCGATTCCGCTCACGGGCATTACCGCCCCGCGTGACGAAACGGCCGATCGTGGCGAGGACGCGTTCTTCACCAGCGCGCAGTTCAACTACAACTTTGCCTGCGCGGGTTGTCACGGCCTGCAAGGCGAAGGGGTGTCCAGCAACGGCCCCGCTCTCGCGGACAGCCAACTGCTGCAGGATGCCAACGGGGCGGCTTTGTTTGAAATGTTCACTACGGCCCACCCGCCGGCCAATCCGGAAACGGACGGCTTCATGCACCCGTACCGCGGCGGTTATCCGCAGCTCACCGACGAGCAGCTTCTGGGGTTGATCGGATACCTGTACTCGCTGCCCGGCGTGCAGCGATAGCGTTCACTGACATCACGGCACACAGAAAAGCCCCGCTGCACGGCGGGGCTTTTGATTTCGTTCGTGCGGAGGCTTTGCCTCCACATCGCGACAAGGGGTGCATACCTCTCTTGACCCAAGTTCTGCGAAATCGGCCGCGTGCGGCCAATATCGCATGAATGGAAGTCCAGCGGGCGAAAGCCTTCTGGCGGGGTTTGGGGCGGCGCCCTAAGTCAAACGCCCTGCCCGACCGGCGGGAACGTCTCGCGGTAGAAACGAATGCCTTCCAACACGGCTTGTTTGGCTTCTGCCGCGCCCACCCAGCCCTCGTTGGTCACTTCCGTGCCTTGAAGGTGCTTATATACGGTGAAGAAATGCGCGACTTCCTTCGGGAAGTGCTTCGGCAAGTCGTCGAGGTCGCGGTATTCGTCGAAGTTGGGGTCGGTGGCCGGGACGGCCAGCACCTTATAGTCCTGCTCGCCCTTGTCGATCATCTTGAACATGCCGACCGGTCGCGCTTCGATCACACAGCCCGGAAAGGTCGGCTCGTTCATCATCACGAGGATGTCAAGCGGGTCTCCGTCGCCCCAGAACGTCTGCGGAATGAACCCGTAGTCGCCCGGGTAGTGCAGAGGGCTGTACAGCACGCGGTCGAGCTTGATGACGCCGGCCTTCTTGCTGTACTCGTACTTATTGCGGCTGCCTTTCGGCACTTCGACAACCGCGTAGATCACGTCGGGCGCGGACGGCCCCGAAGCCAAGTTGTGCCAGAGATGGAGGGTCATGGAGGGTTGTCCTGTCTGCGCAGCTCGCCAGAGGCACCGTGGCGGCCTCTGCCCGGCATCATTATAGCGAAGACTTGGGGCCGGCTAGTTCGACTTCTGCATGCGCTTTTGGGCCTCGCCGCGCACCATGGCGATAATGCCCATCAGCCCTTGCCCCTTGCCCATCGAGATTTCGCGCCCGAACAGCTTGAATACCAGCTCGGTATCGAGCGCCGCGGCATGTTCAACGGGCTGATTGGAGTACGCCTCGTCCAGCACGACCGAGATCGCCATCGCCGACAAGCCCTGCGGGTTGAGCACGTCGAAGTAATACTTCACCGTGCCGTCCGGATTGTCGATGGCCCACACGTAGGCGTCACTTTCGCAGAACGTCACGTGATTCTCTTCGGGATACGGCTTCTGCGCGACGTGCGCCGGGACGCGCACCTCCGGGAAGCGGTCGGCAATTTCAATCAGAGCTTCGGCACGTTCGGAGCGGTCGGTGATCGACTGAAAGTCCTCGACCAGCTCGGCAAGTTTGGGTGGATAGTTGCTCATGGGACTCTTTAGGTTGTGGTGATCGTCACGTTCGATTGTACCAAACGCAAACGCAGGCCCGGCAGACTTTATCTTCTTCCGGGCCTGCGCTCTCGCGTCGCTACATGGCTACTTCTCGATGGGCACGCCGACCGAGTTGCCCCACTCCGTCCACGAGCCGTCGTAGTTACGCACGTTCTTATAGCCGAGCAGATACTTGAGCACGAACCACGTATGGCTGCTGCGTTCGCCGATACGGCAGTAGGCGACGATATCGTCGTCGGCCTTGAGGCCTTTTTCGCCCTCGTAAATCGCACACAGTTCGTCGGCTGTCTTAAAGGTGCCGTCTTCCGGATTGGCAGCGCGCGCCCACGGCACGCTTGCCGCGCCGGGGATATGACCGCCGCGCAGTGCGCCTTCCTGCGGATAGTTGGGCATGTGCAGCAGCTCGCCGGAGTACTCGCCGGGGCTGCGGACATCTACCAACGGCCTGCCTGCGCGTACGTGCGCCAGCACCTGATCGCGGAACGCGCGGATTACCGTATCGTCACGTTCAGGGGCTGTGTAGGATGTCGCCGGATAGGTCGGCACTTCGCGCGTCAGCGGGCGCTTTTCCAGCTCCCACTTGGCACGGCCGCCATCGACCACCTTCGCATTGGTATGGCCGAAGAGCTGGAAGACCCAGAAGGCATAGCACGCCCACCAGTTGTTCTTGTCGCCATAAAACACGACCGTGGTGTCGTTGCCGATGCCGTTGCGGGACATCAACGCCTCGAACCCGGCTTTGTCGAGGTAGTCGCGCAGAACGGGGTCGTTCAGGTCGTGTGTCCAGTCGATCTGCACCGCGCCGGGCACATGGCCGGACGGATACAGCAGCGGGTCTTCGTTCGATTCAACAATGCGGATGCTGGGATCGGTAAGGTGCTCGGCGAGCCACCCAGTCGAGACCAACACATCAGGATTGGCGTAACCACGGCCTTGAATATCATTCATGCTTCGTATTCCTCCCATATCGCTCGGTGCGAACTCGGTGGACTTCCTCGGTAGAAATGAAATGAGCCAGCCTGGGCTTGGCTGGCTCGACATCGTCGCAGGCGTAGATGTGATCCGCCTGCGGGTGCTGCTCAGCCAATGCGCACGCCGCAGCGGCGCGTTTTGGCGGTACAACAACACGAAGCGGTCAACATCGTCTCCATGCCTAATGGTTTAACACGCCCCCGGATCATGCGCAAGACTGCCCCACGGCGCATGCCGGTAACGATACAGGTACGGTCGCTACGCCATGATCGCGTTGATCTCGGCTACCTCGTCGTCCGTCAATATCCATGACGAAGCCGCGGCGTTGGCATGCACCTGCTCGGGTTTGGTCGCCCCGGCGATGACCGACGGGATGACTTGATGCCATAACAGCCAGCCAAACGCCAAATCCAGAATCGTGTGACCACGCTGCTCGGCGTACGCCGTAAGCTGTTCGACCTTGTCGAAGTTCTCCTCGGTGAGAAGCTGGTCTTTGCGCGGCGAATTCGCTAACCGGCCGCTGGTGACCGGCTCGCCGCGCCGGTATTTGCCGGTCAGCAGACCGCTGGCCAGCGGGAAATACGGCAAGTAACCGATGCTCGCGCGGGCGCACTCAGCGATCACAGGCAGTTCGGGCTTGAAGTGGAACAGGCTGTAGTGGTTCTGCACGCTGACGAAGCGCGCCGCCCCCGGCTTCACCGCAGCCTCGGCCTCCTGCAGCATCTCGACGGTGAAGTTCGAACACCCGATTTGGCGCACCTTGCCAGCCTTCACCAAGTCATCTAGCGCGCCCAACGTATCGGCGATCGGAACGGTCGCATCGGGCGTGTGGAGCTGATACAGGTCGATCACATCGGTGCCAAGACGGCGCAAGCTGTCTTCTACTGCTTGCCGGATGTACTCGGGGTGCGCTCCTTTGCGCTGGTCATCGATGCGATGTCCGAACTTGGTGGCGATCAGCGCCTCGCCGCGCCGATCGCCGAGCGCCCGCCCGAGGTACTCCTCGCTCTTCGTGCTGCCGTACACATCCGCCGTGTCGAAGAAGTTGATGCCGGTGTCGAGCGCCGCATGCACGACGGCATGGGCGGCCGGTTCGTCGATGCGCCCGCCGAAGTTGTTGCATCCGATGCCGACGATCGACACCGATAGGCTTCCAAGTTGACGATACTTCATTCCGCAGTCTCCTTCATCCCTCTGTGCACTTGCGTGACACAGTGTACCGCACCACTGCCGGCCCCCCGGCGCTGCCCCGGCATGATTGACGTACCGATTCATCTCGGTGCTATAATTCGGTGAGGTTTTCGGCCGCCCGCGAAGGGCAGTGCGCAGCATGCAACGTCCCAAATCGACGACTTCCGCCACGACGACGGCAGGCCGTTCGGCGCTGTCCAACATGGGGCAGCGCTTTGTCTTCGGCCTGATTTGGCTCGTCGTCGCGCTCACATGCCTCGCGTGGGGCGAGTGGCCGTGGACAATCTTCGTGGCGTTTGGCGCTATGGTCGGTGTGGTGGAATTCTGCGCCTTGGCGCATGGCCGTCCGATCGAGGGTGTGGCGTGGGTCGGTGCTCCGGCGGCGGCTGTGATCGTTGTCGGGTTCGAACTGGGTGAGACTGCGGTCGTCGTCGGGGCATTGGTTGCCGCGGCGGTCGGCGCGCTGATCGGTGCGCGGTTCTTGCAGCGGACATCCGGCGCAGCACTCATGACCATTCTCGGTTTGGTCTACGTGGCTGTCCCTCTCGGAATCACGGTGCTGCTGCGCCGCGAACTGGGCGTATTCGGCGTGCTGCTGGCGCTTATGATTACCGCGGGCAGCGACACGTTCGCGTATTTCGGTGGACGGATGTTCGGCAGGACCCCGCTCGCGCCGCGGATTTCGCCCAAGAAGACCGTCGAAGGCATGGTGATCGGTCTGGTCGGCGGCGCCGTGCTGGCCGCGGCTGTACTGGCGATGGCCGGCGGCCTCACCCTGTCGTCGCTGATTATCCCGCTTCTTGGCCCACCGCTGGCCGTGATAGGCGACCTGCTTGAAAGCGCCCTGAAACGGTACTTCGATGTCAAAGACTCGCACCTGCCGCGTTTCAATGTCATCCCGGGGCACGGCGGCGTGCTCGACCGCACAGATTCGTTACTTCTGGTTGCGCCCTTCCTTGCGATAGTATTGACGATTATTGGTATGCTGTAGGGTATTATTAGGAAAGCTCGACTTACGCGAAGGAGCTTTGCGTGGCAGGTAACTCGGACATCCAGCGCAAGTTGAACCAAGGCGTCGAAGCCGCAAAGTCGGGCGACCGCGCGACGGCGCGCCGCTTGTTGGAAGAAGTCGTCAGCCAAGATGAACGTAACGAACTGGCGTGGATCTGGTTGGCGACCGTTGCGACCAATGCCAACGAACGTCGCGACTACTTGCGCCGTGTGCTTGAGATCAACCCGCGGAACCAGCGTGCGCGGGAGGCGCTTTCGCGCTTGGGCGACGAATCGACGCTGCGACCCGCCAACGTCGGCGGGGGGCGACCGGCAAACCTAACGCCGGGCGCGCCGCGGCGCCGCAGCGGCATGACCGGGCTTATTTTCGTGATCGCCGCGCTCGCCCTGTTGTTAGCCGGTGTCGGCATCATTCTGTTCGGCAGCGGCGCGCTGAACCCCAGCACGCCAACCCCAACCGCGACCCGACGCGTCTCTGCGCAGATCAACAACACCGCTCTTCCAACCGAAACGCCGCTCCCTCTGCCTTCGACGACGCCTGTCCCGATCGAATTGATCACGCGGTCGGCGCCGACGCTTCCCGCCACTGTTACCCCGACCGTCACGCCCACCACGACGCCGACGCCGCAGGTCACGCCGCCGCTCGAGCTTTCTACGTTCGATGTGTACTACGTCAGTCAAGACCCTGCAGTCGCCGAGCCTGCCCTGTATGCGGTGCGTGCGGACGGCAGCGATGACGGTTTGATCGCCGAGCGCATACGCGATTTGGCATTTGCCCCCGATGGGCAGAACTTCGCGTTCGTTCGCGACATTCTCGGCGAAGACGGTGGTTCGATCAGCTCCGAGATTTTCGTCGGCAACCTCACCGATCCCAACGCCGCTAGCCCGATCACGCAGACCGGCGCGCTCGACACCTCTAGCCCGACCTTCTCGCCCGATGGCCAGTACATCATTTTCAGCAGCAGCGGGCCGGGTTCGGCTGCCGACCTGTGGGTGGTCGGTGTGGACGGCATCGGGCTGCAGCGCGTGACCAACACCGACTTCGCCGAGTTCGATCCGGCGTGGTCGCCGCTGGGCGATATGATCGTGTATTCCGCGGAGTTCGCCGGTGACGGCACGACCGAGCTGTTCTTCCTGAGTGTGACCGAGACCGGCGAACCGATCGGCAGTGCGATGCAGGCCACCGATGCCGGCAGCAGCAGCTACTCGCCCGCGTGGTCGCCTGATGGATCGACTGTCGTGTTCGCCAGCGACCGCCGCGGAGACGGCGACATCTACACGATGGACGCCACCGGTAACAACGAACTACTGGTCACAATTGACGACGGCGGCGCGGAAGACCAGTCGCCGTCATACAGCGCCGATGGACGTTGGATTGTGTTCGTCTCCAATCGTGAGGAAGCGAGCTTCCAGACCTACGTCATGCGTGACAACGGCACGGAGATGCAGCGTATCACGTCGAGCTTCCGCATCGATCTGTCCGCGGTGTTCCGGCCGCGCAGCCTTGACCCGAACTAACCGCAACAACTGCTGAGGACTCCTTATGCCGCCATCCCACGACGCCCTGCTGAAACAAGCGATCGAGCTCGCCAAAGCCAATAAGCGTGACGAAGCGCGCGAGCTGATCTTGAAAGTCTTGCAGCAGGACGAAGGCAACGCGCGCGCCTGGACGCTGCTGGCCCGCATCACGACCGACATTGACGAACGGCGCGTGGCGCTGATGAACATCGTCAATCTCGAGCCGTTCAACGCGCCGGCTCAGGAAGCGCTGGCCAAACTGGAGGGTCAGCTCGCGATCAGCCGTTCGATCGGCGAGGACCCGACCACACAGAAGCGCGACAGAGGCTGTATGCGCCGGGTTATCGTGGCGCTGATCGCCATCATGGCGATCGCCATCGTGGTAATCGGCGTCTATATCCTGACTCGTCAGGAAGAGCTTAGCGAAGAGTTGCTCGAACTCACCCAGTTCGCGGTCGATCAGCGGAACACCTCGACAGCCGTCGCGCTGCTGGACGCCGCTACCGCAACAGCCGCCGTGCAGGCGATCATCGACATCACGGCGACCTACGAGGCGGTTCCGACCAACACGTTCACACCGCGCCCGACCTTGCCGCCGGAAAACACGGCAACCCCGACCATCACCCCGACGCTGACGGAGACACCCGTGCCCCGGCCTGAAGGCCTCCCCGGCCAAATCATCGGGTGGGGCGGTCGTGCCGCGACCAACGATGGGTATTTCCCGGTCATCTTCATCTCGGTCGACGACGGCACAATTCGCCAAGTGTCCGGCACCAACCGCGGCGATCAGGTCAGCGCGGTCAGTACAAGCCGCATCGTGTACCGCCGCTTCTTCCCGGACATCTTCGCCAACGAGCTGTCGGTCGTCGACCCGATCACGACCTTCAGTACGCTGCTGGAAGACGAATGGGCAGGGACGGGTACCGTGTTCTCCGAGACGACTTGGCCGCAATTCACGCCCGATGGCCGGCTGATCGTCTTCAGCGCGCTGGACGCGCAGGAGAACCGGGGCGTGTACGTCTTCGACTCACAGCGGCCGGGGGATAAGATCCTGCGCATCACGCCGGCCGACGGCTTCAACTACGATATGCCGACCATCTCCCCGGGCGGAACCAAGGTTGTCGCTGTGCGGACGGACGGCATCTCGACATCGCAAGGCACCGACCTCGTCATGTTCGACCTGTTGACTGGCAACCGTGAAGACTGGACGACGGACGGCAACGCGACGATCGAGAAGATGCCGCGCTGGTCGCCCGATGGCAAGCTGGTGGCGTATGTCAACGAAAACCCCGAGACCGGCAACGGCGACATCGTCCTGCGCACCATTGAGGGATTGATCACCATCATCCCGGTTACGCGCACGCCCGACATCGATGAAATCCACCCGGTCTTCAGCCCGGACACGCGCTACATGGCCTATGCGAGCAACTTCCTCGAGGGCTACAACATCTTCATCTACGACTTGCTGACCAACGGCTTCGCCCAGCTCACGTTCGACGACGAAATGTACTTCCCCGGCGCGTGGGTGGAGTGATCGCGTGCGGTAGGCGTTGACTGAACGACGACTACGGCCCCGGCCGCCGCAATAGACGGTGCCGGGGCCGTATGCTATGATTGCCGTTCAGCTTGACCGGACACCGCATCGCACTATGTCAACTGCTACACCTCCTGTGACCGAAGCCGCCGAACCGGTGATTCGGGTTATTGAGCCGCCCAAACGCTGGATGCCGCTGAACCTCGGTGAACTGTGGCAGTACCGCGAAATGACGCTGTTTCTGATCTTCCGGGAACTCAAGATCCGCTACAAGCAGACCGTGCTGGGCATCTTCTGGGCCATCCTTCAGCCGTTCATCACGATGATCGTGTTCAGCTTCGTGTTCGGCCGCATCGCCCGCATGCCGTCGGACGGCATTCCCTATCCGTTGTTCAGCTATGTCGGGCTGCTGCCGTGGAATTTCTTCTCGAGCGGCCTCTCTAAAGCGTCAACCAGCCTGAACTCGAACAGCAGCCTAATCAAGAAAATCTACTTCCCGCGCTTGATCCTGCCCGTCACGGCTATCCTGTCCGGATTGGTCGACTTCTTCCTGGGCACGGTCATGCTCGCCATCCTTTACATCTACTTTGCTGCGGCGGTCGCGCCCGTCTCGCCGCTTGTCGTCAATCACGCGATCCCGTTCATCAACTCCGATTTGGCGTTGAACGCCTTCAATCACGCCGTACGCAACTACGAGATCACAGCCAACGTCGTTTGGCTTCCGCTGCTGCTGCTGCTGTCGTTCACTGTCGCGCTATCGCTGAGCCTGTGGTTCGCGGCGCTCAACGTGCGATTCCGTGACGTGGCCGTGGCGATCGGCTTTTTGGTGCGCATCCTGCTCTATCTGACACCGGTCATCTACCCGATCAGCCGGTTGGATGGTGTCTTTCAGGTGCTGGCCGCGCTCAACCCGATGACCGGCGTGATCGAAGGATTTCGCTGGGCGCTGCTCGGGGTCGACACCGCTCCCGGCATTTACGTGCTCATCTCAGCCGCGATGTCCATTCTGCTGCTGATCGGCGGGTTGTACTACTTCCGGCGGACGGAAAGCACGTTCGCGGATTTGATCTAGGGCCTCTGCATGAACGCCATCGAAGTACAGAACCTCGGCAAGATGTTCCGCATCGGCGAAGCCCAACTGGCCGACACCGACCTGACGACTGCGTTCGTCAACCTGCTGACCGGACCGTTTCGCCGCGTGCGTTCGCTGATCGCCAACCAACTTCCCGACTTCGCCGAGAAAGAATTCTGGGCGCTCAAGGACATCTCGTTCGATGTCCAAGAGGGCGAGGTCATGGGCATCATCGGCCGCAACGGCGCCGGCAAGAGCACGCTGCTCAAGATCCTCACTGGAATCTCCGCACCGACCGAAGGGCGCGCACTCATTCGCGGGCGCGTCGGCTCGCTGCTCGAGGTGGGCACCGGCTTCCACCCCGAACTGACCGGCCGCGAGAACGTATTTATGAACGGCACGATCCTCGGCATGAAGAACGCCGAGATCAAGGCGAAGTTCGACGAGATTGTCGCGTTCTCCGGCGTCGAAGAGTTCATCGACACGCCAGTGAAACGCTATTCGAGCGGCATGCAGGTGCGCCTCGCGTTTTCCGTCGCCGCCCATCTCGAGCCCGAAGTGCTGCTGGTCGATGAAGTGCTGTCGGTCGGCGATGTCGAATTCCGGCGCAAGTCGCTGGGAAAGATGCGCGATGTGACCGGCAAGGGCCGAACGGTCGTGATCGTCAGCCACAACATGGCGTCGATCCAGAACCTGTGCAACCGCGCGATACTGCTTGAGGGCGGTCGGATAGCGATGCTCGACAACGCCGAGCGCGTCATTATGGAGTACCTGAACCGGAACCACGCCGGCGAGGCGACCTCCACCGCCGACCTCACGGCGCATCCGGGCCGCAAGCGCGGCTCAACGCCTACGCTGACACGCGTACGAGTACTTAACGGGGCGGGAGAACCGACCCCGGTCATTGGCGTCGGTGACCCGCTTACGCTCGAGGTGTCGCTCAACACGGAAGACCGCAGTTACGCGAATAGTTACATTACGCTGTCGATCAATACCGAACGCGAACAGCGAATGGTGAAGTTCAGTACCGAGGTGCAGCTCAACCGCGGCCTAACCTTTCTCGGCGAGCAGCGCCATACATGCACGTGGCCCGAGTGCATCCTCAGCCCCGGAGAGTACAACGTTGATATCGCTCTACGAACCAACAGCACCGCGAACGAGCGGGGCGGTTCGACGGTCGATCAGATCTCGCAGGCGATCACGTTTGAGGTCGCGCCGGCCGACATTCACGGCACCGGACGTATTCCGAGCGATGGGTCCGGCCTGATCTGGCCACGAGCGGTATGGGACTCCGTTCAGGTCGATAATAGAAAGCCTGAGGCGTTGTAGATGGCAGTCCGCAAAGTCGTCGTGTTTATGCGGGCATATAACGACGTTGACCACCTGACGCCCGTTGTGTGGAAGCTGTCGACGTCGACCGACGTACACGTTACCGTAGTCATGCGCACCGGGTCCGAGTTTGCGCAAGACTACCGGATTGATTTTATGCGCACCCTGCCACGGGTCGAAGTCCATCACATCAGGGAGTTTCTTGGCGCCGCTGCGCCAGTCGAAGGCGAGGAACAGATCGAAAAATCCGCCGCGCGTCCACTGAGCATGCGCATACGCGGGTATTTCCGGCGCCTGCTTGGACTCAAACGAACGAAGCCGTCAGTCAAGGTCATTCTTGAACCCGAACCGATTCGTGAAATGCTCGCTACGCTGTTTTCCGGCGTTGATAAGGGGTTGATCGTCTTCGACTGGGTTTCCCTTGCGCCAGGAAGCCGACGCTTCGCTGAACTACTCTGCAATGTCGGAAGGGAATTCGGATTTGGTAACGTCGCGCTTCCGCATGGCGACAGTCCGTACTACAACAAAATGTTCAAACTGGCGGACATCAACTACACGTCCGTCGAGCACTTCGGCAACAATCCGACCGATGTCGTGGTGGTGCCGAACCCGCTGACGGCCGAGCGCTACGTACCGTTCCGCGACGACTCTCAGCTCAAGGTGTTGGGTTCGGCGCGCTACAACAAGGAATGGATGGACGTACTGGCCGGGATCATGCCGGTATACGAAAATCCGGCGGCCGCGGGGAAGCTCAAGCTGGTCATGTTCTTGCGCAACACGGTCTTCCCGATCTTCTGGGACGAGGTGCGTACAGCGGTCAGGATTTGCACCCAGTTTCCGGACGTCTTCCTCGTCGTCAAGCACCACACACGCGGGGGCCGGCCGGACAATAAGCACATGATCACCAATGAAGACGTCAGCCGCCTGAACCAGATGAGCGCGCCCAATTTGCAGGTCGTCTACAACGACGTGCACAGCGGATCGCTGCTGGCGTGGTGCGATGCCGTGCTTGAGCTGGGAACGAGCATCTCCTTTGAAGCGATCCGCCTCAACAAGCCGCTGCTGGCGCTGGAATACCTGCACGCCAACGTGTCGACCGTCGCCCATTACATTCCGTCTGTCGCGCTCAACTACAAAGATCAACTGTACGACGCAATCGTTACGCTGCGCGGAAATAAAACGCTGCGGCTCTACAGCGAGGAGGATCGACGCCGGTTTCTCTCACAGATGATCGATTACCCGGACCAGAACGTGCTTCAGCGCTATGTCGACATGCTGATAACGCGACTCGAGGGCAAATCATGACGATAGTCCAGCGTGCGCGGCGCAGACTCGGCCGAATTATCGCAGGCGCACCCCTTTCTAAGCCGTCAACTGGCTCAAACAAACCGTGGAAGCAGAATCCCGAGATGCCCCCAGAAGGACCGGGATACTTGGGTGTGTTTCGCGACCCGGTGAACGAGATCGCCCAGATCTATAAACTACGCCTTGCGCATATTGTGCCGGTCAATCAGCCGCTGCTGCTGATGTCGCAGGTGCAGCGGTCCGGCGGCACGCTGATGAGTCAGTTGTTCGACGGCCATCCCCAGTGTCTCGCCCACCCGGACGAGCTGAACATTGGCCGCCCGGACAAGTACACCTACCCCGACCTCAGCATGACCGCCGACGCCGATCAGTGGTTCGAGCAATTGTTCGAGCGCCGTGTGCAGAGGCTGTTTGTCACTGGCTACCTGAAGTCGCCGGACACCGCGAGCTATGACAAGGCGGATATCTTCCCGTTCGTATTTCTCAGCAATTTGCAGCGTGAGATCTTCTCGGTGACGTGCGATACCCTCATCAGGGCGTCGACCCAGCGTGACGTGCTGGACGCGTATTTCACCAGCTACTTCAATGCGTGGCTCGACTATCAGGGGCTGTTCCAAGCCAAGACGTATGTGACCGCATTCGTGCCGCGCGTGAGCATGCGCGCCGATAATGTCGACCGCTTCTTCCGCGATTATCCGGACGGGCGGCTTGTGTCGGTGATTCGCGAGCCGAAAGGGTGGTACGCCTCGTCGCATCGCAAGGGGCCGGAGAATTACCCGAACCCGCAGGCATCGCTGCCGATCTGGATGCAATCGGCCGAGTCGATGATCGCCAACAAGACGAACTATCCCGACAAGGTGCGCCTGGTCTCGTTCGACGAACTGCTGCGCGATACCGCAGGCGTCATGCGCCGTCTTGCCGATTGGTCCGGCCTCGACTGGCATCCGAGCCTGACCGAGCCGACCTTTCAAGGCCAGCCGATCAAGGCCAATACCGCCTTCCGCACCACCGACTACGGCGTCATCGACGAACCGCGCAAACGGGGCAGTATGCTCCCGCCGGAAGAAGCGGAGTTCATCGACACGACGGCGAAGGCGCTGTACGAGCGCGTGCTCGGGATGTGTGAATGAGTGAATTCTCGCCGGTTCTCGACGGCCAGCGCCCGGTGTTCATCGTTGGACATCCACGCTCAGGTACGACGCTGGCGCAGCAGCTTCTGTCGGCACACCCCGACATCTGGAGCGGCCCGGAGACACACCTGTACACGCACGTGCTCGAAGGCGTGCCGCAGTGGGACACCCGCTCGATCAGCCGCGCGGATCTGCCGCAGATCGTTCGGCGGTTGGCCGGCAAACCGGGAATCGAGCTTAGCGCGGCCGCGCGCGGCACACTGGACTCGCTTGCCGATCGCGGTGAATTGGGCGCGGCCCGCCTACTGGATGTCGTTATGAGCGACCTCAAGCCGGCCGACAGCACCGCGTCGCGATGGCTGGAAAAGACGCCGCGGCACGTATATCACATCGACGCGATCCTGCGTTTATTTCCGGACGCGCGCATTATCCACGTCCTGCGCGACCCGCGCGATGTCGCCAGTTCGCCGGTGCGCTTCCGCGAGCTGGAACCGGGACTTGAGCGCAGTGTGCTGGTACTGGAACGCGGCCACCGCTGGAACGACGTCGTCGCATTGACCGACGCGCTGGTGTCCGAGTCGCGCATGATCACGGTGCGCTACGAGGACTTGATCGGCGACACCGAACGCGTGCTTGAGGCGATAATGCAGCACGCCGGCCTGCTCACCGACCTCACCGTGCTGGACCGCTTCAGCGACACGTATGCGCAGGTCACCATCGAGCGCGAGAGCGTGCGCAAGCAGCTCAACAGCGCCGGCAAGATTGTCGACCGGCGCGGAATTTACCGGCAGCGCATGGCGGCCGAAGAGATCGTCATCATCGACACGGTGTGCCGGAACGCGATGCAGGCAAAAGGCTATACGCCCGACAATGCGCCAGACGACGCGCTCGTCTCGCGTATTCAACGTGAACGCGCCGCGCGCCGGTCCAAGCCGGTTGCCCCGTCCGTAATGGAGCGAGTGAAGCGGTCGGGCAAACGGGTATTGCAGGCACTCGGACTGCGACCCGCGAAACGGCGCTAGCCAAACGGTATAATCAAGCAGTGACTTTCGGCGTTGGGGCTGGCTAAAGTCCCCGCGCAGAACGCTAAAGAGGACATCGAATGCGCCACAACCTGCATATCGTCGGTATCATCCCCGCCCGCATGGGATCGTCCCGTTTCCCCGGCAAACCGCTGCGGGAAATCGCCGGTGTGCCAATGGTCGGGCACTGTTACTTCCGCAGCGCCATGAGCGAGACGCTCGACGCAGTGTACATCGCCACCTGCGATCAGGAGATTGCGGACTACGCGCATACCATCGGCGCGACGGCCATCATGACCAGCGAGTCGCACCAGCGCGCCAGCGACCGTACCGCCGAAGCGCTCGTCAAGATCGAGCACATGACCGGCCGGCCGGTCGACATCGTCGTGATGATCCAAGGCGACGAGCCGATGCTGCGCCCGGAGATGATCGACGAGGCGCTCAAGCCGATGATCGAAGACGACAGCGTGCGTGTCGTCAACCTGATGGCACCGCTCAAGACCGGCGAGGAACACGACGACATCAACGAGGTCAAGGTCGTTGTGGATCGCCACAACAACGCGTTGTACTTCTCGCGTGAGGCAATCCCGTCTCGGCGCAAGGGCGGTGAAGGCGTCACCAAGCTGAAGCAGGTGTGCATCATCCCGTTCCGGCGCGAATTCCTGCTTGAGTTCAACGAACTGGAGCCAACGCCGCTGGAAATCGCCGAGTCGGTCGACATGAACCGCGTGCTCGAACACGGGTACGACGTCCGCATGGTGTATACGCAGTACGACGTCTACAGCGTGGACACCGAGGAAGATCGCGCGAAGGTGGAAGCCCTGATGGCCGTCGATCCGCTGCTCGACTCATATCGGAGCCGCCAGTGATCGGTCGAGTCGTGCGGCGGCTTCGCCGCGAGATGGAGCAGCGCGAGCGCACCGGAAGGCTGCCGGAGCGGCTGGCCCTGCTGCTCACCAACCCGCGCTCCGGCAGTACGTGGCTGTTCGATGCCATGCGCTGTCATCCGGCGATCATGCTCAAGACCGAGGCCGACGTATTCTCGTATCTGGGGCTGCGCGGCCGTCGTTACCCGCAAGACCTGCGCGGCAACGTCGAGAACGCAACGCGCGTCGAGGTACGGCCCAACGAATGGGAACTGCTGCCCCGCTTTGCGCTCATGTCGGCGCTGACCAGCCCGACCCGCAACTTGCCGCCGTTCTTTCTTGAGAAGTTTCACCCGCACTTTTTTCAACACGACTTAGACAAATTCATTGGCAAGCTGCGCCAACTAGAGGCGACAACGACCATTCGCATGGTGTATCAGGTGCGCGACCCGCGTGCTTCGCTGCTGTCGTTCTTGGCGTACAAGGCGCGCAATCCCGAGTGGAACTGGCACATCTCGCCAGACGAGGTGTTCCCACACATGCGCCGCATCTTCGACTCGATGCACCGCTGTGCCGCCAGCTACCCCGGCCTGATTGTGGACTACCAGGAACTCGAAGATGGCTTGGAAGGCACACTAACACGGATTTTCGGGTCCATCTGGCCGGACAAGCGGGCAGTAGAGCCGGACCTGCTGGCCGAGATCGCCGCGGTGACCGACCGCAAGCGCCGCGGCAATACGCCGTTCATCAGCGAGCGCATTAACCGCTCGAGTGACGACCCCGCCGAAACCCGCGAGTTGTTCAAGCGCCATCAAGACGACGTCGAGGCATGCTACGAATCATACCGCGCCGTATTGACCCTGAGGCAGGAACAGCCGTGAAGATATTGCAGTCCGGAGTCGCCAAGAGCGGCAATTATTGGTTGTACCGGATCATCCAGAGCATCCTCCGGCGGTCCGGCGCGGAACTATCGACCTACATCGAGACCGACCCGATCTACCCGATTGCGCGCGCATGGCCGCTGAGCTACCCCGAACAGGCGTCGATCGACACCATCGACATCACTGACACGCAGGTGTGGTATCGCATCAGCTCGATCTATCGCTGGCCGGTCGACGATATCGACGCGTATCTGGCACACACGACGCACGTGTGGACGCACTCGCAGGTGACCCCGCTCAGCCGTACCCTGTTCCCGAAATTCGACAAAATCGTCTACATCATCCGCGATCCGCGAGACGTCATTCAGTCCATGTCGCGCTTCGCGTTCACGCCGTACATGCAGCAGTTCTACCCGACCGAACACGCCACGCCGGAAGCCTACTTGGACGCCTGGCTCGACAAGCACATCTCGGCATGGCGCCGACACGTTGCCGGCCATGTCATGGCCGCGGCGGCCTTCGACATCATCATCCTATTCTATGAGCGCCTGCTTGACGATCTACCCGGCCAGCTCGAAGCCTTGTGCCACGGGCTGGGCATCGAGCCGACGCCGGACCTGATCGCTGGCGTGCAAGCCGACGTGCAGTTCGAGTCGATGCAGGCCAGCAGCCCCGGCCATGTGCGGCAGGGCACAGCGCGCCAATGGGTCACCGGGTTGACCTACCAGCAGCAGCAGCGCGTGCTGCGGCAGGCCGGCGGACTGATGGCGCTGTTGGGTTACCCGATGAGTGCAACCGACACGCGCTTGCCTGCCCTTCCCACGCCAATCCCGGTGGATCTGGTCGCGAAGGTTGGTCAGCCACCCGCGCCGCCGCGCGTCCTGCACCGCATGCTGCGCAGCGCGGCCCGCCGTATGCGCCGGTGAGGCAAGACTATGCGTGTCTCCGTCATCATCCGCTGCTACAACGAAGAGCGCCACATCGGTCGACTGCTGAGCGGCATCCTCGCACAGACATGGCCGGACGTGGAGATCGTCGTTGTCGACTCAGGTTCGACCGACGCGACGGTTAACATCGTTTCGCGCTACCCGGTGAAGCTGGTGGAGATCGAGCCGTCGGCGTTCAGCTTTGGCCGCGCGCTCAACCTCGGGTGCGCCGCCGCAACGGGTGATGTGCTCGTATTCGCCAGCGCACATGTCTATCCCGTCTACCGCGATTGGCTGGAGACTCTGGCGGCGCATTTTTCCGACCCGCAGATCGCGCTGGTCTACGGCAAACAGCGTGGCGATGAGCGGACACGTTACGCCGAACATCGCGTCTTCGCGCGCTGGTTCCCCGACAAACGCACCGAATATCAGAAACACCCGTTCTGCAACAACGCTAACTGCGCCGTTCGTCGGTCGGTGTGGGAGCAAATGCCGTACGACGAAACGCTGACCGGCCTCGAAGATCTCGACTGGGCGCGCCGGGCGCTGGCGGCAGGATGGGGCCTGACGTACGAGCCGCACGCCGAAATCGTCCACGTCCACGAAGAGACATGGAAGCAGATCGCCAACCGCTACCGCCGCGAAGCCATCGCTTATCGCCGCATCTTCCCGCAGGCTACGTTCGACGTCGGCGACTTCGTGAGACTGTGGCTGGGGAATACCGCCGCCGATTGGGCGGCAGCCCTGCGCGCTGGCGTCCTCCCGCGCGAAGCGTACGGTATCCTGCGATTCCGGCTGGCGCAGTTCTGGGGCACGCTTCAGGGGTATCGGTCGACGGCCACGCTGGACGACCACCTGCGTCGGCGCTTCTACTATCCCGATCGTCGGCTGGCTGCTGCGCCTGCGCCCACGCGCCCAGACGACCTGCGCATCCACTACGACGCACCGCCAGCCGAACAGGAGCGGACGTCCTGATGTTGATCGTCGCCAACGGGGCCGTGAAGAACGGTTCGACGTGGTTGTTCTATATCCTGCGCGAACTGACGGACTTTCCGACGCCGCCGGCGGAGTATCTCGAATCGTCGTGGCTTAATCCGTCGCTGCGCGCAGACAAGCTGGCCGATTTTCTGACCGTCCTCAAGCCCGACGACAACTACCTCGCCACGAATCACGCTCGTGAGCGTGCCCAGCGCGACCTGCTGCTGGCGCATCCGTCGGTGCGTGTCTTCGACATCACGCTCGATATCCGCGACGTGGTCGTTTCTGCGTACTATCACCGCCGGCGGACCGAGGGTTACACCAGCAACTTCGCCACCTACTACTGGTCGCTGGGGCGGGCCTTGGCGCTGAACGTTGTCCGCTATCACGCGCTTTGGGCGGCGCCGCGCTCACGGCAGGTCTTCGTCGCGTCGTACGAACGGCTTCAATACGACTTCGAAAACCACGTGCGCGAGATTGCGTGGTTCGTCGGGGCGAAGGCCACGCCGGAGCGGATCGCAGAGATACGCGCCGCGACCCACATCGACAGCCTGCGCGAGCGTTACGGCGAGGCTGAAGCCGAGGACAAGTTGTTCCGCGCAGGCGAAATCGACGACTGGCAGGACCACTTCGACACCGCCATGCTCGCCGATCTCGACCGTCAACTGCGGCGCGCGCGCCGCGAACAAGCCCCATGGTACCGTGCTGCCCGTCGTGTCAAACGTTTGGTAAAGCCATGAATTCACCGACCATCGCCGCCTTGATTCCCATGCGCCACCAAAGCGGGCGCGTACCCGGCAAGAACTATCGGCCGTTCGCCGGCAAGCCGCTGTGCCACCACATCGTCGAGACGCTCAGCGCGTGCCCGCGCATTACGCGCGTTGTGGTGGACACCGACAGCGCCGTGATCGCCAAGGAAATGGCGCGGCACTTCCCACAAGTGGTCGTGGTCGAGCGCCCGGAGCACCTGCGCGCGGGCGAAACGCCGATGAACGAGGTGCTGCTGCATACCACCGCGCAGGTGCCGGCCGATTTCTACCTGCAGACCCACAGCACCAACCCGCTGCTGCGCGCACAGACGATCGACCGCGCGCTCGATGCATTCCTCGGCCAGTACCCGGCGTGCGACTCGATGTTCAGCGTCACGCGCTTACAGACGCGGCTGTGGGATCAGCTCGGTAGGCCGGTCAACCACAACCCGGCAATCCTGCTTCGCACACAGGATTTGCCGCCGATGTTCCTCGAAAACTCGAACTTCTACGTATTCACCCGCGCCGACCTCGAACGGCGGCGCAACCGCGTTGGCGAGCGCCCGTTGATGTTCGAGATCGACCGCGTCGAAGCGTGGGACATCGACGAGGAGCTGGATTTTGTCGTCGGAGAGTTCCTTTTTCTGCGCCGCTTGGAGCACGACCTGTCATGAATGACAAACGTTGGAACGTCTTGATTTCTGCCCCCTACATGCAGCCCATAATCGACCGCTTTCGCGCCGATATGGAGGCGCGCGGCGCGGAGTTGTTTATCCCGCCGGTCAACGAGCGCTTCGAAGAGGCCGACCTGCTGCCGTTTATCGGCGAAATGCACGGGGCCATTACCGGTGACGATCGCTTCACACGCCGCGTGCTCGAAGCGGCGACCAAACTCAAGGTCATCAGCAAATGGGGCACCGGGATCGACTCGATCGACCGCGAAGCCGCCGCCGACCTCGGGATTGCCGTGCGCAACACCCCCAACGCCTTCAGCGAGCCGGTCGCCGATAGTACGCTGGGCTACATGCTGACCTACGCCCGCAACCTGCCGTGGCTCGACCGCAGCATGAAAGCCGGCGTGTGGCACAAGATCAACGGACGCACGCTGGGCGAGATGACGCTCGGCGTGATCGGCGTGGGCGACGTAGGCAAGGCGGTGATCCGGCGCGCGGCGGCCTTCGGCATGCGCATCCTCGGCAACGACAACAAGCCGATCGACCCGGAATTTATCGCCAAGCACAACGTGACGATGGTCGAAAAGCCGTACCTGCTGCGCGAAAGCGACTTCGTGACCACCCACTGCGACCTCAACCCGACCAGCTATCACCTGATGAGCGACGAGAGCTTCTTGTTGATGAAGCAGACCGCTGTATTCATCAATACGGCGCGCGGCCCGATCGTGGACGAGCCGGCGCTGATCCGCGCGCTCGAGGCGGGCCAGATCGCGGGCGCGGCCCTCGACGTCTTCGAGCACGAGCCGCTCCCTGCCGACAGCCCGCTGCGCAAGATGGACAACGTGATGCTGTCGCCGCACAACACCAACAGCTCGCCGCGCCATTGGGAGCGCGTGCACGAGAACACCATCCGCAACTTGTTCGACGTACTGGAGAATTCTCCAGATCGGGGGTGAGCGATGACCGTCGACGCCGCGGCACAGGGCCGTGCCGATCTCGCCGCGTGGGAAGCGGGCAAACCCGCCAACTTCTTCGCGGCAGACACCAACTTGCAGTCCGTCCTGCGCCGCACGATGGGCGATGCCGCTTACGCGCGGGCCGAAGCGAACCTGACGCGGTTCGGCGGGCAGGCCGCTACCGCCCTCGACCGCTGGGCGCGCGATGAAGACCTGATCGGCAATCACCCGCGCCTCGACCGCTATGACGGCATCGGCCGGCGCACCGAAGGGATCGAGTTTCATCCCAATCACGACCGCGCCGGGGCGCTGATTTGGGCGTCCGACATACTCGCGCTGCAAGCCAAGCCCGGGCATACCGTCGAACAGATGGCGCTGTTCTACCTGCTCTCGCACAATGGCGAGGGCGGCCACTGCTGTTCGATCGCCTGTACCGCCGGCTTGATCCGCGCGCTGCAAACCGTGGGCAGCGAGCCGCTCAAGGCACGCTTCCTCGCCCCGCTGGTCGACCCGAACTACGACACCATGCAGCACGGCGCGCAGTTCCTGACCGAGGTTCAAGGCGGCAGCGATGTCGGCGCGAATGCGCTGCGCGCGACCGGTCACGGCGACGGCACGTTCCGCCTGACGGGCGAGAAGTGGTTCTGCTCGAACATCAACGCCGACCAGTTTCTGGTGATGGCTCGTCCGGACGGCGCACCTTCCGGCACGCGCGGGTTGGCCGTGTTCGTCGTGCCGCGCCTGTTGGACGACGGCACAACCAACAGTTTCTTCATCCGGCGGCTCAAAGACAAACTCGGCACGCGGACACTCGCCAGCGCCGAACTCGATTTCGACGCGGCGGTCGCCTACCCGCTCGGCCCACTCGATCACGGCTTCAAAACGACGGTCGAACTGGTGCTCAACACGTCGCGATTGCTCAACGCAGTGAGCTGCGCCGGGGTCATGCGCCGCGCCGCGATTGAAGCCGCCAGCTACGCCGCGCATCGCACGGCCTTCGGGCAGACGATCGGGTCGTACCCACTGGTGCAGGAAGCGATTGCCGACTGCGTGAGCGAATATACCGCCGCCGTCGCCAGCGGGTTCGCGCTCGCAGCGCTGCTCGACCGCATCGAGACCGGCCGGGCCAGCGAGGACGAACAGGCGGTGTACCGCGTGCTGGTCAACCTCAACAAGTACGTCACCAGCGTACGCGGTTCGCACGTCGTCCACCGCGCCATCGAGGTGCTGGGCGGCAACGGCGCGATCGAGTCGTTCAGCGTGCTGCCGCGCCTGTACCGCGACATGGTCGTGCTCGAAAGCTGGGAAGGCACCCATAACGTGCTGTGTTTGCAGGTGCAGCGCGACATGCAGCGATACGGACTGCACGAGCCGTTCCTGCGCTGGCTGGGCGAGCGACTCGACGCCGTGACCGCTCCGGCATTGGCACATGACAGGGCGGTAGTCGCGCTGGCGGTGGAGCGCGGAGCCGATCTACTGGCCCGCATCGCCGCCCTGCCGGTCAACGCGCAGCAGGCGCACGCACGCCGGCTGGCCGATGTCCTCACCGACTGCGCGCTGGCGGCGCTGCTGCTCGAAGAGGCGCAGTGGGAACTGGACCGTGGATTCGCCACCACCAAGCCGCAGATCGCCGCATACTTCATCAACGCGCACCTGCGCCCCGGATACGACCCGCTGGACGATCCGGACTATCTCGACCGTATTCGATTTGTGTCGGAGGCCGCGCTGCGCGATGCTGATCCTGTTTGATATCGACGGCACGCTGATCCGTGGCAAGGGCCTCGGCAGGCCGGTGACGCAGAACGCCATTCGCGATACCTTCGGCCTCGATGTCGACCTAGACGGACACTGGTTCGGCGGCAAGACCGACTGGTTCAGCCTGATCGAGCTGCTGACACCGATTGGCGTGACCGAGCAGATGATCGCTTCGAAGCTGCCGGAGTACATGCAGATCAAACGGCGCTGGATGGTCGATCTGATGCGCGAAATCCCGACATGGGCGCTACCCGGTGCGCTCGAGACGGTCGCGGCACTGCGCGATCACGGCGCGTACACGCTCGGCATCCTGACCGGCAACGTGCAGACCACCGCGCTGCTCAAACTGGAAGCGGTCGGCTTCGACCCGGCGTGGTTTCCCGTCGGGGCTTATGGCCATGAAGCGATCAGCCGCAACGACCTGCCACCGCTGGCCCTCGACCGCGCGTTGCAAGTGACGGGCCGCCGCTTTGCCCCGCACGACGTGATGGTCGTCGGCGATACCGTGGCCGACATCGAATGCGCGCGCGCCAACGACCTGCGCGTCACCGCCGTCACGACCGGGTTTCAGCCGCGCGCCGACCTCCAAGCCGCCGGGCCGGACTACCTGATCGACTCGCTGATCGAACTGCTGGATATCGTGAACGGGGCGTAATCAGCCGTGGAACGGCGCCTGCGTGTAGCTGTCGAGGATCGACATGTCCTGCATGAGCGTCTGGAACGCGGCCTGAATACGCTGGCGATTCGAATCGGTGAGGTTGATGCGCATGTCGTAGGCGTCTTCGAGGTCGTCGAGGTAGTAGCGGAATTTTGTGCCGTGGACCTCGAAGCCGTATTTGCGGTAGAGCGCTTGCGCGGCAGCATTCGAGACGCGAACTTCCAACGCCATGTAGGACGCGTCGAGGATCACGGAACGCATCATCATCGCGGCCAGCACGACCTCCCCGTAACGCTTGCGGCGCTGCTCCGGGTGGGTGGCGATGGTGCTGATATGCGCTTCCTCGACCAACTGCCACAAGCCGCCGTAGGCAAGGATCGACGTACGCAGGTCGCTCGGGTAGCCGAGCGCGCGCAGCAGGCGCAGCATGCCGGTCGTCACGCGCGGCCGATCGACCCTGATGCTCGACAGCACGACCATGTGGCTGTTCTCGGACTCGCTGATCTCATACGCATAGGTGCGCGGCGACCACGGCGTCGAAAACGACCGTTTCTCGATGGCGATCACCTGCGCGATGTCGTCGGGGTGCATGGGGCGCAAATAGAGGGTCAAAGAGCACCGCTTTTCACGTAAACAGGAACGACCTGAGCCGGGTCGAACGTGTCCGGCGATTGCCCGTGAAGCTGCGACCACGCCAGCTCGGCGAGAATGCCTGCCCGCCGAAGGCGGTAACCCGCAGGCGCAATCGTGATCGGGATGCCCTGCCGCTGCGCATCGGCCAGCGTCTCGAGACCGGCGGCGTCGATGTCGCCGGTCACCACGGCGCTGCCGTCGATGCTCGAGGCCAGCCCGACCCAGTCGGTCAGGCGCATGTCGCTGCGCGGGCGCCACTCGCCTTTGCGCCATGCATAGCTGCGGACCACAACCCGCCCACGCCCGGCCGCGACGCAGGCCACCAGCGCACTCGCACCCCCGCCGGGAAAGCCCGCCGCCGCAATGTCGAGGGTGTTCACGCCAACCAGCGCCGCACGGTTCGCCATCGCCATCCCTTTCGCCGCTGCCACGCCGATGCGCAGGCCGGTGAACGACCCGGGGCCAATCGCCACGGCGAACGCGGTCAAGTCGGCTGGCGACAGCTTGCATCGTTCGAGCGCGTCAGAGACCGCGCTGGCAAGCTGGACGTTGTGTTGATTGTCGGACGGCCACGTCTGCTCCAGAAGCACCGACGTTCCATCGTGGAGCGCCAAGCTGAGCTGGCGGGTCGCAGTGTCGAGCGCAAGCAGCACGGCTAATCCCCCAACACGCGTGTGCGGAACTGCTCGACCAACCCGAAATAGCGCACGCCGCTGGGGACAAAGCTCAGCGCGCGGTGGGTCGCATCCATGGTACGCAGGTGAATCCACAGCCGTTCGCGCGGAAGCCGCGTTTCGATCCGTTCCGGCCACTCGATGACCAGCGCCGCACCGCTGTCGACAAGATCGTCGAACTCGATCGAGTCGGCGTCGTCCGGCCCGATCAGGCGGTAGCAGTCGAGGTGAAAAAGGGTCACGTCGTCGACCTCGCGGCGGTGCTGATGCACGATGGTATACGTCGGGCTGACGACCGGTTCGGACGTGCCCCATCCGACGCCAATCCCTGACGAGAAAACCGTCTTGCCTGCCGCCAGTTCGCCGGACAAACAGATCACGTCGCCCGGCCGGAGCAGCGCGCCGAGGCGCTGGCCGAGGCGGTGTGTCTGTTCAGCGCTGTGGCTGATGAGGTCGAGTTCACCTGCTTTGAGGATGGGCACGATCAGCCGTATCCTGCGGAGCACAAGGTTGCGCCGGTCATTATACCTCACGTGCTAATCGCAGGCATACCTGAATGCCGCATGGTATACTGGCGGCCCGGCAGGTTGGTGTTTCGTAATGTCGCACCGTAAGTTCCCCGACAACGAATGGACATGGCAGGACGGCCGCGCGCATGCCAGCGTGCGCTGGTTTCCCGAACAGCAAGGGTTGATCTGGTCGTGCTGGGTCGAGACAAGCAGCGGCCCTCAGTACGATGACGGCTGGCGCCAGACCGCCGAAGACTTTCTCTCATCCGGCCCGCCTGATGGCCGTACGCCTCCACCGAACGTGATCGAAACACTGCACGCGGTCGTCTCCGGCGTGTTCGAGCAGCAGACATCCAACGGGTTCAGGCGTTTGGTTCGCCGTTTGCGCCGCCCATGAGCTCCATTCCTGAACCGGTCATCCCGCACAAATGGTCGCTGTGCTGCGCCGGTCAGAGCAGCCCCGCCAGAGGACAGTACGCACAGGCCGAATCAAAACGGGGCGGACGCATTGGCCCTACCCCGCTTGAGCTGCCTGCTGACGTGCGCTACAGTTCGAGTGCGTGGCTTTCGACGACCTTGGCAATGTGCGCGATGGCGTCTTCGACCGGCATCTGACCACGGTCTTCGTCCGTGCGCAAGCGCATGCTGACGGCCTCTGCCGCTACGTCGCGGTCGCCGGCAATCAGCATGTAGGGAACCTGCTGCTCGCGCGCCATAGCGATCTTCGCGCCCATCCGGTTGTTGCTCGTGTCGACCTCGACGCGCAGGCCGCGCGCGCGCATCTTGGATGCAACGCCCTGCAAGTACTCGACGTGCCGGTCGGCAATCGGGATCAAGACGGCTTGCACTGGTGCGAGCCACGTCGGGAACGCGCCGCCGAAGTGCTCGATCATGATTCCGATGAAGCGTTCGACGCTGCCGAACAGAGCGCGGTGGATCATCACCGGGCGCTTACGCTGGCCGTCAGAGTCGACATATTCGAGTTCGAAGCGTTCCGGCAGGTTCGGGTCAACCTGCACCGTGCCGAGCTGCCACTCGCGCTTGAGCACGTCGTGGAACACCAGATCGAGCTTCGGCCCGTAGAACGCGGCCTCGCCCTCTTCGATCGTGTATTCCAGCCCAAGCACCTCGCACGCGTTGATGATCGCGTTCGTCGACGTCTCCCACAGGGCATCGTCGCCGATGAACTTGTCGCTCTTCGGGTCACGGATGCCCACCCGTGCACGGAAGTCCGTCATGCCCAGCGTGCCCATCACGTACTGCGCCAGCTTGACCGTCGAGATGTACTCGGCCTCGAGCTGTTCCGGCGTCACGAACAGATGCGCGTCGTCCTGCGTGAAGCCGCGGACACGCGTCAGGCCGTGAAGCTGGCCGGACTTCTCGTAGCGGTAGACCGTGCCGTACTCGGCATAGCGCACCGGCAGGTCGCGGAAGGAACGCAGTTCGGACTTGTAGATCATGATGTGATGCGGGCAGTTCATCGGCTTGAGCAGGAACAGCTCGCCGTCCACGTCGATCGGTGCGTACTGCGTGTCCTTGTAGTACGGGTAGTGGCCGGACGTCTTGTACAGCTCGATGCTGCCGATGTGCGGCGTGACGACCGGTTCGTACCCGCTGTCGAGCAGCAGTTGGCGCAGCCAGCGCTCGAGCGTGTCACGCAGGATGGCGCCCTTCGGCAGCCACAGCGGCAGCCCCTTACCGACCAGCGGATCGAGGATGAACAGGTCGAGCTTCTCGCCCAGATAGCGATGGTCGCGGCGCTTGGCTTCTTCGAGGCGGTGCAGGTACTCGGCCAACTGTTCGGGGGACTCCCACGCCGTACCATAGATACGCGTCAGCATCGGGCGTTTCTCGTCGCCGCGCCAGTACGCACCGGCGGGCGGCTTGAACGTGATGCTGATGGCGCCCGGGTTGATGTCCTTCGTCGAGGCGACGTGCGGCCCGCGGCACAGGTCCGTGAACGAATCTTGCGTGTACACCGTGAGCTTACTGGCTGGCGCGGCGATCTCCTCGCCGTTCTCGTCCGTGCGGCCGTGGACGAGGTCGTTGATCAATTCGACCTTGTACGGCTGATCGCGGAACAGGTCGAGGGCCTCGCTGACTTCGACCTCGCGCACCGAGAAAGGATGGTCGCCTTTGACGATCTCCTTCATGCGCGCCTCGACCCACGCAAGGTCTTCCTCCTGCACGGGGCGCGGCAGGCCGAAATCGTAGTAAAACCCGTCTTCGATCGGCGGGCCGATGGCGATGTGCGCTTCGGGGAAGCGCTCCAACATCGCCTGCGCCATGACATGCGCCGCCGAATGTCGGATCCGGTACAACTGGCTTTCTTCGTATGGCTGAGACATGACAGCTCCTGAATTGCAGCACGGAGGCTATGATACAAAAGCGACAAGCGCGAGTCCACGACAGGCACGCCAAAACAGCGGCCTACGGTCCTCGCGCTTGTATGCGGGTTCGGCTATGGAGTTGTGCAGATGACCGGTGTTAGCCTGATACGACGAGGACCTCGGAGATCACCACGGCGGCCACCTCCTGCGTAGTTCGTCCGGAATCCACCGCGGGCGCCTCGGCTGTGGGGTGCTCCCCCTCGACCTGCGTGACACGCGTAAACAGCGTCTCGAAGACATCGAGCGCAAGGAGATTGTCGATCGTGTCCTCGATCGTGTCACGATCGAGCTTTTCAACCAATAAATGGGGGGTGTCGAGTGCAGCGAAGCGCACAGGCACCGAATCTTCGACTTGGCGACAGAACAGGTAGTTGATCTCCATCTGCCGGCGAAGGTACTGCAGAGTCACGAACAGGCACGTGTAGATTGTGCCGTCAGACATTTTCACAATGACATCGCACGCGTGGTTGTTGTCCGCGTGGCGCTCGATGTATACGCGGTCGATGTCAGGAAGATTGAGCGAGTTCACAGGTTGGCTCCTTATAGGTAACGCTCGTTATCGAACGCGCTACCCACGGTCGGACTGAATATAAAATCACGATAGGCAGTTTGTGAAAAGTTGTCAAGCAAACCAAGACAATCCTCTCAAACTGCCAGACTCTGGCGGACGATTCAGGCGATCCACCCCCGGGTCGCACGCGACGATCGCGAGTTCGCTATGGCTGTGATTGCGTTAGAACTACATTAGAGACCGCACCACGTGTCATCGGCGTCGTGGCGCTGCTCCAAGTCCCGGCTGAACGCTTTTGCCCCTCGTCACGGCATGGAGGCAAAGCCTCTCCGCGCCTAGAAGAACAGTTTGGCGATGCGCAGCGCGCCCTGCTTCCACGGCACGCGGTGGCTGATGCCGGACTTGTTCTCGAACTGCGCCAGATTCGCCACGTACCAGTCGTAGTTGCGGATCAGCGCGTCCTTGTTGCTGAACTTCGGTTTCCAGCCCAGCTTCTGCTCCGCCTTCTCGATCGACACAAACGAGTCTTTGACGGCAGTCTCGTACACCCACGGGTACAGCGGCGACAGGTTCAGGCGGTCGAGAATGCGCAGCGCCCACAAGGCCGGCGCGACCGGGATCGATACGACCTTGCGCCCCTTGCCGACGTGATCGAGCACGGCTTGAAAGTCGCCCTTGAACGTGCCGAACTCCTTGGCGCCGACGTTGAACGTGTCGTTGACGGTGTCTTCCGGCAGCGTGGCGCACAGGTAGATAGCGTCGCACAGGTCTTCGACGTCGAGGTACTGGTAGCGGTTGTCGCCCTTGCCGGGGATGGGGAAGTTCTTGCCGTCTTTGGCCCAGTCGAACAACAGCGCGAACACGCCGAGGCGCTCCTGCCCGATGAACGACTTGGGCCGGATGATTGGGACGCACATGCCCTTGGCACGGTATTCGAGGCAGACCTCCTCGGCCTTGATCTTGGCGATGCCGTACGGACCGACGCCGATGAGCGTGTCATCCTCATACAACGGATGATGGTCTGGCACGCCGTATACGGCCGTCGAGGAGATGTGGATGAAGCGCTTGACGCCATGTGCCTGCGCGCTTTCGCAGACCGTGCGCGTGCCGTCGATGTCGGTGCTGAAGATGTCTTCCTTCTTGTAGAGCGGCAGCGCGGCAGCGGTATGGATCACGATGTCGACGCCCTGCATGGCGCGGTCGACATCGGCGCGGTTGCGGATGTCCCCGCGCACGTCGGTGATCTGTGGAAGCTCGGGATAGTCGAACGGTGCGATGTCGAGCGACACCACCTTGTGCCCACGCGCCAGCAGGTAGCGCGTCATGTTGATTCCGAGAAAACCGGCCCCGCCGGTAATCAGGTACGTCTGGCTCATGGGTCAAGCCCCTTTGCTTGTGCGAAGTTTCACTATTTTAGGGGCGGGGCGGCCATTCGGCTATAGGCGTTCTGGTGGCGCTATTCGGGCGCCGGTGCGCCGTGTAGAATTGCCTGTGTTGCCGCACTTGTCCTCTCCTGCTGCACACGAACAGGCCCATATGAGCGAGCCCATATCTTCCGCCGTCGACCACGAGCGTGTCTATCGCCGCAACTTTCTCTTCTTCCTGTCCGACGGCATCCTGTTTACGGTCGCGATGGGCATCATGGGGACGACAACCGTCATCCCCGACTTCGTGCGACGCCTGACCGACTCTGAAATACTGATTGGGCTATCGGCAAGCCTGTTCGAATTAGGCTGGACGCTGCCGCAGTTGTTCATCGCGCGCTATATCGTTCGCTCGACGTGGAAGAAGTGGTGGTTCATCGGGCCGAATATCCCGGTGCGCTTCGTGATGTTGGCCTTCGGTATCGCCACGCTGCTGCTCGGTCCGAGTCACAGCGGCACGATCCTCGCCTTGTTCTTTATCTGCTACGGCATCACCGCGCTCGGCGACGGCATTGTCGGCGTGCCGTGGGCGGACCTGACCGGCACCAGCCTCGGCGACAAGTGGCGGGCGCGCATGTTCGGCCTGCAGTCGGCGATCGCCGGGCTGATCATGCTGCTGGTCGCGCCGCTGATCGAGCGTATCCTGAGCAACAGCGGCCCCGCGTTCCCGGACAATTACGCGATGCTGTTCATCGTTGCCGGGCTGCTGTTCGTCATTTCGAACATCCCGACCTTCTTCATTCGCGAACTGCCGGGGGGCAAAGCGGTCGATACGCTGCCGTCGCTCCGCGAATTCCTGCCCGATCTGGGCCGCTTGCTGCGGACGGATTCGACCTTCCGCGCGATCATCGCCACGAGAATGCTGACGACACTGTTCGCGATGGCCGGCCCGTTCTACATCGGCTATGCGACCACGACGCTCGGCCTGTCGAGCGAGACGGCCGTGCCGGGCTTGCTGGCAATGCAGACCATCGGCGGCTTGAGCGGAGCGATGCTGTATACGTGGCTCGGTGCGCGCAACAATCTGCTGTTCATCCGGCTGGCGCTGATCGGCGCGGCCGCCCTGCCGATCAGCGCCCTGGCCTCGACGCAGGGCGCGCCGTGGCCCCTGTATTTCGGGTTCCTGATGTCTGGCCTGACGCTGAGCAATCTATTCCTGAGCTACCTGCACTACGTGATCAGTCACGCGCCGATCGACCAGCGGCCAGTCTACGCCGGGCTGTTCAATACGTTCGCCGCCGTGATCGCGCTGATCGCGCCGTTCATCGCCGGGACGATCGCGCAAGGCCCGGGCTACGAGACCCTGTTCATTGTGGCGCTGGCCATGGCCGGAGTCGCGCTGTTCGTCTCGATCCGATACCTCGGCCAACCGGGGATGAGGCCCGGGATAGCAGTCGCCAGCGCGGATTAAGGCGTTTCGTCCCGCTCGTCCTCAAGCGGTGCGCCATACCGGCCGCCGAACACGATGTCGCTCAGCGCGCGCCGCGTGCGTGGCTGACGTTCGCGCTCCGGCAGCGGATCGACCAGCGTGTCCGGGTCGCCGGGATAACCGACCATGACGCCGCACAAGATCGTAACGCCGTCCGGCACGGCGTATTCCTCGCGGATGCGCGCCACATCGATGCCTGCCGCCTGCCGCACGTTCAATCCATGGGCGCTGGCCTGCACGACCATGTTCTGCACAGCCTGACCGACGTCGTACTGCGCCATGCGATTCTTGCTGCCGTCGACGCCGTAGGTATCGACCGCCAGCGCGATCATGACGACCCACGCGCGCGGCACCCAACGCTGGTTGGACGTCGAGAAGCACGCGACAAGCCGGGCATGCTCGTCGGGGTCGTCACGTGTGGCGACGATAAAGCGCCATGGCTGTTCATTAAAGCTCGACGCCGACCAACGGGCCGCCTCAAGCAAGCTGGTGACCAGCTCGGGCGCAACGGGGTCGTCGCTGAACGCGCGGCTGCTCCAGCGTTTGGCCAACAGCGGGTGAATCGGGACTGCGGTTTGGGCCGTCTTCTGCACGGCATGGCCTCCGTCAAATCATCGGGTGTAGGCAGAAGTGTACATCAGCCGCGTGCCTAACCCGCACCGAAACGGCCAGCCATCATGGACTTCTCAGCTACGGCGTGGTGCCGCCCTGCTGGGCGATGCGAGCGGCGGTCGCCAGCTTGTCGACGCGTTCGTTGTGCGCATTGCCGGCATGACCCTTGACCCAGCGCCACGTGATCTTGTGTTTGCGGGCGAGTTCATCGAGGCGCTGCCACAGCTCGCGATTCTTGACCGGCTTCTTGTCGGACGTCTTCCAGCCGTTGCTCTTCCACGCCTTGATCCACGTCGTGATGCCGTTCTTGACGTACACGCTGTCGGTATGCAGCGTGACGCTGCACGGCTTGGTCAGGGCCGCGAGGGCCTCAATTGCGGCGCTCAGCTCCATCTGGTTATTGGTGGTGTCGGGCGCGCCGCCGGAAAGTTCGCGCTCGGCGTCGCCAAAGAGCAGCAGCGCCGCCCATCCGCCGGGGCCGGGATTGGGCTGGCATCCGCCATCCGTGTAGATCGTGACGTGAGGGCGCTTCGACTCGGTCATTCATCCACCTTTTCAATCACGCCGATCCCATAGTGACCGCGATAGGGTTCCTTGACGTACTCGACGGCAGTCGGATTAGACGCCTTCAGTTCGTCCCACAGCTTGTACACCCCGACGTCCGGGTGATCGGGATCGGGCCGAATGTCGTGAAACGCAATTAGCCCGCCGCGCCGGACAAGTGGCGCATACAGCGCATAGTCGCGCCGTACGCCGGCCTCGCGGTGGTCGGCGTCGATAAAGAGAAAGTCGACCGGCTGATCGGCGAATGCCCGCGCGACCGCGTCGCGGGTCGCCTCGGTCTGGCTGTCCTGCCGCAGCAGCGTTACGGTCGTATGTGGCCGGCCGACCGCGAACGCCCGATACAGCGGAACGCGCACTGTGGGGTAGCCTCCACCGAAAATGCCGCCCGGCAGATCTACACTGACGACGTGTTCGACCGACGGCGCGCAGCGTGTCCAGAGCGCAAGCGTCCCGCCGTTACGCGTGCCGAGCTCGATGATCCGTTTCGGCTGCAAGTCGGCGACGCGCTGCAGAAGCTGGCGCAGTTCAGACTTGGCTTGCAGCGGTCGAATCCGGCTGTACGGCCCGCGGCCTTTGTAGTTCCACACCGCGTCGATCAGCCCGTCCAGCGTCGACGCGGCGTTCAGCCGCTGTTCGAGTTCGGCAGCCGATTCGCGCCAGTAGCGGCGGCGGTTGACCCATGCCTTGAGTCCGCGTGCGATCAGCCGCAGCGGATTCGATGAATCGTTGGTCATGACATCCTCCCGGAGGCCATCTGCTGAAGTTGGTTCAGGACCCGCTGCGCGATGGTCTTGGCGTCTCGCTCGGCGGCGACCCACTTCCGCCCCGCGTCTACTAGTGCGCGGCTGCGCGCCGGCTCCGCCAGCAGAGCGGAGACGGCCTCCGCCAGCGCGCGAGGATCGCCGGGCGGAATAGTCACGAGATGTTCGCCCGGCGTGAGCACCGCTTCTACGGCGGCAGACGCCGCGGTGATAACCGGCCTGCCGAGCAGAATGGCATCGAGGATCTTGTTCGGTACGACCACATTCCGTTTTTCGCCCGTGCCGAACACGCCGAGGCATACTGAGGCGCGTTCAAAGTCGCCCCGCAGCGTGTCCAAGGGGAAGAAACCCTTGCGGAGTTCAACGTTTGAAAGGTCAAGCTCGCGGATCAACTGTTCGATCTGAGGAAGCGTCTGCCCGCTGCCGATCAGCACGAACCGGATATCGGGCCGGTCGCGCAGCAGGTGGGCGGCGCGCACGATAACTTCGATGCCGTGGAACGGGATGAACGATCCGACAAACAGGACATGCTTAAGCGCATCGGTCGGTGGCGGCGGCAGCGGAACGATGCCTGATCGCGCAGAGATCGGTATTACGGTCAAGCGCGGGAACGGCCGGCCGAGCAGGGTTTCGAGTTGGGCGCGATGCTGCTCCGTATCGGAGATCGCGTCACAGCGAGTCAAATTGAAGATGTCGATCCAACGCGCAATCTGCTTGTGCCGGGCCGAACGCGCACTGCGATCTTCGATCCAGTCCGAAAGCCCGACGATGTAGTCCAGCAGCAGGGGACGGCGAACCAGCTTCGCCAACAGCCAGTAGGCGGGGCCTAAGCGCATGTGCAGCGGTGCCGCATAGATTGCCTGCGCCCAACGCAGCCGTCGAATTCCGCGGACGGCTGCCGAAAGCTGGACGATCGCATGCCGCTTGGCGGGGATACGCACGAACTTGACGTCCGCGCCCAAATCCCTCCACCCCTTCACAAACTCGTCGAGCCGAGGATTTCGTCGATCGATGACGCCGATTACTGCGATTCGGAGCCCCTTCGAGCCGTCGATCGATGGTGTCATGCGAAATCAACCATTTGACAAATTTTCAATGATCCGATAGATTTTGATGGAACCGTAGGTCCACGCCGTACGTACTACGTGTCATACACACGGCTCCATACCGCCGAGGGATCATTATGGACACGAATGCACAAAAGAACATGCGCACTTTCTATTTGATTGTCGCAACGCAGACCTTCTCGATCATCGGATCGCGGCTGAGCGGTCTGGCCGTCGGATTCTATATCTTCGCGCAAACGGGACAAGCTACGCCTCTGCTGCTGATCTCGTTGTTCTCCATGCTGCCGAGCATCTTCGCTGCGAACATCGGCGGAGTGCTGGCCGACCGGTGGGACCGCCGCAAGCTGATGCTAGTGGCCGACCTCGGTCAAGCGGCCTGTACGCTCCTGCTGCTGTTCAGCTTTGCTACCGGCAGCTTCCAATTGTGGCACTTGTATGCGCTGGTGTTCGTCTCACAGCTGCTGGGCAGCATCCAACACCCGGCTTTCGCTGCGTCGATCACGATGTTGGTGCCAGACGATAAGCGCGACCGCGCTAACGCCCTCACCCAGCTTTCCAGCCCGGCCGCCGGCATCATCGCGCCGATCATCGCCGGCCTGCTGTACGGCAGCATCGGCGTCATCGGGACGATCGCAATCGACCTCTTCACATTCATCGCAGCGGCCGGTGTCTTCCTCGTCGTGTCGATCCCGGCGCCGACCGAGACCGAGCACGGACGGCGTGCCAACGCCAGCGTGTGGGCGTCGTTCACCGGTGGTTTGGCTTTCCTGCGTGAGCGGCGGCCGATGCTGGTGCTGACGATGCAGTTCGGGCTCGTCAACTTCTGCATCGCCGGGTCGATGGGCATGGCGATGGCCTACATGCTGGGCCGCACCAGCAGTGAGGCGACCGCTGGCTTGCTGATCGGCATCAGCAGCGCGGGCGGCCTGATCGGCGGCATCGTGATGGGCATCTGGGGCGGCACGCGTCCACGCATCCACACCATCATGCCGGCGATCATCCTGTCCGGCATCTGTCTGGCGCTGTTCGGCCTGAGCCAGTCACCGGTGGCATTGGGCGCGGCGATCTTCGGCCTGATGTTCCCGCTGGCGTTCGTCAACGCGCCCGTGATGAGCATCATGCAAGCCAAGACCCCGCCCGACTTGCAGGGGCGTGTATTTGCCGTGCTCGGCCAAATCTCGCTGGTGCTAACGCCGATTGCCTACCTGCTCTACGGGTTCCTCGCCGATCAGGTGCTCGAGCCGGCCGTCGGCACGGCGGCGTGGGAACCGTTCGCCGGACTGTTCGGCAGCGGGCAAGGATCGGGTATGGCGGTGATCATCTTCACGGCCGGCGTGTTGATGGCCGTCAGCAGCGCATTGGTCTATGCGCTTCCGTCGATCCGGCACATGGAGGCCAATCTACCCGACTACAAGGCCCTCGCGGCACCTCCGCACACCCAGCCTGTCGCGGATGACCCGGAGCTTGCGCTTGAGCCAGTCGCTGCTGTGGAGTAGGGGTTTCGCCGAAATTCATGCCAACGGGCATGCACCCTCTGGACTCCCTTATCTGCGAATTGACGGCGCGTGCGTCGTCAATTCGCGTGTAACGAGGTGCAGGAGTGCAAGCCCCTGCCGGGGCCGGGGGCAGCGCCCCCATTATTCGGATAACGATCCGACGCTCGGTCAGGGCAAAGTCGCGGCCTAGGTCGCGCGGCGGATGGGACGGCTTTGGAAGCTGCGCTTGTCCGAGCGGGCGGCGCGTTTGCTCTGCAGCTTGGGGGCGGCGCTGCCGGGCTCGACGCCCTGCTTGCGCAGCTCCATGCGGATCAGTTCGTCTAGCTTGCGCCGGTCTTGCCCGCTGACCAGCGCCAATTCGTCGGCGCGCGCCAACGCGTACGGATAGGGCGTACGCCCCTGCATCTGACATTGATCGAGGATCAGCGCATGGAGTGAGTTGACCGCGTCGCGTTCGCGGGCGACCCACATCGGGATGTCGACGCGCGCGATGGCCGTTTGATACCCGTTGGCGACCTTGACGTAGAAGAACGCGACTTCAAAGCTGCCGTTCTTCTGCCGGTAGGCGAGGTTACGCGGCGAATTCTGCACCATGATTGCGCTGCGCTCACCGGGTTCCAGCACGTTATCGAACAGGTGCATGTCGCGCAGCCCTTCCAAGTCCCCGCCGGTCGCGAGCTGCGCCTCGTGGGCCTTTATGTCGGCCTCGTTGCCGAGGCTGAGCAGATATAGCAGTCGCAGCACCTGCCGGCTGCGCGCCGGATTGTCCACATAACCCGCAAGCACGGCGTCGGCATCGCGCAGTTGGCCCATGCCTGTCCAGTAGTCGGTGAGCAGCTTATCGCCGTCGGTGACGTCCGCGCTGGCCCAGAACAGGAGCTGATTGTCGAACAGCGTGATCAGCGGATCGCGCGCGCCTTCACGGTGCATCTTCCACGCCTGCTGCGCCAACTGCTGCATCTCCGTCACGGTCCGGCGCGCGTCCACCGTGCGGTTGCTGATCAGCAGGCGGTTGCGGTCGTGGACGATGTCTTTGTGATAGGCCAGCATCGGCAGCGTGATCGTCTGCGGGACGTGGTCTTCCCCGTGTTGATACACGAACATGCCGATATTGAGCAGGTAGTAGTGCACCGGCGACTGTTCGTTGGGATACACCTGTGACCCGTCGCTGGCGATCAGCGTGGCGTGCGACGGCAGCGGCGGGGGCGGATACACCCAGTTGAGGTTCTCGGCGTCCGGGCCTTCGAGCGGGGCTGCGCCGCGATAGCCGCTGATCTCCGGCCCGCGCACGTACGCGATTTTCTGCCGGATCGCGTCGAGGTCATCGGCGGACATCAGTCGTTCGCGAGCCAGCGCGAGCTTGTCGGTCATGTCGAAGTCGAGGTGCGAGATCATCGCCCCCATCTTACGTACCTGATCCAGCAGTTTGTTGAATTCGATGCTCATGCGCCGGCCTTTGTCTGCCCAATGAATCTCCAAAGGGCTTGCGCCCGCTGGACTCCCGTTTCAGCGAGGTGCAGGAGTGAGAACTCCTGCCGGGGTGTAGGGCGCTGCCCCGCAGGACATAACTGATTTACCGAGACAGTAGCACGGTTGTTCTAGGGTGTCAAGTTGGGCACGAGCACGCGCGTGAGCAGCCACAGGTCGAGGGCCGCGAAAGCGCTGAGGGCGACAGGCAGCAGCACAGGGAGATGCTTCACGATCGGAAGGCGCTGACGGATGGCATCCAGTCCAGCACACACCAGCGCCGCTAACGGGATGAGGATCGGATAGACGTAGCGTCCCTGAAACTGCACGAACTGCATGTTGTAGTAGACGAGCATGAGCAGGGCCAGCACGCCGGTGACGCCCATCAGCAGCCACGCTCGCGGCGTCGAATGGCGGAGCGCGCGCAGCGCGATCGCGCCCGCGGTGCCGACTGCTGCTATCGCGCCGTAGATTGCCAGCACCCATGTCTGAATTGGCAGCGCCATCCAGCCGAATTGACCGATGAAGCTCGTCACTGTGGTCTCGAACGCCATCTCGAAGTAGGGGCCGGTACCCAATTTGGCCATGTAGTCGGCGGTGCGGGTTTGTCCGATTACGACCGCGTCATGCGCCGCCAGACCGAGGAAGTCGGGAAAGCCGTAGACACCAATGTTGCGCAACCACCACACCGCGCCGATCCCGAGCGCGACGACAAGATATGCGGAGGCGGCGGTCATCCTTCCGCGCAGGCCTCGCTCGTGCGGGCGCAGTACCACCGCCAGCAGCGCAACGCCGGCCATCAGGTAGGCGGTCGTCTTCGTCAGCAGCGCGATTCCCACCAGCACGCCAAGCGCCCATGCCGGGACGCGGCCTCCCGCTGCGTGACTGATGCTGGCCCACAGAATCCAGCCGACGAGCGCCCACGCGAGCGCGTCGTTGTTGACCGAGGCCAGGATGTGCACGTGCTGCGGGACGAACGCGACCAGCGTGGCAGTCCCAAGCGCCACCGCAGGCCGGTCGGGCATGGTACGGGCAGCCACGGCATAGGCGGCCAGGACGACGATCAAGCCCATCGCGGCGGAGGCGACGCGCAAGGCGACGAGGTCGCCGCCAGAGACGTTGTAGACTGGCACGAGCAGCAGGTAGTACAGTGGCGGTTGATGGTCTTCGAACTGCACCGTGTCAAGCCGCGCGAGCAGTTCAGGCGCGAACCGTGCCGCCTTGAGCTGTTCGAGGTACGCCTGATTCCAGTCGCCATCTTCGATCAGCGGATACGCGCCATCCTCCGCAAGTTGGCGGACGACGTTGTAGTGTGCTGGTTCGTCAGGTGCCTGCCACGGCGGGGTCGCGGTAGCATAGCTCACGGCGACGATCAGATAGAGGGCGAGAATCGCCAGCAGCGACGGCAGCACCCAGCGGGGCGACCTTAACCGACCGGCGCTCGGATCTTTCATGCTGTCTCGGTTGGCTCGTTGGCGCGCACCGCGTCCACGAATTGATCGAACAGATACAGCGAGTCGTGCGGGCCGGGCGAGCTTTCGGGGTGATACTGCACGCTAAACGCGCCGAGTTCGGTGTGCCGTAACCCTTCAACGGTGTTGTCGTTCAGGTTGATGTGCGTGACCTCCGCGCCGCCTAGGTCGCTGTCGGGCGTGACGGCGAAGCCGTGGTTGTGCGCGCTGATCTCGACCACGCCGTTGAGCAAGTTCTTGACCGGCTGATTGCCTCCGCGATGGCCGAAGCGCATCTTCTCGGTGCGGCCGCCCAGCGCCAGACCGAGGATCTGATGGCCGAGGCAGATGCCGAACACGGGCACCTTGCCGAGCAGGCCGCGCACGTTGTCGATGGCGTAGTCGACCGCGGCCGGGTCGCCGGGGCCGTTGGACAGGAACACGCCAGCGGGCTGCTGTGCAAGCACCTCGCTGGCCGGGGTCTGCGCCGGCACGACCCGTACCCGCAGGCCGCGATCGGTCAGCATGCGCAAGATGTTGTGCTTGATGCCGAGGTCGTAGGCGACGATCAGCGGTCCGCCGTCGGTCTGGTTGCGAACCGCGCCCATATACCACGAGCCGTCGCTGGCCTGATTCCAGTTGTACGGCTCTTCGCAGGTGACGTCGTCGACCAGATTGGCGCCGCTCATGTCCGGGCTTTGGCGCGCCATCTCGATCAGCGCCTGCGGGTCGCCCGCCACCTCGCCATGCGCAATCGCCGCGCGCATGACGCCTTTCTCGCGGATATGCCGCACCAGCGCGCGGGTCGCCACGTCGGACAGGCCGATGACGCCCTGTTCGCGCAAAAAGCCGTCAAGGTCGCCGCGATTGCGCCAGTTGGACACGACCGGGCTGAGCGAGCGCACGACGAACCCCGACACCCAACTGCGCGGCGACTCGAGGTCTTCGGTGTTGATGCCGGTATTGCCGACATGCGGCACGGTCATCGTGATGATCTGGCGATAGTACGACGGGTCGGTCAGGATTTCCTGATAGCCGGTCATCGACGTGTTGAACACGATCTCGCCGGTCTGTACGCCGCTGGCGCCAAATCCGGTGCCGGCGTAGAGCGATCCATCCTCAAGGGCAAGCAGTCCCTGCATCGGGGAGCCTTCCTCAGCAACTTCAATTGTTAGCGGTCGTTTACGACTGGTCCCGGCACACGTCCAGATTGTTGACTGAACGGCGGCCCGGGATTAGTATGCACGGCAGAGTATACCAAGAGACACGACCATGATTCAGGTCGAAAACCTGTGCCGGCGCTACGGCCCGCATACGGCGTTGGACGGCATCAGCTTCGAAGCAGCACCCGGGGAGGTCGTCGGGTTGTTGGGGCCGAACGGCGCAGGCAAAACCACCACCATGCGCATCCTGACTGGCTTCATGCCGCCCACGTCGGGGCGCGCGGTGGTCGCCGGATTCGACGTCCAAACGCAGTCGATGCAAGCACGTGGAGCGGTCGGGTACCTGCCGGAGCGCGTCCCGCTGTACCCCGACATGACGGTTGTCGGCTACGTTACGTTCTGGGCGCAGATGCGCGGCATCCGCAAGGCTAAAGCCGCCGCCCAGCAGGCGCTCGAACAGGTCGACCTGTGGGATCGCCGCCGCTCACTCGTGCGCAGCCTGTCGAAAGGTATGCGTCAGCGGTTGGGGCTGGCGCAGGCGCTCGTCCACGACCCTGCTGTGGTGATCCTCGACGAGCCGACCATCGGCATCGACCCGCAGCAGGTGATCGACGTGCGTCAGGCCGTGCGCGGACTGGGTGCCAAGCACACCGTGTTGTTCAGCACGCACATCCTGACCGAAGCCGAGCAGGTCTGCGACCGGGTCGTGATCCTGAATCAAGGCCGCATTGTGGCGCAGGGCACGCCGTCCGAGCTGCGCGCCACGCTGTACGCCGGCGATCGGCTGTATGTCGAGGTCGGCAAGCTCAACGCGGACGCCGCGCTCAAGGCGCTCAAAAGTGCGACCGGCGTGGCCCGCGTTGAACCCAGCGGCAGCGGATACCTCGTCTACGGACAGCCCAACATCGATGCCCGTCCGCACGTCGCCGGCAAGATCGCCGCGGCAGGCGGGCTGATCGTCGAACTGCGGCCCGTTGCCCTCACGCTGGAAGACATCTTCCTCAATCTGGTGACGAAAGCAGGCCCGCGATGATCGGCGTCGGCACCGTCTTCCGCCGCGAGCTGGCGGCCTACTTCACCTCGCCGGTCGCCTATCTGATCGGCGCGGCGTTCCTACTCGTCACGGCGCTGGTGTTCAACAGCAACCTCACGCTGGCGCTCACGCAGGAGCCGGTCAACCCGGCCATCGTGCCGAACTCGCTGTCGTTTTTCCTGATCTTCTTCGGCCCGGTGCTGACCATGCGCCTGTTCGCCGAGGAAGCGCGCGAGGGCACGCTCGAACTGCTGCTGACGACTCCCGTCACGGAAGTCGCCATCGTCCTCGGCAAGTTCCTGAGCGCGTGGGTGTTCTACAGCCTGCTGCTGGGCGCCACGCTGGTCTATCAAGTCACCCTATCGAGCGTCACCCAACCTGAGACGGGGCAGGCGATTTCCGCCTATATCGGCATCTGGCTCTACGGCGGCGCGTCGCTGGCGATCGGCCTGCTGTGCTCGGCGCTCACCGAAAGCCAAGTCGTCGCGGCATTTCTGAGCGTCGCCGTACTGCTGCTGTTCTACCTCGGCGAACTGGCCGGCCAGATCGTCGCCAGCATCGACATGGCGAACCTGCTGCGCCGCCTGTCGATGCCCGGTCATTACATCGGCTCGTTCGCGTCGGGGCTGGTGCGCTTCGAGGACATCATCTACTACGCCGGGGTGATCGCGATTGCGCTGTTTATCACGCTGCGAGTGGTTGAACTGCGGAGGCTGCGCTGATGGCCGCGATGCTGCGCAGCAGGGCGCTTCGCCATATCGTCATCACGGTCGTGCTGACCGCAGTCCTCATGCTGGCCGTCAGCTTCCTGTATGCGCGCACCGAGCAGGCCGCGCTCACGCTCGATATGACCGAAAGCCGGCAGTTTTCGCTGACGCCTGAGACGCTGCGCATCCTCGAACGTGTGGATCGCCCGATTCAGGTCACCGGATTCTACTCGTCCGAGGCGCTGCGGTTCCGCGAACTGGACGACATGATCGTGCGGCTGTATGTCGACGAGACTGACGGGCTGATCCGCAGCGCGTACTACAACCCGGACGACAACCCGGCGCTCGCCACGCAGTTCGACCTGACCTACGACGGCGAGCTGTTCGTCTCGTACTTGACCGACGACGGCCAGATCGACTTCGACACGATCGTACGGGTCGTCACCGAGAACAGTCAGGAGCGCAACATCACCAGCGCGCTCGTGCGCTTGCTCGACATCAACCGGTTCACCGTGGCGTTCGACTCGACGTACAGCGACATCAACCCATTCGACACGACGGCGCGCGGGTTCACCGGAATCTTCAACGGGCTCGGCGCGAACGGTATCCTGACGACCTCGCTTGATCTGGCAGGGTTGGCGGCGCGCGCCGAGGACGTGCCAGAGGATATCGATACTGTAGTACTAGCCCGCACCCGCCAGCAGCTACCGCCAGACGCGATCGCCGTACTCGCGCGATTCCTCGAACGGGGCGGATCGCTCTTGATCCTGACCGATGCCGATTTCACCGAAGCGCCATTCTTGGCCGAGGACAGTCTGTTCAACGCGTTCTTGTGGCAGAACTTCGGCATCCGTATGTTGGACGGCATCGCCATCGACGCGCTTTCGAACGCCGGCAGCGAGCTGGACCTGCTCAGCTATGCGCTGTCGGATGGTTCGACCATTACGGCGCGGCTAAACGACCCCGAGGACACCTCGACACGGGCAATGTTCCGCGTGTCGCGTGTGGTTCAGATCGACGACACCCCACCGGTCTCGAACGGCATGATCATCGCGACCAGCGAACTCAGCTACGCCGAGACCGACTTCGCCAGCGTCCTGAACGCCAATCAGTACGAGTTCAGCCTCGAAGACGACATCGCTGGGCCGGTCAACCTCGCGGCATGGGCTTTCGATGAAACGACCGGCGCACGCATCGTGCTGGTCGGCGATACGGACTGGGCGACCAACGGTTTGGTAAGCAACCCGGTGGGTAACAGCATCTTATTTACAGACGCGATCCGCTGGCTGACAGGCTTCGGCGAAGAACTGGTGTTCGCGCCAGAAGGACGCGCAACCAACCTCCCTACGGTATTCCTCAGCACGCAGCAGCTTGACCAAATCGCACTACTGACCGTGGTCGCGATGCCTGTCGGCCTGCTGCTGATCGGACTAGCGGTGTGGTGGATGCGGCGGCGCGCCTGACCGCCGATTGCCATACGGATCACTGAGAGCCCGATGAGACTTGATTGTGCGGCCGAAGCGGTCTGCTTGACAAGATTCCGGCATCGGGATACTTTATAGGGGTAACATACGACGGTGAAATCCTCGTCAACCGGCGAGGATTGTTTGCCTAACGACCTGGGAAGGTGTATGTGCCGTCGGTACCTTCCCCAAGCACACACGAGGGTCAGCGCCTTGCCTGCCAACGCTCGCAAGGCTTTATGCACGTATGACTATGGCTATGGCTGCAATCGCACAGATCACACCAATCGAAGACATCCGCGCACAGCTGGTGGACAAGGCCAAGCGCGAGGGTGGCATCACGCATGATGACATCCTTGCCGTCATGCCCAACGCCGAGAATGACATCGCGCTTCTCGACGACCTGATGAATGGACTCATGGAAGACGGGATCGAGATCGGCCAGCGCGTGCCGTCCTCGGATGACCTGTCTGAAGGAGACCTGTATGCCGAACTCGATGCCGACATGGACGGCATCGATATGGAGATCGCCGCGGAAGGCGGCAATCCGTACAACTGGGCGACCGAACTGATCGATGACGCCGGCTACCAGCAGGCGCTCGATACCGACGATGTCGTCGGCCTGTACTTGAAGGAAGCCGGTCGCGTTCCCCTGCTCACGGCCGAGCAGGAAGTTGAGCTCGCCAAGCGCATGGAGCGCGGCGTGCTGGCTCAGAAGAAGCTCGATGAGATGGGCGACCGCCTGTCTCCCGATGACGTCTACACCCTGAAGGACTACTTGTTGGACGCCGAGGCCGCACAGGAGCACCTCGTGCGCGCCAATGCGCGTCTGGTCATCAGCGTCGCAAAGAAATACATCGGGCGCGGCGTGCACTTCCTCGATCTGATCCAGGAAGGCAACATCGGCCTGATTCGCGCGACCAACAAGTTCGAATACCGCCGCGGTCACAAGTTCAGCACGTACGCCACGTGGTGGATTCGCCAGGCCGTCAGCCGCGCCGTGGCCGATCAGGGCCGCACGATTCGTGTGCCAGTGCACATGGGCGATCAGCTCAACCGCATGCGCCGCGTGCAGCTCCAGCTCCTGCAGGATCTGGGCCGCGAGCCGACGCTCGAGGAGCTCGCCATCGGCATGGAGACCACGCCGGACAAGGTTGAGCATCTGATGGAGATCAGCCGCCGCCCGGTGAGCCTCGAAACCCCGATCGACGAAGAGGGCGACAGCACCTTCGGCGATTTCGTGGAGGACACCAGCACGCCGGCCCCGGCCGACGAGGTGGCGACTCACCTGCTGCACGAACAGCTTCAGGGCGCGCTCAACCGCCTGCCCAGCCGCGAGGCGCAGATCCTGCGCTTGCGTTACGGGCTGGAAGACGGCCGCGTCTACACGCTGGAGGAGGTCGGCCAGACCATCGGTGTCACCCGCGAGCGCGTGCGTCAGCTTGAGGCACAGGCGCTGAACCGCCTGCGCCAATCGAGCGCGCACATTATCCTGCGCGACTACCTGTACGGGGAGTAGACCCCGGTGCAGGCGAAGGCAGCACGCGGCCCGATCGTCCTCCCGCTGCTGGTAGCAGCGCTCGGCGTTGCCCTTCTGCTTGAGAACTTTCTGCTGCTCGGAGACTTCCGGGTCAGCGCACTCCTGCCCCTGGTGCTGGTCGCACTGGGGGCTTGGATTCTAATCCGCGGCGATCTCGGCACGCGCACCGCCCGCACGTTCGGCATCACGCGTGGCAGCGTTCAAAGCGGGACGCTCGAGATCAGTGCGGGCGAAGTCGACGTCATCGTCGGTGGCAGCGCCCGCGACGGCCGTTTGGTCGAGGGCCAGTTCGCCCGCAACAGCCGCCCCTCGCTCGATGTGGAGGACACCCACGCCCACCTGCAGTTCTTGCGCAGCCGCACGCCGTGGCTGTCGTTTGCCGACTGGCAGATGCGCCTTGCCGACGACCTGCCGTGGGACGTCCTGATTTCGACATCCATCGGCCAGATCAACGCCGACCTTGGCGGGCTCATCGTGCAAGGCGTTACCCTGGCGACCGGTGTCGGTGATATCCGTCTTGTTTCGCCCTCGGAAGCGTTCGATCCGGTGCGCGTGCGTTCCGCCGCTGGCGATATCCACGTCATCGTGCCGGAAGGGCAAGCTGCCCGCGTCCACGTCAAGCCGACGCGCTTGTTCCGCGTGCAGGTCAACGAGACGCGCTACCGGGTGCTCGAACCCGGCATCTACGAGGCGATCAAAGCCAATGACGAGTCGCCCCGCGTCGACATCTACCTGCGCGGCACGTTCGGCGACGCCTATCTGTCATGACGCTCGAAATTACGTTTCACCCGGGCACGTACGCCGATATCGAGACGTGCCTGACCATGGATCACACCTGTGAAACGGATCGCGTATGGCAGATGACCCTGCCCCACGGCGATCTCAGTGTGTTTGGCGTAACATTCAAGCAGGAGTTCCTCCCGCGTCCGGTCGAATTGACCCATCAGATCGCACGGCACCGCCTGTACGACAACCCGGACTCCGGGCGACTGTGGGTGGTCGCGCGCAAGTATGAACCGGTTCCTGACCTGTCGCCCGAACCCGAGCCGCTGCCGTTGCCGGTCGAGTACGGCGGCGACTATGATTCCGACAATCCCGAACTGGTCCTGCCGCCGCCACCGCCGCCGCGTCCGCCTGGAATTGGCTACGTGGTCGCGCGCTACGACGACTCGCAGGAGATCGTGTGGATCGACGATCTGGCTGTGGTACCGGCCCTCCGCCGCAAGCGCGTGGCAACCCGACTCGTCGACGGCGTACGGCAGTGGGCGCGCGAGCAGGGTGCGCATCACCTGCTGGTCGCCTTGCCGACCAAGCACGTGCCGATGATTCAATTGGTCACGGCGTTGGGCCTGCGCTTTTGCGGTTACAGCGACCATTACTTCCCCAACCACGATATCGCCGTGTTTTTCGGTCTAAGGCTGGCCCGCCGCGGGCGTGTAGAATAAAGCAACGTATCGGGCGACGGAAAGCGGTCTGCATTGACTTCCGATCTGTTCGTTTCGTTTCTCGATCTGATGAACGAGACGCTGGCGGCGGCGATAGTAATCGTCGCGGCCTCCCTCCTGCTGTATACAATCACCCGCAATTTCCATGACCGGGTGGCGCGCGCGTCGGCGATGGTACTGTTCGCCGTCACGGCGGCCTACGTATGCGACGTTCTCACCGGCCTGCGCCCGACCGACGAGGCGGTCATGCGCCTGCTGCGCGCGCAGTGGTTGGGGATCGCGCTGGCGCCCGCGGCGCTCGTACATTTGTCCGACGCGCTGCTCGACACGACCGGCTTGCCCTCGCGCGGGCGGCGCAGTCGCACGTTACGGCTGATGTACCTGATCGGCGCGGCCTTCGTGATCGCCGCCGTGTTCTCCGACATCCTCGTCGGCCCGATCGAAAGCGCGGGCCGGCCCGCCCTGCGTGCGATGCCGCTGATGGCGGTGTTCGTAGCGTATACGGTGGTCGCCTCGGGATTCGCGCTGATCAACGTCGAACGCGCACGTCGGCGCTGCCTGACGCGTTCCACGCGCCGGCGCATGGGCTATCTTGAAATCGCACTGCTGACCCCGATTGTCGGCGTCTTCCCGTTTAGCGCGTTCTTCGACCCCGGCGGCGAGTTCACCACCGGCGCGCTTGTGCTGGTCATCGTCGCCAACGTCTTCGTCGTGCTGATGCTGCTGTTCCTCGCCTATCCGTTATCGTTTTTCGGCAGTCGAATTCCCGACCGCGCGGTCAAGGCCGACCTGCTGCGCATGGTGCTGCGCGGTCCGGCCACCGGCATGCTGATCGTCGCCGTGCTGTTCTTCACAAGCCGCGCGACCCGCGTGTTCGGCCTCGTCAGCAGCGAGTTCGCGGTGTTTGCGGTTGTCGCGGTTGTGCTGTGCTGGCAGTGGGTGATCGACCTCGCGCTGCCGCTGCTTGACCGATGGTTGATTTACGGCGAGGAATCCGATCAATTCAGCAAGATCCAGAAGCTGAACAGGCAGTTGCTCACCCGGGCCGATCTGCTGTCGCTGATGGAAGGCATCCTTGCGCAAGCACGTAACGTGCTGCGTACATCCGGCGCGTTCGTCGCGGCACTAACGGACAGCACACCGGAGATCGTCAGCGCGACCGGGCGCGGCCACGATATCGAAAGCCGCCCCAGCGACTTGGGCGGGGCGCTTGGCGGGCTGAAGGTCGCTACGGTCGCCCAGCCGATGCTGTGGGAAGGCTTTTGGCTGCTCCCGCTCAGCCGCCAGCGCGGGTTGGTCAACGGTGGGCAGATGATTGGCGTGTTGGGGCTGCAAGCCACACACGATTCGGTTCCCACGGCGGACGAGATGGCCGTGATCGCCCGTGTGCGCCGCCGCGTCGCCCGCACATTGGACGACATGCTGCTGCAGTCCGAGGTCGTCGCCGCGCTGGAGGGCTTGCTGCCGCAGTTCGCTACATCGCGCGAGTCAAGCCGCGAGGACGAGTATCAGCCGCGCAGTATATCGACCGCCGAGCCCAACATGCCGCCCTTGCCCGACCGCGATCAGATCGTCGAACAGGTGCAGGCCGCACTCCGCCATTACTACGGCGGGCCGGGAATGACCAAGAGCCGCCTACTGGACTTAACCATCGTACGGCGCGCGCTCGAGTTCAACGTCAACGAGCCGGTGCGCGCCTTGCGCTCGGTGCTCGATCGCGCCATCGAACTGCAGCGCCCACCCGGCGAGCGCGACTGGCGCAGTCAAGACTGGTTGATCTACAACATCCTCGATTTGCGCTACATCAAGAAACAGCGTGTGCGCGAGGTGGCTAACCGCCTATACATGAGCGATGCCAACCTATATCGCAAGCAGAATCTGGCGATCGAGGCGGTCGCTGACAGCCTGCTGCGGATGGAGGCGGATGCGTTGCTTGAAGAGGCTACTGAAAGTGAGTCGAAATCGGTGCTATAATGACCGCAACGCGGGCGGTACGCCCCCGGTTGGTTGAGAGGAAACGTTTACGATGAAGCCCGGTCTTCCTGAGCTGTTGATCATTCTGGTCATCGTGTTGGTCGTGTTTGGCGCGGGCCGCATCCGCCGCGTGTTCGGTGAACTCGGCGGTGGGATTGCGGAATTCCGCAAAGGTCTGAAGGAAGGCTCGCCCGAAGAGCAGAAGCTTCCCGAAGACGAGAAGGTCATCCAGAAGTAAGACGACGACGTTCCATCGCGATGTCGATTAGCCGTTTGTGCGCGATGCCGGGCGGCGCTTTAAGGTTGTAGGCAAGCACCCGTTTGTTCAGCGCCGCGATGTCGGCGCTGATTGATTCTGGTAGGGAACCCCCCGGCGTCAAGACCTTCACCAACCGCTGCCGCGCCTGCGCCAGCAGATCGTCCAACTCCCGACCTTCGAGGATCCACCCCGGCGTAAGGTCGTTGTCTTTCAACAGCTTGTGTGCTAACTTGAGCTCGTCCGGGGTATACGGGTCGTCCAGTTCGAGGCGCTTGCCAGCGTTCGGTAGATTCGATCCATCGCCGATCGCGCGCCGGACGAGTTCGTCCAAGCCTGATTCCCAGTCCATATTGGCAGTCTCCCCGGCAGAACCCCAATTTGTGATTATTTTCACGGAAACCGGGATCCCTGTCAAGCAGTACGCCACGGAGGCCCCTGCATCGTGACCGAACAAACGGACAAGAGCGTCGTCTTCGACCGCGCGACCGCCTTCTACGACCAGACGCGCGGATTCCCGCCGGGCGTCGATCAGCAAGCCGCCGACTTGATGGCCCGCTTGGGCGGCATCACCGGCGAGTCGGTCGTCGCAGAGATCGGTGTCGGCACGGGGAGGCTTGCGCTTCCGCTGGCGCGTCATACCGGGCCGTATCTCGGCTTCGACCTGTCCAGCGGCATGATGTCGGTGCTGCGGCAGAAGCACGCCGCCTACGGCGCGCCCGATGTCCGCCTCGCGCTTGCCGACGTAACCCGGCTACCGCTGCGGTCGCAGTCATTGGACGCGGCGGTTCTAGTGCATATCCTGCATCTGGTCTCGGAACCAGAGCAGGCTGCGATCGAACTGCGTCGCGTTGTGAAGCCCGGAGGGATCGCGATTGTCGGCTGGAATCGCAGCTACGAGCACGGGTTGGAGGCGATGAGCGAAGCGTGGGAAGCCGCCACCGGCGAGCAGTGGCGGCGTTGGCGAAAAGGAGAAGACAATCGCGACACCGGCGCGGTCGTCCTCGAGCAAAATGGGTGGACGGAAGCGACATCCGGCGTTCTGGAATTCACGACGACCCTGACGCCGCGCACTAAACTCGATCGCTATCGCGGGCGCATCTACTCGTCGATGTGGAAGATGGATGACGAGACGTGGCAGGCAGGCGTCACTGCTGTCGAGGACATCGTCGCCCGGCAGTACCCCGACCCTGACCGTTCGTTCGAGGTCAGCCACGAGTTTCACGTCGCGGTGTTCAGGCCGTAGCACCGCCGATGAGGGCACCCAGATCGTCGGTGGTCAGCTCCGGCGTATTGTCGAGGATCGATGTGCGACCCGCAAAGCACACGACGATGCGGTCGCTGTAATTCAGAATCTCATCCAGATCGTCGCTGCTGAAGATCAGTCCCGCGCCTGCTTCGCAGCGGTCGAGCAGTTGTCTCCAGATCCAGCGTGCCGACTCGACATCCAAGCCGCGCGTCGGCTGTTCCAGCACCATGATCGTGGGCCGTTCGGGCAGCATCGCCATCAGCACGCGCTGTTGATTGCCGCCTGACAGCGAGTCGATGCGGGAATCCGGCAGCCCCTTGATTTGATAGTGGTCGATCTGACTCTGCGCGCGAGACCGGACGCGCCCCCACCGGATGCGTGCGGAATTCTCGTCGATGAGCGCGAAGTGCTCGGTCAGCGAAAGACCCGGTACAAGGCCTTCCTCCAACCGTCCCGCCGCGCCAAAAGCTGCCCCCGCCGCGAGAAATGCGCGATACGATCTTCCAGTCAAGGGCTGCGAGCCAACGGTGATCTCGCCATGCACGACAGGCTGCAAGCCCACAGCCGCGCGCATAATCGGCGCTTGCCCGCTGCCGTCGAGGCCTGCGACGCCGATCACTTCGCCGGGGGCGACCGTCAGCGAGAAGCGTTCAATGTGCAGGCGGTGGTCGACGATTGTGAGATCGTGCAGAGTGAGCGCCGGGCGGTCACTGGTACGCCGGGTCGTGCGTCGTTCCAGCGGGGGCTGCGCTTGGCCGAACATCAGCGTGACCAGCTCGGAATGCGGCACCGGCAGCATGACGTCGCCGGTAAGCTGGCCCCGCCGCAGAACCACCGCCCGATCGCACAACTGCAGCACGTCCTCGAGTTTGTGGCTGACGAGCAGGATCGTCACGCCCTGCTTGGCGAGTTTGCGCAGCGCGGCGAACAGCGCGTCCTTCTGCTCGGCGCTAATGCCGGTGGTCGGTTCGTCGAGGATCAGTGTACGCACGCCCAGCGCGAGCAGGCGCGCCATTTCGAGCTGCTGCCGCTGTGCGATCGAGAGCGACGCAATCTCGGCATCCGGCGGCAGCGAAAAGCCGAGCTGCCCGCACACTTCGCCAAGCTGCGTACGCGCGGCCGCGTAGTCGAGCGCACCGCCAAACCCGAGCGCGAAATCCTCGATAACGGTGAAGGCCGCAACGTCGAGCGGGTCTTGGTGCAGCATGCCGATGCCGGCTGCAATCGCGCCATGCGGCGTAGAATACGGCGCGCGCCGGCCATCCAGCCAGATCTGGCCGCTGTCCGCCGGTTGATAGCCGCTGACGATCTTCATCAGCGTCGACTTGCCCGCGCCGTTCTCGCCAAGCACACCGACAATCTGGCCGCTGTCGAGAGTGAGGCTAATGGCGTCGTTGGCCACCAGCGACCCGAAGCGCTTGGTGATGTTCCGCAGTTCGATATGCATCGCTTAATCAAACGGGGCGCGTGTGATTTCCGCGCCCCGTCCCTGTTCAGGCCTGTGTTATTCGCTGGAGCCGATCATGCCGTCGAGAAGCTGCGGCAGATACCAAATGTCCTCAAGCGACACGTTCTCGCCCTCTTCGGCCAGCACGGTGCCGTCTTGCAGCGCCAACGGACCTTGCCACAGATACATGGAACCCTCGTTGGCCTCGTCGGTCGCGTATGCCACGACCTCCGCCACGAACGCTTCCAGCAGCGCGCGGTTCTCTTCGCTCAGGCCCTCGCCGTAGTAGAAGCCGGTGATGGTGCTGCTTTCCGGGTCGGAGATTTCGTCCCACACCGGCGGCACCCAATCCCACGACTGTTCCCACGTTCCGGCCTGAACCGCTTCCACGATCCCGGCGTACGACGGACCCCAGTTGTAGAACGGCACGCCGAGACACGCCTCAGGCGCCTGCGTGCAGCCCGCGATGCTGTTGTATGGCACGGCGAATACGTTCTGGCCATCGGCCTGACGCTGCGCGGCGACCTGCACCATTTCGGCCGTGTCGACGCCGCTGAGGACGACGTCTGCGCCGCTGTCGAAGAAGCGGTTGGACTCTTCGGTCACATCCAACGTCACCGTTGGAATCGCGAACCAGAAACCGATCCACGTCACGGCGAATTCGAACGCCTCAGGATCGCCACCCTTCTGCTCCCAGCAGTGCTTCGCGCCGAGGTATGCCGACGACGACACCCGCAGCGTTTCGCCATTGATCAGCGGTCCGACGTAACCGAGCTTGCCCGTCTCGCTGGTCAGCGCGGCGGCGCAGCCCGCGATCAGGCGCGGCCACTCCATCATCGCCATCAGGTTGCCGAGATTGGCCGGGGCGGTGCCTGCCAGCACATCGTCGCCAGACACGTTGATGAACACGACGTCCGGATACATCGGCGCAACGGCGGCGGTATCCTCCTCGAACGCGTCGGAGGTCGTGAAGATGACCTTTGCGCCCTCCTCGACAAACAGGCTGACGACATCGGCGAGGGTCGCCTCGGGCTTGTCGGCAGCGTTCAGGCTTTCGAACACCAGCATACGCGCACCGGCGACGTTCTCCTCGACATACACGCCGCCCTCATAGTGGGCTTGGCTCCATCCACGGTCGTCTCTCGGCCCGACCAGCACCATGCCGAACACGAATTCGTCCTGTGCGCCTGCCGGGGCAATCGCAATGACAAGCAGCACCGACAATACAGCACCCAACACCAGCTTACGCAGCATCCCTGATCTCCTTGTTGATCGTGCGGGTTGACGTCCGTATTGTAACGAATCCGTAGCGCACATTCAGGATGCAAGCGGTACTAGGATTCAACCGGCCGCATTATGCAAAGGAACCAAACGTCACACCGGCGCGCATCAAAGGCCGGTCGTGCCCGGCGGGTCGCCCGTCATCAGGACCAACTGGCTCACGACGGCACGGTGATCGCTGCCGCCCGTGTCCGCCACGACGTGCGCAGACTGCACCGCGATCGGGCCGTCGACGAAGATGTAGTCGATTCGCAGAATGGGGATCGCCAGCCCGCCGAACCACGATAGGCGGGGTCGGAACGTCAGGCCCAGCCCGCGCCCGTGCAGGCCAAAGGCATCCATCCACGCCGCGCTGATGCGGGCGTAGTCGCTGCTCAGCTCCGGCATGTTGAAATCGCCCAACAGAATGCGATGTTCGGCCGTGTCGGCGGCGACGTGCGCGAGGACGGCGTCGACTCCGACGATGCGCCGCTGCGGGTCGAACCCGAACCCGCCCGAGACTGGATGCCGCGTGTGGATGTTGTGCAGCGCGACCTCGACGGATCGACCCGCGACCTCGACCACGACGATCGCGGACTGCGCGCCGAGGATTCCCGGCGCTTGCCAGAATTGGCTTTCGAGAATGGGAAAGCGGCTGAACAGCCCTTGTCCGTTGACGCCCACTTCGTGCGGATGCAGCGCGGCAAACGGGTAGCGCTCGCGCAGTCCGTCGGCAAGGAAGTCGGCCGCGGCGAACCCCAGCTCTTGCACCGCGACGACATCGGCGTCGGATTCCTCGATGATCCGGAGTGTATCGGCGTAGCTGCCGCCGCGCGACAGGATGTTGTACGTCATCACTGAGATCGTAATCGCATCATTTTGGGGCAGAACAAGCGATGCGGCGGCAGACGCGGGCCGCAGGTAGCGGACACCGAATATCACCATGAACGCCACGACAGGGACGAGCATCAACCCGGCCAACGACCAGCGCCGCCACACCACGGCGACCGCCAGCAGGCCGAACGCGGGCAGCCACGCGAAATGCGCGAAGGTATTGTAGAGCGCGATGACCGGCCACCCCTCGCCGATAACGAGGTTGACAGCCAGCGGTATCGACACACCAATCCCGTAGACGAGCGCCATCATGCCGAACAGGTGATAGAGCCAACCGCGCCCCGAACGGTTCGACGTCACCGGCAGATCTCGCTGCATAAGCCGCGCCTCTCGCTCCTTCGACCGCGAACTGCCACGCGCACCGCGCGCATGTCCGCACTATCTCATGGTACACGCCAGTCGGACCCAACTCCTCAACCCTGCCGGGGCGCGAACGGCAAACGCATGTCACGCGCCGGATTCGCCCGCGCACCCACAGCGATTCGACGCAAGGCGTACAATCAGAGAGCCAACGGCGCAGTGTTCCGCAGCATGCTCAAGGAAGGTCGCCATGTCGATTACTCTTCACGTCCGGCCCGGTCTGATCGTCCGCCCGCTTGTCGCTGACGACGCCGAGGCGCTGTATGCGGTCGTCGATGCCAACCGTGCCTACTTGCGGCAGTGGCTGACCTGGCTCGACGACACGCACGGCCCCGACGACGTGCGCAACTTCATCGAGACTGGCACGACGCAGTGGTCACGCGACGATGGTTATCAAGGGGGCATCATCCTCGACGGGACGCCGGTCGGCACGATCGGGATGCATTACGTCAATCGCAAGAACAGGTCGACCGAGTTCGGCTATTGGCTGGCGGAGACGCACGGCAAGAAGGGCATCATGACCGACGTCGCGCGCGTCTTCGTTGACGATGCGTTCCGGCGCTGGGACTTGAACCGTGTCGAAATCCGCACTGCGTCCGGCAACGTGCGCAGTCAGGCGGTCGCGCTGCGGCTCGGGTTCAAGCTGGAAGGCGTGCTGCGCGAGATCTTCAATCACTACGGGACGCTGCTGGACATGCACGTGTACGGCATGCTGCGCCGCGAGTGGAACGCGCTGAGACTATGACGGCTTGCGGATGCGGCTAAGGGGTCGAGTCGTGCTCTGCTTCGGGTGGGCGGCACACACAAAACGAGGGCGTAAAATCCCGCCCTCACCAGTGAATAGCGTAGCGCACGACCACGAAACACGCTATCGATTGGGGCAATTACAGGACACGGAGTGACATGCTGATGGCACACGAAGGCGGTGAAGGATGTCTAACATGCGCTATGCTGTCTCTCTCCCTGCGTTTGGTCGTTATAGTGACCCGCACCAGCTTGCCAGCCTCGCGAGACGTGCCGAGGATGCCGGATGGGATGCCTTCTTCATCTGGGATCACGTGATCTTCGACCCGACATTCAACCCGATGGCCGACCCGTGGGTCGCGCTCGCCGCCGTCGCGTTAAGCACGACGCGCATCCGTCTCGGCACGATGGTGACACCTGTCCCGCGCCGGCGGCCATGGAAGCTGGCGCGCGAGACCGTCTCGCTTGACCGCTTGTCCGGTGGACGGCTGATTTTCGGTGCCGGACTGGGTGATCCCGTGCAGTGGGATTACGGGTGGTTTGACGAGGACCAGGACGCCAAAATTCGCGCGGCCAAGCTCGACGAGGGTCTGGACATCCTCACCGGCCTATGGACAGGCGAGATGTTTAGCTATCAGGGTCAGCAGTACCGGATAGCGCCGATGCGGTTCGAGCCGACTCCCGTGCAGCAGCCCCGCATCCCCATCTGGATCGGCGGCACCTATGACAAACTCGCCCCGCAGCGGCGCGCTGCCCGTTTCGACGGCTATGTCCCGCTGAAGTGGGGTGAGCAGCTCACACTGGATGAATGGGCGGCAATACAGACTTACATCGGTGCGCGCCGCACATCGGACTCACCGTTCGACTTTGTTCACGGCGGGACGTCCACCGGAACGCGCGTGGACGGCACGCCTCACGACACCGGTGACTACGCGGCTGCCGGTGTCACATGGTGGGTCGAAAGTGTCGACCCGTGGCGGTTCGGCCACAGCTACGAAGCGCCAATTCCGGAGGAGGCGTACGGGCAGATGGAAGCGCGCATCACGGCGGGGCCGCCCAAGTGATCGAGCTAAGCGGATGACGGCTTGCGGATGCGGCCGGCCTCGACCGTCCACACCGGCACACGGCCGAGAAAACTGTCCGGGAAAATGCTGAGTTCGGCGGTTGTGATGAGCGTCTGGCCGGCATCCTGCACGCGCTCTAGCAGGTACTCGCGGCGCTTGGCGTCCAGTTCCGCCGCCACATCGTCTAGCAGCAGGATCGGCGTTTCGCCGGCGCGGTGACCCATCCACGCACGCTCGGCCAGCTTGAGCGCTAGCACGGCAGTACGGGCCTGCCCGCGGCTTCCGTACAGGCCCGCGTCGCGCTCGTTGATGAGGATGCGCAGTTCGTCGCGGTGCGGCCCGCTGAGGGTCACGCCACGCCGAATCGACTCGCCGCGTTCCAGTTCGAGCTGCTCGGCGAACTGCGGCGCGACCTCGGCCGCCGAGACCTCGCGGTGCAAGTCGAACCCCAGCACCTCGAACGAGCGCTGGCCATCGCCTTCGGCGGTCGGTACGAAGCTCGGCTGATAGCGCAGTGTGAGCGTTTCGAGCCGGCCCGTCAGGTCGTAATGCACGCGCTGGGCTTCGATCTCCAGTTCCCGCAGAAACATCTGCCGCCCGGCGATCAGCCGCGCGCCGGCCTCGACCAACTGCTCGTCCCAATAGGCCAGTTCCTTCGGCTGAGACACGCCCTCGCCAATGCGCCGCAGCAAGGCGTTGCGCTGCGGCAGCGTCCGCTCGTACTGGTCGAGCGCCTCCGCGTAATCCGGCACGATCTGGCTGAGCGTCACGTCCATGAAGCGGCGGCGGTCGGCAGGCGCGCCTTCGATCAGCGCAAGATCGCGCGGCAGGAACAGCACCACCGTCACGACGCCGACAGCCTGACCCACTCGCTTCTCGACGCCGTTGACCTTGACGACTTTGCGAAAGCGCGGCGAACCATCCGGCCCGTTCTCGATCATCAGCGTGACCTCGAGCCGTTCACGGGCGCGGCGCGTCTGCACGTCGGCGGAGACGCGTGCGTACGGCAACGGCTCGTCTTCGGTCGCCCAATGCAGCAGGTGCCGGTCGATCGACGTATAGGGCGAGTGCATCGTCGCCAGATAGTAGATCGACTCGAGAAAGTTCGTCTTGCCTTGCGCATTCTCGCCGTGCAGCACCAGCGCGGAGTTGGGCAGGGCCGTCTCCAAACGGGCATAGTTGCGGAAGTTCGTCAGCGAAAGATAAGCCAGTTGCATGAGGCGCTGGGTCCGGGGGTGAGAGCGAACGGGGCTGAGGCGAAGCTCAGCCGCCGACCGTCGCCGATGCTGTCGGAAGCGGTGAAGGTGTCGCCGATGGGGGCGGTGAAGTCGGCGTGTTGGTCGGCGTTTGCGTGGGCAGTGGGGTCGGCACGATCGTCAGCGGCGGCGGCTCGCGGGTGACGGTCGGTGCCGGCGTAAACGGCGCGACGACAACCTCCCGCAAGTTCATCACGCGGAACAAATCGGTCGGGCACACAAAGTCCTCCGTGTGCGCCCATGCGGTCGCACCGTTGTCGATCCGCACTGAAAGGAAGTCCCCCGACGACGTGCGGCCGTCGACGATCGACGCCACACCGGGCGGCAGGCGCATCAACACCGCCGCGCCATCGTCCGGCGCGATCAGCAGCGGCACGTCACCGCGGATGGTCGTACACTGTGGATCGGTAAGGCGCACGTCTTCGGTGCGTTCGACCTCCGTCCCGCGCTCGTCCATCACGACAATTCGCACGGTGAAATCGGTCTGCGGCAGAATCGGCCCGGTCGAGAGCGCGGTCTGTTCGGGCGCCAGCGGGATCTCAGGCGGCAGCCCCAGCGATTCGAGACCACGCAGCACCGGCGTGCCGCTGAAGCCCATGGCCGACCAGCGAATCGTCAGGTCTTGGATTACGTTGCGGAACACGAGGCCGGGCTCCACGCTGAGCGTCTCAACCACGGCCGGCGTGTAGACGGACACTTGCACTGTAGCGTCGACCTGCTGGCTCCCGTTCATCGCGATCAGCACGAATGTCGACAGGGACGGCAGGATGTTCGAGTCGATCGTCCACGACCCCGCGCCCGGTTCGTCGAGCACCTGCGGCTCGCCTCCGTCGCGGATCAGCGCAACGCGCTGTGCGTCCCGCACATCCCACGTCAGTTCGACGGGCTGGCCGCGCACGACTTCGGTAGGCTGCGCCGCGAATGTGGTAATGACCGGCGTCACGGTACGGTTGGCCAGCAGGCCCCACACGCCATACGCGATCAGCAGAATGGCCAGCAGCGCACCGGCGACCGCGGCGAGCCTGCTCCACGCAGGCAGCGGCGGGTGGTCGACAACCTTGCCCGGCACGGCGACCGTGAAATACGGTTGGGCATCGGCATGGGCGGTGATCACAAACGCGTGCTCGACATCGATACCGAAAGCGCGCTTCTCTTTCAGCGCGGCCGACCCGCCGACGACGATACGTTCGCCCGGCCCGAGCTGCGCAAAGGTCTGCGAAAGGCGCAGGTTGAGCTTGCCGTGCGTGTCCTGTGCGGTGAGCCGCAGGGCCAGCGGCGCACTGCCGTGGTTGTGCAAGTGAAGACGGAAGTTCGAGCCGCTGTTGACCCGGCTGGCGCTCAGCGCGATTCCCAGCCCGTTGAACGGCTGAATCCGCACAGTGAGCATGGCCCGCAGGGCGGCGCGCGGATCGCGGTCTGGCGTGACGGTGACTTGCACCGGGTAGTTGCCGGGGCGGCTGTCGCTGTGCCGGATCGGGCGCAGGTTGATCAGGATGAGGCTGGTATCGCCCGAATCAACGACGACCGCCGGACGGTTGACGCGCACCCAACTCTGTGGGACGCCCTGCACATCGATCGTAAAGCGTTCGCTCTCGCGCCCCGTGTTGCTCACACTGAGTTCGACCGAGATGTACGCGCCGGGGACGACCGTGATATGCGGAAGCTGAAGCTCGATGCGGAACGGCGCGCTCTCGCTGACGATGCGCTGCGTGTCGTCCACGGCCGGGATCATCGGCAGCGTCGGCGTGTCGTCAACGACTCGAAAAACCACGCGCAGCGACCCGAGCTGGAACTCCTCGCCGCCGTTGAGCGGTACCGAGGTGCCGGGCTTAACTGCGACGCCATCGACAAACGTTTCGAATTTCTGCGTCAGGGCATGCAGCATCGCACCCTGCTTGGTGCGGCTCAAACGCAAATGGCTTGCATCCACGCCGTCATGGTCGACGACGACTTGGGAATTACCCAGCCGCCCGACATCGGTGACATCGTCCGTCAGCAGGGCCGTCTCAACCCGGCCGTCCGGCCAGAAGATGTCGAGCCGTCCGTAGGCTTTCTTCAAGGCGATGCTCCCGTAACCGGTTCGTGCCTCTCAGCTTCTGATTCTAAACCCGAACCGCCCCTGCGACCAGCGACCAGCGGTACACCGTAGGTCAACCCGACAGTCCGTTGATTCCGCGCAGGATGAGCTGCACGCCGAGCGCCGCCAGCACCACCAGCGACGCCATCGTCAGCCAGCGGGTTAAGCGTACGTCAACCCCGCGCAGCCGGTCGAACATCACGACGAACAGCGTCATTAGGCCGAGGAAGACGCCATAGAACGCCAGCAGGAACAACAGCCCGCCCACGGCCGAGATCGCGAACGCCTCGACCAACAGCGGCCCGGTCATCGTTCCCCAAAAGATGTACGGCGCGGGGTTGAGCAAGTTGACGACAATACCCCGCAGCAGCGTCTCCCGCGTGACTTTCGCGCTGCCCGCCGGCTCAACGGACAGGGGCCGCCGCAGCGACTGATACGCACGCCACGCGATAAAAAACACCGCGACACCGCCGACAATGTTCAGCAGCGGCGCGAAGATCGGCGGCAGACTGCTCAGCAGGACGACCATCAACACGATGATCGGTGCGTCGGTCAGCAGTGGGCTTAGGACGATGAGCAAGCCGTAACGCCAGCCCTGCGCCAGCGTCACGCTCATCAGAAGCATGTGCAGCGAGCCAAAGCTCGTGCCGGCGGCAAAGCCAAAGCTCGCTGCTTGTGTCAGCAGTGCGGTCAAACCCGGTCCGTTCGATGTTCGGTCGTCGTTCGCAGGGCGGAATTATACCGCACGGAGCTGCAGTCGTACCGGTCTATTCGAACGTCTTGCGCCACGCTACGCCGCGATACACGCCGCTGAACCCGAAGTCGTCGTACAGCTTATTGGCGGCTTCCGAGCTGCCGGTCTCAACCGTGATGTCGACGGCACCAAGCGCCTGCACGCGCCGCATTCCCTCTTGGATTAGCGTGTGGGCGAGGCCATGTCGCCGGTGATCAGGATGCGTACACACCGGCTCGATGATGGCGCGTCCGCTTTCCGTGTCGAGCGTCAAGCCAACGAGCGCGGCGAACGAGCCGTCCGGCGCTTCTGCGACGAGGTTCAGGTCGGCACGGTACGACGGTGACTTGGTCGCGAACGTGAAAAACTCCGCCGCGGTGTGGATCGTCCGGTTGAATCCCGCGTTCAGCACGTCCGCGACACGCGCGCAGTCATCCATAGTGTCTTCGGTACTGCGCAGCACGTACGGGGATGCGATCTGCGGCGCCAGAATCTCGCGATGGCTCATGCGCATGTGGCGCATCACCATGATGGCGTCGGTCGGCGCATAGCCGCGTCTCTTGAGCAGGTTCTGGCGTGTGACGTCGTAGTCGAAGACCCACGTCAGCAGGCCGGAGTCATCGCATAGACTCTGCTCTGCCCATGCGAACATGTCCTCCTCGATGTCGGCGCGAAAGTCCGGGTGGATCTCCAAATAGACTTCGCCGGCGTCTTCCGGGTGCGCGGCACCGACGAGGTGTCCGTCGACGTTCTCCCAAAGATGGAAGCGCCTCGACCACTCGGGCGTGATGTCGCTGGATTCCCGGTGGAAACGCCAGCCGTCCCAACGACGAATGTCCCACGTCCAGCCGACCGGGGTATCAGCCACTGTATCGATCAACAACCGGCGAACGCGCCAAAAGTCGGTCTCGTCCTGAAATGGCCGCGACGTATATTCTGCAGATGGGGTAATGATGGTGCGACTCATGCGAGATGCGCTCTCTTGCCCGCTTCGGGGCAGCACTCACTCTTCCTGATAAGGATTGATTGCGCGGCTCACATGATCATCACGCGGGGAGATTTATCCGGGGTGACGCACGGCTAAGCCGTACAACCAATGACACACCGTTAGCCGGTGCGTACTGCAAGGCAGCTTACACATTGGTGTTGGTCGCGTCGTAGACTGCTGGAAAAGCACCCCCGGGGGTCGACTAATGTCGATGTAAAGCGTTCGTGACAACTCAAAATCATTCTGCGACCAAGATCGGTCGGGCTGCACGCGCCGTATGCGATGCCAGCACACCGCATCGCGTGCACGATTATTCTACCACTCTGCGGGTGTGAAAGCGTAGCACCAAGCGAGTCAACGTCGACTCACCGCAGAAATTGGGGGTTGGCACACGAACTAACGCCGAACCGGATCAAGGCGCGAATCAGGTTGCAGTGCGCTGGATTCGCTTGTCGGGAAATTCAGTGCAGCCCTATACTTGAGTTATGTCCATGCCAATCATCGCCACCAAGCTCTATCTCCATCCGGCAGGGCGCAATCTCGTTCCCCGCGTGCGCCTCATCGAACGTCTCGATGCAGGTCTTCAACACAAACTGACGCTGATCTCCGCCCCGGCCGGGTTCGGCAAGACCACTCTGCTCAGCGAATGGCTCGCCCACACCGGAATTCCCGCGGCTTGGCTTTCACTCGATGAAGGCGACAACGACCCTGCACGCTTTCTGCGTTACCTGATCGCCGCTTTACAGACCATCGACTCCTCAATCGGCGAGACGGCCCTAAGCGCGATCCAATCCACCGCGACACCATCCACCGAACTCCTGCTCACGGCGCTGCTAAACGACATCGGCGCCGCAGCGATTAAGTTCGTGCTAGTCCTTGACGACCTGCACGCGATCGACACCGCCGAAGTGACCCGCGCGCTCGTCTTCTTGACCGAGCATCTTCCGCCCCAACTGCATCTGGTCATCGCCACGCGCGAGGATCCACCGCTGCCGTTAGCCCGGCTTCGCGCGCGCGGTCAGTTGACCGAACTGCGCGCCGCGGATTTGCGTTTCACCCCGTCCGAGGCTGCAGAGTTTCTAAACGAACTCATGGGCTTGAACCTTTCGGCCGACAACATCGCCGCTTTGGAAGACCGCACGGAGGGGTGGATCGCCGGGCTGCAGCTTGCCGCGCTCTCACTGCAAAGGCAGCACGATGTTACGGGCTTTGTGCAGGCGTTCGCCGGAAACCACCGCTTCATCGTGGACTATCTGGTCGAGGAAGTCCTCGCACGCCAGCCCGAGTCTATCCGCAACTTCTTGCTGCAGACCGCGATCCTCGATCGCCTCAATGGCCCGCTGTGCGATGCCGTCACCGGGCAGACCGACGGCGCGGCACGGCTGAACGCTTTGGAACGCGGCAACTTCTTCATCGTGCCGCTGGACGACAATCGCCATTGGTTTCGTTACCACCATCTCTTTGCTGATGTGCTCCGCGCGCACTTGACTGCCGAACAGCCCGACCACGTACCCGCCCTGCATCTCCGTGCGAGCGTATGGTTCGAGCAGAACGGATCGACGAGCGACGCAGTCCGACATGCGCTGACGGCCAGAGATTTCGCGCGGGCCGCTGACCTGATCGAACTGGCGGTGCCGGAACTGCGCAGGAGCCGACGCGAAGCCACCATGCTTAACTGGCTGCAGGCACTGCCCGGCGAAGTTCTCACATACCGGCCCGTGCTTTGTGTGCACTTTGCCGGGTCGCTGCTGCAAAGCGGACGGCTTGACGGCGTAGAGGATTGGCTGATCGAAGCGGAAAAGTGGCTGGACACGGGTGACTCGCTGCGTGAGCGACCGGACTCGAAGATGATCGTCGTAGATGACGCCGAGTTTCGCAACCTGCCCACCCGGATCTCGATGTACCGTGCCGGTCTGAGTTTGGTTTCGGGTGACGTGAATGCGACGATGGTTCATGCCCGGCGAGCACTCGAACTCGCAGCGGATAATGACTTTCTTGGACGGGGCGCTGCATCGGCGCTCCTAGGGCTTGCGACGTGGGCGTCCGGCGATCTCGAAGCCGCGTATCGGACGTATGCCGACGGCATGGCAAGTGTCCAGAAGGCCGGATACATCGCCGACACCATCGGTTCCGCTGTATCGCTGGCCGCGATCCGCATCACGCAGGGCCGCCTGCACGACGCAATGCAAATCTATCAGCGAGCGCTTCAGTTGGCGGTGGATCAAGGTGCGCCGTCGCTTCGCGGAACGGCGGACATGTACGTCGGGATGAGCCAGATCCACCGTGAGTGGAACGATCTGAGCACAGCGCGGAAGTACCTTCAAACGAGCAGGGAACTGGGCGATCTCGCTGGCATGCCGCAGAACCCGTATCGTTGGCGTGCCGCCATGGCCCAACTGCTGCAGATTGACGGCGATCTGGACGGTGCGCTCGTACTCCTTGACGAGGCAGAGCGGCTTTACGCGGGGGACTTCTCGCCCAACGTGCGGCCCGTGGCAGCGTCCAAGGCGCGCGTATGGATTGCACAGGGCCGGCTGAGTGAAGCCCGCCGCTGGGCGCACGAGCGCGGCTTGTCCAGCGAAGACGAGCCGAGCTACGCGCGTGAGTTCGAGCATATTACGCTCGCCCGCATGCTTCTGGCCCAGTACACGCAAGACCGGGATGTCCGAGCGCTTCATGAAGCTGTCGGTCTGCTGGCACGCGTGCTGCAAGCAGCGGAAGATGGCGGCCGCATGGGAAACGTGCTCGAGATACTGGTCGTGCTGGCGCTGACCCAGCAGGCGCGAAGCGACACCGCTGCCGCGCTTGCAGCCCTGAAGCGCGCCCTCGCGCTGGCTGAGCCGGAAGGCTATGTGCGAACCTTCGTTGACGAAGGCCTCCCCATGGCGCATCTGCTGGAAGATGCACTAAAACACCGGATCGCGCCGGCCTACGTCCATCAGCTCCTCGCCGCTTTCGGCAGGGTCGAGACCGCAACGCCGTCACGTCCGGACTTGATCGAGCCACTCAGCGAGCGAGAAATGGATGTGCTTCGGCTGCTTGCAACGGACCTCGACGGACCAGAGATCGCCCGTCTGTTGGTCGTATCGCTGAATACCGTCCGCACCCATACCAAGAACATCTACACCAAGCTCGGCGTAAACAGCCGGCGGGCTGCCGTTCGCCGGGCAGAGGAACTCAAGCTGCTGTAGCTGCCCTGTTCACCGGCAGCGTTTCCGCCGCTTCCTTCAAACCCCGCGCCGGACTATCTCCTCCCACCACATCCCGAAACACCCTTCACCACATCAATCACCACATGTGGTGATGCCTGCTCCCCACATCGACCGGTATCTTGTTGGCATGAACGAAGCAGATGCAGCCAAGAAGACTGGGAACACGTGGTAGAGCATGGACAAATCCGATCGATACGAAATTCGCATTGACGGCCACCTCGACACACGCTGGGCGGACTGGTTCGAAGGACTGACCATCACGCTGGAGGATAACGGGGAGACCGTGCTCACCGGTACAGTCGCCGATCAGGCGGCGCTGCATGGACTGCTCAGAAAGGTGCGCGATTTGGGAATGACATTGATCTCTGTGAACGCCATCGCACGCGACTAGCCAGTACCGACCGAACACCGAACGCCTTCGCTTACCGAGGAGGAAGACCATGGTCACACTCAACCCATCAACCGAATTCGCTGACAGTCCATACTCCCTGACCACCCGCCAGCGCGGGCATACGGCGGCCTCGCCGCGCAAGCTCGCCATTGCGGCAGGCGTGTGTTTCCTGATCACGCATGTCACCGCCATCGGAGCGCCCGCCCTGAATGGACTGGCGACGAGCAGTACGGCGTCCAGCGCAGGCACGGACACGCAGCTCCTGATCGGTGCGCTGCTTGAGGTCATTCTCGCCTTGGCCGTCGTCGGCACCGCGGTGACGCTGTATCCGGTCGCCAGACGATGGAACGAAGGGGCGGCGCTGGGCTATGTCGGCCTGCGCACACTCGAAGCAGGTGTTATCGCGGTCGGAGTGCTCCCACTGCTGACGCTCGTCACCTTACGCCAGTCGGCCGCAGGTGCACTCGACGTGACGAATGCTGCACTGCTCAGTGACGCGCTCGTCATGATCTACAAGTGGACCCTGCTTATCGGGCCGGGTCTGGTGTGTGCGACGAACACGGTGGTGATGGCCTACGTTCTGTATGGCTCGCGCCTCGTGCCGCGCTTCATCCCCATACTCGGCCTCGTGGGCGGCCCGCTGATCTTCGTCTTTACGCTGGTGCGCATGTTCGGTGGTTACGACCAACTGCCCCCATGGGCTGCTGTCGCGGTACTCCCGATCTTCGCATGGGAGGTCTCGCTCGCCCTTTGGATGATCGTCAGAGGCTTTCGCCCGGCGGCACTCGCGGCGCTGACTACGGAACGCTAACTCACCCGGAAATACCGTCGATCTTCGCCCTGCGGAACCACCTTCGCGCCAGCAGCTCAATTTGACCCTTTGACAGCACATTCGCTACAAGGAGACCAAGCCATGAAAGCCATCATCTTCGAAACCTACGGATCTGCCGACGTCCTGCAATACACGGACACCGAGAAGCCGACTCCGAAGGCCAATGAGGTTCTCGTGAAGATCTACGCCTCGTCTGCCAATGCCCTTGACTGGCGCATGATGCGGGCGACGCCCTTCCTGGCACGCCTCGATAACGGTCTGTTCAAGCCGAAGCAAACCCGGCTCGGCGCCGACCTGTCAGGGCGGGTCGAAGCTGTCGGCAGCAGCGTCACGCAGTTCCGGCCGGGCGATGCGGTCATGGGCGATAATTTCCAGACCGGCCTCGGCGGGTTCGCGGAGTACGTCTGTGTTGCGGAAGATCGGCTAGTGCTGAAGCCGGAGCACGTGTCGTTCGAAGATGCGGCGGCGGTACCGCTCGCGGCGAGAACCGCACTGCAAGGGCTTCAGATGTGCCAAATCAAACCCGGTCAGAAGGTGCTCATCAATGGGGCTTCCGGCGGCGTCGGCACGTATGCGGTGCAGATCGCGAAAGCGTTCGGGGCGGAGGTGACGGCCGTGACCAGCACACGTAATGTCGATATGGTGCGCTCGCTTGGCGCCGACCATGTCATCGACTACACCAAGGAAGACTTCACCACGAACGGGATTGCGTATGATGCAATCTACTGCACGGTCGGCAATTACTCGCTCGCCGAATACAAGCGCGCGCTCGCGGCAGAAGGTGTGGGTGTCATCGTCGGGTTCAAGAGTCTGGGGCGCATGTTCAGCCATCTGATCTTCGGGTCGCTCAAGCCGAAGGCCGGGCAGAAGCGCGTCGGCATCATGGGGACGGTAGCGCCGAACAAGCAGGATATGGAGACGCTGCGCCAGCTGCTTGAGTCCGGGAAGATCAAGACCGTCATCGACCGCTGCTACCCGCTGCATGAGACGGCCGAAGCGATGCGGTATCTTGAGACCGGTCGCGCGCGCGGCAAGGTCGTCATCACGGTGGCGCAGGATCGCAGCGCGTAACCCAGTCGCGTACACATCAAGTTCGAGTCACATTGAGGGAATCTCATGAAGGCAGTACTCTGGACAGCGTACGGATCGCCGGACGTTCTAAAGCTCCAAAACGTGGCGAAACCGGAACCGAAGGACGACGAAGTCCTGATACGGATCCGCGCGACGACGGTGCCGTCCGGGGACTGCGAAATGCGCCGGATGAGTGACGCCCACTGGTATACCCTTGCGATGCGTGCATACGTCGGCCTCCGGTCCCCGAAGCGCATCACGATCCTCGGGATGGAGTTTGCCGGCGAGGTCGAAGTGACCGGCAAAGCCGTCACGCGGTTCAAGGCGGGCGACCGGGTGTTTGGCGCGACGGGGTTCGTCGGCACCGGAACCTACGCAGAATATATCTGTCTGCCAGAAAACCCTGACGGGGGAGCGATAGCGATCAAGCCGGCCAACGTGACCGACGAGGAAGCTGCCGCCGTCCCCGTCGGGGGGCTCGAAGCACTTCACTTCCTCCGGCAGGCCAACATCCAGCCCGGGCAGCGGGTGCTGATCAACGGCGCAGGCGGCACCATCGGCACGTTTGCGGTGCAGCTCGCCAAGCACTTCGGGGCGACCGTCACGGCTGTGGACAGCGCCGACAAACTGGACACGCTGCGTACGATCGGGGCAGACCGGGTCGTCGACTACGGTCAGGAGGACTTCACCAGAAGCGGGGAGACGTACAACGTCATTCTGGATATCGCCAGCAGAAGCCCATGTGCCCGCAGCCTGAAGACGCTGGCACCGGACGGGTGCTACCACATCGCCAACCCCAGCTTGGCACAACGGATCCGCGGGCGCTGGGCGGCCCTGACCAGCGGCAAGCACGTGGTGTTCGGGCAGTCGCATCCGAACTCTGCCGACCTGGAATTCCTCAAGGCGTTGATCGAGCAGGGGCAGCTTCGCTCCGTCATCGATCGGCGCTTCACGCTCGAGCACATGGTGGAAGCGCACCGGTATGTCGAGACCGGACAGAAGACCGGCAACGTCGTAATCAGCGTCGATGGAGGGTCCTGAAATGCTTGACGTCATCATCATTGGTGGGAGCAGCGCCGGCTTGAGCGCAGCCTTGGTCTTGGGACGGTCGCTGCGAAAGGTCGTCGTCATTGACGACCAGAAACCCTGCAATCGTTTTTCGCACGCGTCGCACGGATATCTGACGCGGGACGGCACATTCCCGTCAGACCTGCTGCGCATCTCCCGTGAACAACTCGAACGCTATTCCACTGTGGCGTTCAAGCCGGCAACCGCCACACGTATAGACAAGACGGACTCGGGGCTCGAGGTCGTGAGTTCGGACGGGTCCAAGTTGGCTTCGCGGACTGTGCTGCTCGCAACTGGACTGCAGGACGAACTGCCTGCGCTGAACGGCATCGATCGCTTGTGGGGAAAGAGCGTGTTTCACTGTCCATACTGTGACGGGTACGAAGTACGCGGGAAACATATCGCGGTATATGGCGCCAGTGAGGACGTATTGCATCTCGTGATGATGATGCGCAACCTGACGCTGTGCACCAATGGCCAGTGGACGCCGTCGGCCGCGCAGCACGAGCGGTTGGTCCGTCATGGAATTCATGTGGTCGAGCGGCGTATCAGCGCACTCGAGAGCACCGATTCTCAGCTCCAAGCAATTCGATTCGCAGATGGCAGCGCGCTGACCGTTGATGCCCTATTCATTCGCCCAAAGACGTCTCATAGGACGACGTTCGCCGTCGATCTGGGATGCGACGTGGATGCTGCCGGAGTCGTACGGGTCGACTCGCGTGGCCGAACCACGGTTCACGGTGTATACGCGGCGGGTGACTTGTCTTCGCCCATGAGGAGCGTCGCGATTGCCGTGGCGCAAGGCGCGGCCGCGGCTTACGGCATCAATGCCGATCTAGTCGACACGGATTTCTCGTGAAGCGGACTAGCAGCGTGAGGCACTGCGCTGCATTGGCCACGCTGGTCGTCACCCGTGTCTGTGCCAAACCCGGGGAAGTTGCTACAGGCTGCGCTGTTTCCTCTAGTCCTTCAGTTCAGCCTGATCGGGTCAGCCGATACCAGCCTGAGGGGCTTCCATTCGTCGTATCCGTGCTGAGGATCTCCTGCATCAGTTCGAAGCCCAATGAGAAGATGCGCCGCACATCGTCGGGTCGCCAACCGAAGGCGCGTCCCTCAGATGGTTGATGGACATACAGCATCCAACTGCCGCCCGGCCTCATCAGCGATGCCACATCCCGGGCGTATTGGGCTGCCTGATCCACCGGAATGCCATGGCCACAACCAATATCGATCACCAGATCGTACGGCGAGCGCAACCCGGCTATCTCGTTTAGCCGCGTGACGTCGTGGCAGTAGACACTGAACCGTTCTGACGGAAAGCCGGCCAGCTTGGCCTGTGCGCGCTCCACGGCTTGCGGCACGAAGTCCACACCATCCACCTGCCAGCCGTGGTCCAGCAGATAGCCCAGATTGGTCCCGGTGCCGCAGCCCAGATCTAATGCTTTGCCGGGGGGCAGCTCCTGAACGATCTGCACAATCTCGGGCGGCGTGATCCCCGTATCCCACGGGGTATCTTGCACCTCATAGCGTTCGACAAATCTGCTGCGCGAGTCACTCGTCATTGGGAGCACGCTTTCGAGTCGGGAATTCCGTTTGGCACTTGTCGAAGACTCCATATTACGCCATGGGGTCAATCTACGGCAGAGGATAGGATCCCGCGACCCTCCGCCGGCGGCCATGCGGCCATCCTCCACACGTCACGTTGGGTGTATCGCCCCGGCTTGGCCGGTCGACGTGGTTGCGTTTTTTGCGAATGAAACGACAATTGTTACACTGACGCGCAGTGTGCACTTGCACGACTCCGCGTAGGGCACATTCCGAGGGCTTGTTCGCGCACATCCACCATAGACATCGGTACGTCAAGACGAGGGGGGCCTCTGTATGACCGAACCGACACGTATTCCTCTTCGCCGTGCATGCATCACGCCGTATTGAGCCGTGACTCAGCATGATCACCGGATCGGTTGGCTGAGGCGAGTTTGCGCTCGTCGCTTCCTTCACGCAACCGGATGCCGTTCGCACGGCAATACGCGCACCCCGCGCAGCGGCAGAACCCAGTGGGAACCTTCACCCCGTACGTCGTGTGGCTTGTGAAATGCGCACCCGACGGAAAGTCCTGGACCTGCTCGTCCGTTGATCACACAACACGACACACGTACACGTGTCGCACACGCCGCAGCCGAGTGGCCGGCGTACCCCAGAAAGGAAAGCCTCCGTGCCAAAGCCCGTGATACTGGCCGTCGATGACGATCCCGCGGTACGGAGCGCCATCGAGCGTGATTTGCGTCAGCACTATGCGAAAGACTATCGGATCGTGAGCGCGGGCAGCGGCTCCGAAGCCATTACCATCGTTCACCGATTGAAGCAGCGCAGCGAACAAGTGGCCTTGTTCCTAGTCGATCAACGCATGCCGCAGATGGAGGGCACTGCCTTTCTCGCAGAAGCCGGCCCGTTCTACCCCGACGCACGCAAAGTCCTTCTGACCGGCTACGCCGACACCAACGCGGCGATCGACAGCATCAACAAGATCGGTCTCGACTACTACCTCATGAAGCCGTGGGATCCGCCCGATCAGCAGCTCTACCCCATTCTTGACGACCTGTTGTCCGATTGGCTCGCCACCGTTCCGGTCCCGTACGACGGCATCCGGGTCGTCGGGACCTTGTGGTCGCCGCGGTCGCACGACATCAAGGATTTCCTGTCGCGCAACCGCATCCCGTACCTGTGGCTCGATGTCGAACGCGACGCAGAAGCGGCGGCGCTCGTCGAGTCCATGGCAGATGATCAAGCCAGCATCCCGCTGGTGTTCTTTCCCGACGGCGCGTTCCTCAGCAACCCCGAACACCGCGACATCGCCGAAATCATCGGTCTGCAGACCCAGGCGCGCGAACCGTTCTACGACCTGATCATCATTGGCGGCGGGCCGGCGGGCCTTGGCGCCGCAGTTTACGGCGCGTCCGAGGGATTGCGCACGGCCATGATCGAGAAAGAGGCCACCGGCGGACAAGCCGGCACCAGCTCTCGCATCGAGAATTACCTCGGCTTTCCCAAAGGGCTGAGCGGCGCTGACCTTGCCCAGCGCGCGACGACACAGGCGATCCGCTTCGGCACCGAAATCCTGACCACGCAAGAGGCGAAGTCCGTACGTGTCGATGGTCCATACCGCATCGTCACGCTGTCCGATGGCACCGAACTGAGCTGCCATGCGCTGATCGTAGCGACCGGCGTCACCGTCAAGCGGCTTGATATCGAGAGCGCAAGCCGCTTGTCCGGCGCCGGCGTCTACTACGGGGCGGCGCTTACGGAGGCAGCCCACTATCGCGGCCAACACGTGTGCATCGTGGGCGGGGCCAACTCGGCCGGACAGGGCGCGTTGTTCTTCTCCAAGTTCGCCAGCGAAGTGACGATGTTGGTGCGCGGATCCAGCCTGGAGCGCGGCATGTCGCAGTACCTTGTAGATCAGATACGCGCCACGCCAAACATCCGTGTGCTGTTGCGCACAACCATCGCCGAGATGGAGGGCAGTCAGAAGCTCGATGCCATCACGATCACCGATGTGGGTTCGGGAGAGATATCGCGCCTGCCGTGCAGCGCGGTGTTCCTGTTCATCGGGGCCGAACCGCATTCCGAGGTCGTCGCGGGCGTCGTCGAACGCAACGCCGCCGGTTTCATCCTGACCGGACAGGACTTGATTCGCGAAGGGAAACGCCCGCGCGGTTGGACCCTCCAACGCGACCCGTACTATCTGGAGACCAGCGTTCCGGGCATCTTCGCCGTCGGGGACGTGCGTCAAGGCGCGGTGAGGCGCGTAGCGTCCGCAGTGGGCGAAGGCGCGATCGCTGTTGGGTTAGTGCACCAATACTTGAAATCGGTGTAAGGTAATTGGACGCCGCACAGACACCACGTGGGACGTCATGGATCGAAAGCGAGGCGGACATGTTGAACCCCGAGACTGGTATACCCATCGTCGAGCAGGAAGAAGCGTCACCCGAGGTCGCAACGCTCTTCGAGGAGATCAAGACAACGTATCAGATCTCGTCGGTTCCGAACTTTGCCAAGGCGATTGGAGCGTCGCCATCGGTAGCGATGCACGCATGGTTCGAAATCAAAAGCTTCATGAATGCCATCACGCTGCCGGAGTCGCTCGTGTCAATCGTGCAGTTTGCCGTCGCCGAGCGGAATAAGTGCGAGTACTGCAAGGCAAATCATGAATTGACGTGCCGCATGCTCGGCATCGATGAGGATGTGCTCGCGCAGGTGGTCGAAGACCTGGGCAACGTGTCGCCGGAACGCGTGCGCGCTATCGTCGAATTCGGGCTGCGCGTCGCTAAAGAGCCTAAATCACTCGTGTTTGATGACTACGAACGACTGCGTCAGTTAGGCATCTCGAATGACGAGATCATCCAGATCGCACTCGTTGCTGCGCGTGCGACGTTCAATGACCTGCTTGCCGACGCGCTCAAGCTGCAGGTCGAAGAGGAGGTTGTCGAGGCGCTGACGCGCTGAGTCCGTCCCGCCCCGATCGCGTAGAGTCAAGGAAGGCCGCTATGACGGTGCCCGAATCACCCCATATCCAGGCGGCGCGGTTCGGCGTCTTGTCTGAGATCGTGCTGCTCATCGCCGGCAGCGGTGACCTGCATTCGCTGTATGGCGACCTGATCAACAAGATCAAATGGGTGCTCGATTTCGACCGATGCTTGCTGGCGCTCACCAACGACAATGGTACGGCATTTACCTATCGATCGCTGCTTGAACTCAGCGGCACACACGTGCCCACGTCCACCGCCGAGTATCCAGTCGGTATCGGCATCGTTGGCGCCGCGATCCATGCCAAGCAGATTCGCACGATCCCCGACGTGAGCGCACTACAGCCGCAGCCGTTGGAGGCCAGCGACACGGCGGTGCTCACGGATGACGTGGGATCGCTGCTCACGCTCCCGCTGGCGGCTTACGGGCGCGTGCTGGGCGCGCTGATCTTCGCTGCCAAGAAGAAGGACGCGTTCTCGCGCGCAGACGTCAAGATCGCGACGTCCATTGCGGCCCATCTGGCGCTCGCAATTGATCGGGCACTGCAAGTCGAACGGCTTCAGGCCGCCAATAAGGAACTGGAACGCCTCGCATCGTTTCCCGAACTCAACCCCGGACCTGTGCTGGAATTCGATGACGCCGGTGCGATCACCTACATCAACCCTGCTGGCAAGACGCTGCTGCCGGATTATCAGACCGACCCGATCAAGTACCCGCTGCTGCGCGGCATCCCCGAAGTAATCGAAGCGCTGCATGCGCGGCCTGACCGCACGATCCAGCGCGAACTGCTGTCAGGCGATAGTTGGTATCAGCAGGTTTTTCAACCCATCCCGACCAGTTCTTCGATTCGCTGTTACTGCGCGGACATCACCGAGCGCAAGATGAGCGAAGCGGCCAACGACAAGCAGCGCGAATATCTTGCCGCCTTGCACGACACCACCGTCGGCCTTATCAGCCGCCTTGACCTGACAGACGTACTGCAGGCCATCGTCAGCCGCGCATCGCAGCTTTTAGGCACCCGGCACGCATTCATGTACCTGCTCAATGATGCGGGCGATGTGCTGGAGAAGCGAATCGGCACCGGTGAATTCGACACCGAAGTGGGCACGCGGCTCAAGGTCGGCGAGGGATTGTCGGGAAAGGTGGTCGAAACCGGGCAGACGACCATCATCGAGGATTACCGTACGTGGACCAACCGCCCGTCGTTCTACGGTCCCGGCATGCCGATTAAGACCATGATCGCCGCGCCGCTCAAGTCGAACGAGCTGACCATTGGGGCGATCGGGCTGGGCTTCGACCCGGATCGCGAGGCCGCAATCGGCGAACAGGAAACCAACTTGGTCAACCGCTTCGCCGAGCTGGCATCGGTCGCGCTGGACAACGCGCGCCTGTTTACGATGACGCAAACGCAGGCGCACAAGCTCGAATTGCTCAACGAGATGGGCAAGCAGCTCAGTTTAGCGGACTGCAGCAACGCCATCTTCGATGTCGTCAAGGAATATGTTCCGCAGATCATCCCGGCCGACCGTGTCAGCATCGCGCTGCTGACCGAGGACGGTGAGCACGTCGAAGTCACGGCCTTGCGCGGCCCGGATTCAGAGTATCCTGTCGGCGATCGCCTGCCGCTGTCGGGGACGCGTATCGGCATCGTCGTTCGCGAAAAACGTGTGCTGATGACTCAGGACATCGACGACAGCGAGCTGCTCGACGCCCGCGCGATGGCGAAGCAAGGCCTGCGCGCGCTGCTGACGGCCCCCCTCATTTACTCCGACCGCGTGATCGGAACGCTCAACGTCGGCAGCAGGCAGCGCGCGGTATACAGCCCGAGCGATGAAAGCCTCCTCACTCAGATGGCGTCGCTGGTGGCGATCACGATTCAAAACACGCGGCTGTATGCCGATGCGCAGGACGCGCGGCTCGCCGCTGAAGCAGCGAACGAGGCCAAGAGCGCCTTCCTCGCGACGATGAGCCACGAAATCCGGACGCCGATGAACGGGATTATCGGCATGACCAGTTTGCTGCTCGACACGTCGATGACGGCGCAGCAGCGCGAATTTGCCGAGACTATTCGATCGAGCGGCGAATCGCTGCTGACCATCATCAACGACATCCTCGATTTCTCGAAGATCGAGGCCGACAAGCTCGAACTAGAGCACGAACCGTTCGAACTGCGAACCTGCATGGAAAGCGCCGTCGACTTGTTGGCGGCGCGCGCCACCGAAAAAGGCCTCGATCTCGCCTACCTGATCGACCCCAAGACGCCCGTGACGTTGTTTGGCGACGAGACGCGGCTGCGCCAGATCCTCATCAACCTGCTCAGCAATGCGGTGAAGTTCACCGAGTCGGGCGAGGTCGTGCTCACGGTCGACGCGCGGCGTGTACCCGGAATCGCCAGTGCGTCGGCTGACACTGGACCCCCGTACGAGCTGCACTTCAGGGTGCGCGACACGGGGATCGGCATACCCGCGGAACAGATGCACCGGCTGTTCCGGTCATTCAGTCAGGTGGACGCGTCGACGACCCGGCGCTACGGCGGCACCGGGCTTGGCCTTGCCATCAGCAAGCGCCTGTGCGAGATGATGGGCGGCACGATGTGGGCGGAAAGCGACGGCGTGGCCGGACGCGGTGCGACCTTCCATTTCACGATAACGACCGAGAGTAACGACCAACAGGTCCGAAGCGCGCGTCAGCAGACCCAGCACGACTTCTCCGGCAAGCGCCTGTTGATCGTGGACGATAACGAGACGAACCGGCTCATCCTCACGACTCAGGCGGATTCCTGGGGCATGACATATCTCGCATGCGGCTCCCCGCAGCAGGCGCTGACGTGGCTGCGGGAGGGCGAGCCGTTCGACATCGCCATTCTCGATATGCAGATGCCTGATATGGACGGGCTTGCGCTGGCGAAAGAGATTCGCAGTATGCCAGACCGCACCGACCTCCCCTTGGTGATGCTGACATCGCTGGGTCGACGGAGCGTCGAGGAGGCGAAGGACTTCGCCGCGTTCCTGACCAAACCGCTCAAGCCATCACAGGTGTTTAACGTCCTCGCCGACATTCTGGACGGCGGCGAGTCACACGCCAAGAGCGTGCAGGCCGAATCGCCGCCGGCGGCATCCGGGTTTGACGAGTCGATGGCAAGCCGCCTGCCGCTGACCATCCTGCTGGCGGAAGACAACCCGACCAATCAGAAACTGGCCTATCACTTGCTGGGCCGCTTAGGGTATCGCGCCGAATTGGCCAATAACGGGATAGCTGCGGTGGAAGCGTACGGCCAGACTCCGTTTCAGGTGATCCTGATGGACGTCCAGATGCCCGAGATGGACGGCCTTGCCGCGACCCGCGTGCTGCGCACCGACCATTCGCAATCTCAACTGCCTTACATCATCGCGATGACGGCCAATGCGATGGAAGGCGATCGCGAAATGTGCATCGCCGCCGGAATGAACGACTATGTCAGCAAGCCGATCCGGGTGCAGGCGCTGGTCGAAGCCCTCGAGCGCGCCGCCGCTTTTGTGCATGCGAGTTCGGCGGAAACAGGAGGCAGCACGGCATGAGCAATGAAGCGGTCCAGCTCGACTCGAATGCGCTGGCGAATCTGCGCGAAATGGTGGGCGGCGACGACGCCATCCTTTCGGAAATCGTCACGACGTTCCTCTCCGATGCCCCGCGCATGTTGGCTGCGCTGCACAGCGGAATCGACGCCGGCAACCCCGATCAGGTCCGCTTGAACGCCCACAGCTTGAAGGGCAACGCCGGCGACTTCGGCGCGCTGCACATGGCGAAACTTTGCCTGCAATTGGAGATGATGGGCAAGACCGGCGATCTAAACGGCGCACACAGTTTGGCCGCGCAGATCGCCCGCGAATATCAGGGCGTGGCGCAAGCTCTCGAAGACCTGCTCGCGTCGCTGGAGTGACCGGAGAGAACGTCATGGAAGAGGTCGCCGGGCGGGTGCTCGTGGTCGATGACAACCGCACCAACCGTCTGATGCTGTCGGCCAACCTGTCCAAACAGGGCCACGACGTGGCAACGGCTGAAGATGGACGGGTGGCACTCGAAATGCTGTCCACCGGCGAGTTCGATCTGGTACTGCTCGACATCATGATGCCGGGAATGAACGGCTACCAAGTCCTCGAATCCATGAAAGCCGATGCGGACTTGCGAAACATCCCGGTGATCGTCATCTCCGCGCTGGACGAGCTCGACGCCGCGGTACGCTGCATCGAGATGGGCGCGGAGGACTTCCTCACGAAACCGTTCAATGCCGTGTTTCTCAAGGCGCGCCTCGAGTCGTGCGTGCGCCGGAAAAGGCTTCGAGACTTAGAACAGGCATACCTGCATCAGGAAATGATGCTTCGCCAAAGCGAGAAGCTGGCCACGCTGGGCCGGTTGAGCGCCGGTATGGCCCACGAACTGAACAATCCTGCTGCGGCCGTGCAAAGCGGGAGCAAGCAAATCCGCCAGCAGTTCGAAAAGAACCTTCGGCTTGGCCAGCGTCTCCGTCTGGACGCCGGCACGCTCGGCGGACTGGTCAATGCCGTGATGACGGCGGTCGCGACTCCGCAAGTGCTGGACTCGCTAACCCGGAGCGACTACGAACAAGAGCTTGCCGACTGGCTCGAGGGAAACGGCATCGAAAACGCATGGGAACTCGCCCCGGACGTCACGGCGATGGGACTGCGCGTCGCAGATGGCCAGCGCATTCTCGAACAGGTCGGGCCGGACGCGCTTGCCGATACGTTGGCGTGGATGGCCGGAAGCTACGCGATTCTGTCGGTGTCCAAGGAAGTGCAAGAGGCCGCACAGCGCATGTCCGAACTGGTCAAGGCGCTCAAGACCTACACCTACATGGATCGCGCGCCAGTACAGAACGTCAACATTCACGAGGGACTCGAAAACACACTGGTGATGATGCGCAGCAGGCTCGGCCACGGCATACAGATCAACCGCGATTACGACGAGTCTATTCCGGTTGTCGAGGCATTCAGCAGTGAATTGAATCAGGTGTGGACAAATCTGGTCGACAACGCCGCAGCGGCGATGAACGGTCACGGCCAACTCTCGATTCGTACTCGCCTGGCGCACGATCGGGTGGTCGTGGAGATTTGCGACACCGGCCCCGGCATTCCGCCCGACATTCAGCCAAAAATCTTCGATCCATTCTTTACGACAAAGCCGATCGGCGAAGGGACCGGGCTCGGGCTGAACATCAGCTACAACATCATCGTGCAGAAGCATAAAGGCGAGATTACCGTGGACTCCGAACCCGGTCGCACGTGCTTTACCGTGTCGATCCCGCTTCGCTTGTCGCAAAGCTGACACGCGACCGAACAGGTTGGTCGCACGTGTTGAACGATGTGGCCGTGCGGGCCAATTTTGAACTCCCGTGACGCGAATCCGGTCCAAGCGTATGTTCCCGTTCTCAATTAGTGCTTGGATACAGAATCTACTGCTGGCGCTGGCGCTTCCGCGTAACCGCGACGACCTCGCGGCCCTGATCGAACCAACGGTGCGCGTAGTATGGCCACACCGACTTACCCGGTGAGACGCCATACCGGTTGCGCATGTACGACGGCGTCGGAAAAGCGATACGCACAGCGCATCATGCACGGACATCGGCCGTAGGTTCGGCCCTACCCGCTCCCAGCGATTGCCGACACCGGTCAGCCGTTCGATTCGCGCCACGTCCGCGGGCGGTCTCAGCTAGGAGGTACCGCAACGGAAGGACGATCAGTCCGATCGGCACGACGCCCAACAGGCCGACCGTGACGTACGGCGCCGCGCTCAGACCGGGCTGTCTGCGGCGCGCCGGAGCCGGAGCAGCAACAGGAATGCGCGAAATCCGTACATAGAGTCAACCATCCAACACAGTTGATCGGATTCTTGTATGCGCCCAGAACATCGCCAGCAGGCAGTCTTCGCTGCGCTCGGCATTGCCGTGACCACCAGCCTGATCGTTTTCGCCACCTCGACCGGACTTGCGCGATTCTTTCCTGCGGCGATACTGCTGTTCAGTGGCTGTGCAGCGGCGCTGCTGCTTGCGCCGCGCGCCGACGAAGGACTACCGCCGCATCCGCCCGCACCGAATAGCCCGCCTGGTGAACCTACCGTACCTGAATCTGGGGCATGGACGCCGCGCGAGATCGAGATACTCGAGCTGATCGCCCAGGGCTGTTCCAACACCGAGATCGCCGCCGAACTAGTGATCAGCCACAGCACCGTCAAGACACACATCAACAATCTCTATCGCAAACTCGCCGTCCGCAGCCGGGTGCAAGCCCTCTCCCGTGCCCGTGCGCTTCAACTGGTATCGTGAGGGCACCATGAACTCGAAAGATCGCCTCATTGGAGTGACTGTTGTGTGGGCTGTATTCGGCCTATTTGCCGGCATCATTTGCCATCAGAACGGTGTGCAGGTCGAGGACATCCTTCTGACTGCGCTGTTGGCGGTCGTTGTGCTGCTGGCGACGGCTGAACTCGCCGGGGAGAACATCGTCACGAGGCTTCGCGCAATCTCCACCTATTTTCCACCCTTTGACCGATAGGACGCGCCGCCGATCCCCTGTAGCGTGAACGTCACGTTCAATGAGCTACTGGAGGTCACACCATGCGTTTCTTTCGCATCGTCCTGCTCGTCGCTCTACTCTTTAGTGGGGCGGCAATCCAGGCGCAGGACATCACCGAATTTGAAGAACCGCCGCCCATGCCGGGGCAGTTGATCGACGTTGGCGGCTATCGTCTTCATATCACATGTATGGGCGAGGGCAGTCCGACCGTCATTCTCGAACCGGGATTCGCCCGTTTTTCGTTCAACATGCGGGCGCTGCAAGAAGCGCTCACAGCCGAGACTCGCGTATGCGCCTACGACCATGCCGGGTTCGACTGGAGCGACCCCGCCCCGGCGGATACCCCCCGCACGACCCAGCAGTTGAGCGACGAGTTATTCGCCCTGCTGTCTGGCACGGAGATGGACGAGGCGTATATTCTGATAGCGCAATCGCTCGGCGGCTTCATCACCCGTTTGTTCGCCGCGCAGCACGCCGATCTCGTCGCCGGAGTGATCCTGCTCGACGCCACGCCGCCGGAATTTCTGCTCAGCGGTATCACCGCAGGACAGGATCAAGGACTGGAAGCACTTTTGCGGTCCACGCTGGCGATTGCTCAGGCGAATGCCTGGACGCCGCAGAATCTGTTCCCGGTGCTGTCTCTGACCAGCGACATCGCGCCAGACCTGCGGCGGGGGTTCATCGCGCTGGCGGTCAACCCGATCTATATCGAGACGGCGCTTGCAGAATGGGGCAGCCGACTGGCAAATGCTCAGAGCGTCATCGACGCGGGTGAATTGGGGGACGTACCCCTGCACGTGTTGGTGGCTGGCGAAAGGCTGGCGCTCGCCAGCGACGCGGACAGCGCATGGGTGCGCGGTCAGGCGGCTCAAGCGGCACTTTCTACGCGCAGTGAGCTGGCGTTCGTCGTCGGGGGCGGTCATGAGTACTATATCGACCGTACCGACGCCGTACTGGGCACACTGCGTAACCTGTTGATGGGACGCTGACCCAATATACACTGGGGGTGCACAAGTAAAGTCGTACGTCGTCACTGCGGCAGGGCGGCGCGCCCTCCGAGTAAGAACGTGATGCCATCATCTGCACATGCACTAAATGACATCGGGCCGGTCACGCGATGTGGCCGGCCCGAGCAGTACGGCGTGGGATTAGTCGACCTCGTTGGCCGCATCCTCCGCGGCGAGCGTGTCCCTCCGGCGGTCTATATCGAGCACCACCTTGTCGACGCGTCCAACATCGACGTGCTGCACCCGGAACCGTAAATCCGCCGCAAGGAGCAGGGGACCGATGCCCAACCATAAGCCGAACATCGTGTGGATCTACTGTGACGAGCTGCGCACCGATGCCCTCGAGTGCTATGGCAATCGATACGGCCGGATGCACACGCCGAACATAGACTCGATCGCGTCACGCGGCGTCCTGTTCGAAAACAGCTTCGTCAACTCGCCCGTGTGCGTGTCGTCCCGGACGAGCACACTGACCGGCCTCTACCCCGAGGACACCGGCGTTTACAACAACGAGGCCGCCAAGGCGGAGTATCGTCTCCCGCAGAACCACGAGACATTCCCGGAAGTATTCGCCCGTCACGGATACACGACCGCCAACTTCGGCAAGGTCCATCTCCCGCCCGGCCTGAATGCGTGGATGCACAGCGATGAAGACGGCGGGGAGATGCAGCCATTCTATGAGGGCGTTTCGCGCGAGGAACTGGACATCATCCACGTCCCGAACTTCCCTTATATCGTCATCGGCGGGCGCTACCCGGGCGATCGTCCGTATCCCGCCGATCCGGTGACCCGAAACGCGATACGGTGGCTACGGACCGCGCCTGAGCCGTTCTTCATGCGGCTATCCTACTTGCAGCCGCACACGCCTGTGTTACCGCCACCCCCGTTCGATCGGTTCTATGACTCGCTCGATTTCCCCGATGCGCTGACGAACGCCCAGCCGGTGAGCAAGTTCGAGGCGCGCTTTCGCGAAATCGTCGGCACTGACAAACTCACCCCCGAACAGATTCGTCGCATTCATGTCGAGTATTACGGATTGGTCGCTTGGCTCGACGCGCAGATCGGCCAATTTCTCTCCGCATTACGCGAAGCGAAGCGCCTCGACAACACGATTATCGTCTTCGAGTCCGACCACGGCACCTCGCTGGGGGAAGGCGGTCGGCTGCAGAAACTCACCTTTGCGCCCGAGGTGCTGCGCGTGCCGCGCATCATCGCATGGCCCGGTGTGATTCCCGCCGGGCAGCGCCGCGCCGATATCGCCGAAGGCGTGGACCTTGCCCGAACCCTGCTGTCGTTTGCGGATATCCCGGCGCCCGACCATCTGCGAGGGCGAAGCCTGTTCACGGATCCCGCGCCAGAAGCGGTTCATGCAACGGTGGGATATGGTTACACAAGCAGTCGCACGTTCCCGAGCTCGGCTCAGGGTACGCTGGACTACGAACACGGTTGGCCCCGCCGGACATGCATCCGGACACGGCGCTTCCGGTTCGAGATCAACACGCGGATCAATGGTGAGGCACCGCCATCTGAGCAGGAGGACGCGGTGCTGGTCGATCTCGTGATCGACCCGGACGAGACCGTAAACCTGGCCGACGATCCGCGCTACAGCGAGGTCCGGCAGACACTGCGTTCACTCTTGGACGTGCGGACACAAGAGAGTTACACACCGCCCGAGCATCTCACGACCGGTCGCTACGAGATGAAGTGATGCGCGCTCGGGTCGGCCCGTGATAATACGGTTCGATTTTGCAGAAATTGCGGTCGCCGGCGCGATCGCGCTGCGAGACGCCATGTCGGAAGAAGATGGCGTTCAGTCCGCCGTGGACGTCATTCGAGATGAGCTTTCCCAACGTCGCACAATGCGCTGAGGATCGGGGCCTGGCATCGATGCCATTTCATCTCATGCGAGGTGAACATCGTGCCGGAAGACGCGAATGGACACCCGAGCGGCGCATTTCGTCGCGCAGTCGATTATCGGCAGCGGAAACAGGAGCGAGGGATACGCAGTACACGCCGTCGGAAAAGAATGCTAACGCGGCATATACCGCCGACATCGCAAGCCGTGCGCTACCCGTTCTCGCCTGCTAGACGTGCGATCTGCAGCAGGGAGTGGCGGAAGACGGCTTGCATCTCAGGCGCGAGCGCGCTCTCCTCGATCTGGGCGATACGCTCGACATCATGAATCGCACGAATGATGCTGACGGGGATCTCGAGATTGCCTTCGGCGAATGAACTCAGGTATTCGACCGCACTGATCAGAAATCCGCGCATTTCATCGTCGCTGCGCGCCGTACGGAAGTATGCCGCGAGGCTTGGCGACAACATGGCACCGCGAGCGGCGGGGGGCGGCGCGCTGATCGACCGGTTGGCAGTGGCGGCGTAAAGGGCGGTACCGAGCTCCGAGAAGCTCTGGACCCGCTGATAGATCGACTTCTCGATCATCGACCAGATGTTGGTTCGCCATGTGTGAATTTGCTCAGGGATCGCGAGAAGTCGGGCAACGTCCGACCGCCAGTCGTCGGCGATAGTCCCGCTGACGTCCTGTACCATGGCGTCGAGGCGGGTGTTGAACAGATCGCGCTGCAGCAGGACCGCCAGATCCGGCCGCAGCGTGGGCAGAAGATCGGGTACGAACACTCCGTTGTCGAAGAAGTGGGTGACATTGACCCCATGGCGGCGCACCAGCTCTTGCTGGAACAGCGGCAAATAGCGCCGCATCGCCTCTTCATCCTCGCGCAGAGCGACAAGAGCCGAGTTGCCGGCGGGCAAGGCCGTTTCGACGGCGCGTACGAATGCCCCTTCTCGCTCCTGATAGATCCGCAGCGTGTTGAGAATCTCGTACACCGGCAGATGCGGCAGCAGGCGGTCGACGATGACGAGCTCACGTTCTGCCTCACGGAGTGATTTCTGGCTGAAACGCTCAAGCGCGCGGAACAGGCCGGTCGTGAGTTGGTTGACGCCGAGGATGGTCGTCTGTGCCTGGTTATGGGCGATGGCGCGCAGGAGGCTGCCCTGCTTCGACAGCGGGATGATCTCGGCGATGTTCGTCAAGATACGCTGACCGCGCTGGGCGCCGCTTCCCAGCGTCCGCCGGCTGCTCGGGCGATCGCGAAGCTGCGGAATCGAGCGCCCGATGAAATACGAGACGATGTGCAAACCGACCACGTCCTCTTCACGCCCATAGAGGATGTGACGGAAGCTGTCCGTGAGCTCGTCGAGGAAACCGGCGTACAGCGCGTCGCTGTTGCCGACTGTCAGCCGCTCAAGTTCTTGCGCGCTTCGGCTGCGGGCAATCAGGCGGCTTTCGCCGGACATTTCTGCAGCGCGAAGCAGATCGTCGCGGTGGACGGCCTGCGCCTCACGCACATGGAAGAGCAGGCTCACCAGATCGCGAACAGGCAGGGCCCGCAACTGCTCGGACACGTTGCTCTGGAAGGTACGCAGTTCGCCGCCCAGGAAGACGCCTTGCAGCGGCGTGACAGCATAAGAGGTGCTGCGGCGCGCCGCGCCGATCAGGCAGGCGTCGAACCGGGCCCGGGCATCGGCCGAGTCGCGAAAGGCTTTGGCACCAGCTACCTGCGAATAGTAGCCGCCTTGACGTTGCATCGGTTCGCCGCTGCCCATTTTGACTCGTACCACCTCGGCGCTGCCGTGTTCTACGAGCCATGACTGAATATCGTGCTTTGCATGTTGAAACAGGTAGGCGCTGTTGGCTTGGCTGACCTGCTGACTGAGGTCCGAGCCCGCGATGAACACTTCCGCGATGATCTCGGCAAAGCGCCCCCGGGCCGAGCCGGTCGTCTGTCGGCTTTGCGCTGCGTAATCCCAGACGCGATCAAGGTAGTCGCGGATGCCCTGTACCGACTTGAGGTCTTCGAACAGCGGGATCAGCCAGATCGAAGGCAAGTCGCAGCCGGGGTGCTCGCGATGCGCCTGTTCGAGTTGTTTACGCATCTTGCGATCGAGGGCAATCAACGCTTCGGGGTCAGTCGAGAGGCTGATTTGCAGCGCCAGCGTCATTCCGGGATTGTTGTGCTTGCCCGCGATCGAGTTGAGTTCGTGCAGGTTATGCACGGTCGTGTCGATGGCGAACTGATCGCGCGCAGTGATCATCGACTGCTGAATGCGCGGCGTGATGACGGCGCGTTGGAGGACGTCTTGAAAACTGACGACCTCACGCAGTAAGGGATCCGCGTCTCGCTGCGCCCGGATCGCCGGGATCAGTGAATGCAGCTCCTTGCGCAGCTGCCGGTTGAGTGCGAAGTAGTCGTCGAGGGAATCGCGCCGCTGCTGGCGCAGTTCGAGCATCTTCTGCTCGTAGCGATCATTGTGCTCGAAGCGAACCCGGGCCGGGTCGCGGCGCAGACGGAAGCGGGTCGCCCACTGGGCGACGCGGGACGACTCGACCGAGTAGGGCAGAATGCCCCGGTAACGCCGCTCGAGCTGATTGGTAAGGTCGGTAATCGCGTTGAGGATGCGGACGAAGCGCTGATTGCGCTGCTCCAACCGGTTCAACTTGTCCACCAGCTCAGGGCTCACGGCAATCGTCGGGTCGGCCTGGCGCAGCAGCGACAGGATACGCGCCATCCGCTGCACATTTGCCATGACGAGCATGGCCAGCAGTTGGTGTCCCTGTCCGGATGGGCGACTGCTGCCGTCCCAGTCGCTCCAGAACGACAGGAAAGGCTGCAGATGTGAATCCGTGAACAAGCCGGCATACTGCTCGGCGGACCCCAGCGCGGCCAGATCGAGCAGGATTTCATCGGCTTCCAAGCGCGACGTGATCGTGACGTTCAAGCCCAGATATTCGTGCAGCAGATCGCGGCGCGCAGTGGCAATCTGGCGCTGTGTCACCGGCGCGCCTGCGATCAGAGAGGAAATGATGGAGTCAAACGCCATCTCCGCCTGCAGCGAGTAGACCTGCGTTGGGTGGACGGTGCGATCGTATGACCGGCTCCTGAAACGATTTTGGCGTCGACTCAGCGAATCCTTCGTGAACTCGCGCTCCAGTCGATCGCCGAGCCACTGCCCGTTATCGCTCGCTGCCTTGCGCATCAGTTCATCGCTGATCAGGGCGCGTTCGAGCAGGCGCGTTCGAAAGACCGTCAGCCGTTCAGGTGCGTAGTCGTGCGTGAACTCGGCCTGTAGGCCTTTCGGTTCAAGTTGGGGCGCCGTCAACAGCCGCCGCCAGACCGCGAGGTCTCCGGTCCCCGCGAGGATGTCCGCGGTGATGGCGTCCATTCGCTTGCTCAGCACGTCGTAGCGATCCGTCGCGTGGGCGGGTATCCGATAGTGCGGCGTGCGCCGGTTGTAGCGCGCCTGTTCTTCGGCAATCAGCCGGTTCAGGTCGATCAGCAGGCGGCGCGTCTTCGCCAAGAGCGTGTCTGCGCCGTCGCTGCCGCCCAATGTCAAGCGGAAGGTCGTCCGGGCCGTCTCGAAGCCTTTCTCCGTCCGTGCGAACGTCGATAGGGGCAGCAGGCCGATCCCGCGCCGGGCCAGTGACGAGGAAAGCCAATCGAGCGATAGTCCGGCCGGGAGCGTCGCAACCTGCAGGAGAGGATACATACTGCCGGTCGGCGGAATGACCATCATGCGGTACGGGTTGCGATCGGGCGGTAGGTTCTCGACCGCCATCAGCAGCGCGCGCGTACGCTCAGCGAACAGGGCATTACGCAACTGCCAGTACACCTGTGCCGACCGCGCACCCCCGCGATAGAAGAGATAACTAATGAGTACGGCCGCGACATTGGGCTGAATATGATCGTTAACCGCCTCGAAACGCGCACGCAGTGTACGGTCGCGGATCTCGACCACGGCCAAGCGGGCACCGGCCATGCAGTCGGTCTTTGAGACCGAATGCACGGTTAGGACGCGGTCGGCCTTCGAGTCGCTGACATGGCCGAGCCGGATCAGCTCGGACACGATCTGGCGGACCGTCTTGATTTCGGGCAGATCGTTCGCCGCGACAACGTTCTGGTAGGCCAAATCGTCGATCACGGTGATATCGTTTTCCAGGCAGAAAATAAACAGCTTGCGCAGCGAGTCTTCGGCGAAGATACGGCCTGTCGCATTGTGCGGGTTGTTGATGGCAACTGCACCCCGCCGTGCCCAACCAGCATCCTGTCGAAGCAATGCCTTCAGCTTGTCGATCATGGCGTCGGTATCGAGATCAAGCGCCGGTGTCAACGGAACGGCGTGAACGACCGGGAAGCACTGCTCGTACGACCAGCTCAGGTCTGGAATGACAACCTCGGATATGCCGCAGTGAAAACCGAGGATGCCCAGCGCTGTGCGTGACGAGCCGCTTGTAACCCTACAAGCGTGCGCATCGTACTGCGGCTGATGGCGCACAAACGCGCTGAGGAAGCTGCGCTGCAGAGCGCGAATCGTCTCCGGCTCGTGCAGCGTGCCGATCAGGAAATCGATCAGCGCGCGCGCATCGAGCATGGCGAACTCGTCGAACAGACGGCTATCACGCACACCCTTGATCCGTGCCGAGAACCGTTCCGCATTGGCCTCCAACGTGCGAAGGGAACGCTCGATCGCCGCGGAACGGGTGCCGATCAGCGCGTCCAACCGCCGGGTTACAGAGCCGGCAACACGCGGCAGAGCGCTCTCGTGTGCACCTTCGAAATATAGTCCTTCGAACGGCGTAGGCGCCTCAGGCAGCGGGAGACGATCCGCACTGGGACTGGACGGCGACTGCATGTCGAGCAGCAGACTGAGCAGCTCGACTTCGGACGCGGACGGCGTACCTTTTAAGTTGAAGTGGACGCTTTCGAGTGCTGCCAGCAGATCGGCGTTGCCGGCGACGAATACGAGCGAAAGCGAATGCAGGCGCGGCGCGAAGATCGCCGGCGTCAGCAGGCGGACAACGCGCTGAACCAGCTTGACCTCGCGTGCCAGCGACAGGTGGTTGGGCGCATTGCTGGCCTCGATGAAGAACAGCGGATGGCTGAGGCTGAGGACGCGCAGCCGACGGCGTGTCGCTTCGGCCGGCACGTCACCGAGGACCAGGAACGTCGGCATCCGAGGAGACTCGGTCAGCAGTGTCTCGAGCGCTGCGCAGACCGCCGGTTCTTCGTCAGGCAGGTTGGAAAACTCGAGGTTCGGCATCGCGCGATAGGCCGATGGCAAGCGCTGTTGGAAGCAGACGACGCGCGCCGGCACTGCCTTGAGGTACGACGAAAGCGTGAAGAGCAGGACGCGCAGCGTCTCCTGAATACCGCCGGATGCGAGGATGATCTCGCGCCGGCCGGACGTCTCTCCAGTCTCGTAGTGCAGACCTTCCTGCTGGCCTTCCAGCCACGCGCTGAACGTCTTCACGACACCGTGTGGCGCTTTGGCCGCATAGCCACCGCGCGGCATATAGGGCCCGCTTCTGTTGATGGCCCGGATCAGAAAGTCAAGCTTGGGTCGGTCCGCCGCGTCCCACGCCAGATGGTCCATTAGGCCGTCGGGATCACTGTCAGTCAGCATCTCTTGATGGATGTCGATGCCGAGCGCCGTCCGAAGATAAGCGGACGTCAGGCGTGCATCCTGAAGCGGATTGCCGATGTGGAAATTGATCCGTTCCTCGGGCGAGACGGGAGCCGCCGCCGTGGTTTCACTCACCTCGGAGACGCGCGCGGCACGCAACGGCTTGAGCCGGAACAGCGCGGCTGGATCGCTGGAGTCAGGCATGGTCGTTCATCGCTATCCGGGCGTTCCGGCGTGGACGGCACGACTCGGTTTCACTCTAGGCCTCGTCGCTGGTGTCGGCGTCTTTCTGCAGCAGGTTGCGGAACATGGTAATCAACGACGAGCCGCCGGCGGAGACATCCTGTGGCGTCAGTGAAATGACCGTCCGGGCGTTCTTCAGGTTCTGGCTGGCTTCAGCAAGACGTGCCGCCTGCGGCGTCAGCATCAGCAGTTCCGGGCTGCTCATCAGGACTTCCAGTTCTTCCTTTTCGAAGGCTAAGCGCAGCCGGCTGCGTTCCAACTCGTCAGTAATCCGCCGCCGCGCGAGCTCGGCCTCGCTGTCAAACTCGATTTTCTTGAGCTCGGCGCGTTTCAGCTCGAGTTCATGTTCCAGCTTGGCGATCTCCTCATCGGCACGGAACTTGGCACGCGCGGCCGCAACGCTCGCCTGATGCTTGAGCTGTTCGGTCTGCTCGAACAGACGGGCTTCCTCCTGCTGCGACAGCGCCTCGCTGATCTTGGGATCTGTCGGGTCGAGCGACTGCACGGCGAGCGAGATCAGGTCGACGCCGAAACGCTGTGCGATCTCCTCGATGTGTCCATTCAGGTGCTTGAGCACGCCCGCCGATGAGATGTCGCTGATCGGCGAGCGCTCGGTGTACTCCTTGACCAGACCCTGCAGGACGGTCTTGACCTGTTCGACGGCCTGGATGACGGCATCGGTCTCCCATCCGCCGACGTGCATCAAGGCGGGGAGGTTCGCTGGCGACGGGGCTGCCGCGCCGACCAGCTTGACACGTACGCCGAGGTTGCCGACCGCGACGGCATCGACGGTGAGTTGAATCGGATAGGTCGTACGTTTCATCGTAAGGCTAAAGTGCCGCGGGTAGAACGCACCGGTGCGAGTGCGAATCTGCCCATTTGACTCGTAGAGCACGATCATATCTGGTCGGCGGACGCGCAACTCGAAGAGTGCAAGCGCACCCGCGACCGCGATCAGAATGCCGATAACGACCAAAATTGCGTCCATCGATTGCTACCTCAAGCGAGCGGGAAAGCCTGGCTTATGGGCCTTAGGTTCATGGTCACGGCACAAAGCGACACGCGTCTTGCACGGGTCGCATTGTAGCGCGAATCCATCGTCTGTGAACGGGTCAGCCGACCCGAAAGAATCGCCAAGTTTAGCAGCTCACGTTGTCCGACAGGCGATGACGCGGGACACTAGAAACCGACGTATGCCTCCCCGGGCTGTAGCGGCGATCGCGTCTTGGTCTGTCTCCGTGTGATAGATGGAGCGACTGTACTCCTCAAGCTAGAACCGCGCAGGTCAACAAACTATGCTGGCAGAGACAGAGTCTCTGCCAGCATGCTCACTTGACGATTGGCCATGATCCGGTATCGGTTTTGAGGATAACGGGACCCTGCTGTTGAGCCTCGGTGGGCACCGAGTCGCTGTTCACGATGAGCAGCGCCGACCGGTTGCGAGTGATGAAGTGCCATAGCCACTGCACAAACACCAGCACCCGGTTCTCTACTTCCGCCAGATACATCAGGTGAATGTAGAGCCAGACAATCCAGGCCGGCCAGCCGGAGAGGCGAATCCTGCCGATGTCGGCCACGGCGGCCCCGCGACCGATAGTTGCGATGGTACCCCGATCCGCATATCGGAAAGCACCCACGGCTTTGCCTTGTAGACGACGCTCGATAAGTCTTCCGACGTATCGTCCCTGCTGGATCGCTACCTGGGCAACTCCTGGGAGTGGGTCGCCAGTCTGGTGGTTGAAGTGAGCGAGGTCGCCGATGACAAAGACATTGGGATACCCCGGCAAGCTGAGATCAGGCTCGACCATCACACGACCACCTCGGTCTAGGTCCGCATTGGTTTCCTTCGCCAGCGCCGCACCCAGCGGAGATGCCTTCACACCTGCTGCCCACAGCACATTTCTGCTGGCTATGAACTCCGTCTGTCGATCCCCCGTGCTGATGGTCACACCCTCGGCATTGATGTCCGTCACCCGCCTGCCGGTCATGACCTCGACGCCGAGCCGCGACAGCGATGCTTCGGCCTTGGCCGATAACTCCGCTGGATAAGTGGGCAGGACACGCTCGCCGCTCTGCACCAGCACGATGCGGACATTGGAGAGATCTACGTTACGAAACGCCGGTCTGAGCGTTTCGTGGGCCATCTCGGCTAGCGCTCCGGCCATTTCCACTCCGGTCGGTCCTGCGCCGATGACGACAAAAGTCAGCCAAGCACGAATCAGTTCTGGGTCACGGATCCGCTCAGCAGTCTCCAGCGTCTGGAGAATACGGCGGCGAATGTCGGTGGCATCTTCGACCGTCTTGAGGCTCGGTGCCCAGTTCTTCCACTGGTCATTGCCAAAGTAGTTGTCACCCGAACCAGCGGCAACGACCAGCGTATCGTATTTGATCGGGCCATCACGCAGGATCACCTTCTGGTTGGCGATGTCAAAACCTGTGACCTCACCCATGAGTACCCGTGTGTTCTTCTGCTTCATCAGCAGGCGACGCAGAGGTGAAGCGATGTCACCTGGAGATATCTCGCCAGTTGCCACTTGATAGAGCAGCGGCTGGAAGAGATGGTGATTGCGCCGGTCGATGAGTGTGACGTTTACGGGCAAATTCCCCAGCTTCTTGGCGGTGTACAGTCCGCCGAAACCGCCACCTACGATGACGACATGATGCTTGTGCATGGTTGACTCTCCTCATTGAGTGTGTTGGCGACTGAAAGACCGTGTCTCATACGTCTGGTGCGACCTTCATTCGCAGCTGGTGTGTTCGTGTATGGACGGTGAAGACTGCCGCCTAGAACCTGTTTATGGCGTTCGGTAGCGTAGATTCAGGGAACGCTACGGGGATGAGCGCGATGCCATCCCCATAGCTCCTGCTGGTTGAGTGCAGCTCTAGCGCTGCATGGAGAGGAGGATCTGCTCGGTGTCCAGGATACTGGCGTTGTCTGGTAGCCAAGCGTTCTCGAACGTGGCGACGATGTATCGGGACGGGAAGAAGCCGACCACCTTCGCACGCGTTGCGCCCACATTGCGCAAGTTGTGTGGCACCATCGTTGGAACCAAAGCCAGGCTTGGCCCTTCGACGATGGTAGTCTCGTCCCCAACCGTCACCTCGACACTGCCCGCCATAATCAGCAGAATTTCTTCCGCGCTGTCGGTATGGGAGCCGAGTTCATTTCCGGCATCGAGCTCGAAGTAGACGACCGACGTATTCTCGTTTTCCTCTGCTCCCAGGAAAGGAAAGGTCGAGTGCGCGCGCTGCCCCGGGACGTTTTCAGTCCACGTGGTGCGCAGCGGCAGATCATTGAGCTTTACAGACAACATCCTGATTCCTCCGTGGGTGTGATACTGGCGATTGTGCGATCTGTGACGCACCTATATCACCAGTATCATCACGAGGGGGATGAAGTTTCATCCAACTAAGGTTGAATCTGTTGTTCCGAGAGGTCGAAAGTTCAGAACAAAGAACGCACCACCGACAGGAAACATATACGCGTGGTATAAGGATCTGAGGGACTCTCAGGGGAGAAGATTGAGTTCTCGTGCACGGACAACGGCCTGTACACGGTTGGTTACATCCAGCTTGCTATAGATGTGATTGACGTGGGCTTTTACCGTTCCCACCGTCACGATGAGCTTCTGTGCGATCTCACGATTCTGCAGACCTTCGGCGATGTAGTGGAGAACTTCCTGCTCACGCTCGGTCAGCGGCTCGACCGAGAACTGCTGGAATTTGGGCGTGTAAGGATGCTCCCTCACGCTAGCAGCTTCGGCGGGTATTTCAGGGAATACCTGAAGGAGGCTTGAAACGACGATGTCCAGTTCAGGAACTTGTGTATCAGGCAGGCGTTCAAGTTTGAATTGTTCGAGCAGGCCGAGGCTTAGCAGCTGCGTGTCGTGAGAGGCGGCGGGTTGATGGGCAACGAGAGATAACAGCGTGGCCGCGCGATCCATCAATCCGACACGCGCCAGCAACTCACCGATGTTCATCAGGATGGTCAGGATGAAAGAAACGAACTGGATTTCGACTGCGATTTCAAGTGCCCGTTTCAGTTGATCGCGCGCTGCTTGATAGTCGCGGACTGCCATGGCAGTGATCGCAAGACCGTTGCGTGCCCGGGCGCTCCCTCCCCGATCGCTGATCTCATCGTAGATCGTCAGGCTCTTGTGAAAGAAGATGCCGGCGTCACCATAGGCTTGCTGCTGAAGCGCAATTTCACCGAGATGATTCAGCGCCAGAGCCATGCCTTCCGGATCATTGAATTCCTCGCGGATCGTGTAGCTGGCTTCAAAATACTGGCGCGCGGTCTGGTAGTCCCGAAGCGCGCGGGCAATAGTGCCCAATTGATTAAAGGTATAGGCCATAAACCAACGATTGCCCGTTTCGACCAGAAGGGCGTAAGACTTCTGCGCGTACCGTTCCGCGCTTTTGTAGTCTCCTAGTCCGATCGCAGCCTCAGCAAGCAAGTGATAAGCAAGCTGACGATTATTGGGATGTGGGTAGGTTTCGCTCGTCTGACGCGCCTGCTCACCGTACTGCAGCGCAGCAGCATAGTTACCACGAATCAGGGCCAAGATACCCAGATTGAACGCGGGGTCGGTTGTGAAACCCGCCACGGGCGTTATGCCCAGTCGGTGGTAAGTAGCTTCACATTCCAGCAGGATCTGTTCTGCTTCTGACAGGCGACCAATCCGCAGATAGAAGCCGGCCAGATAGTGACTGATAAGCAGCTTTGTGCGTTCGAGACGTTGGGTTGGCTGCTGACGGCCCAGAGATGCGACCGCCTGCTCGAAACTCACGGCGGCCTCTTGATAATGACTCTGCACCTGACCGTACTCTGCGAGCGCAGTTGCTCCTTGTTCGATCAGCGCGACTGCGGCGTGCTCGACAGCCCATTGCCATGCGGTACGCACGTTGTCCATATCGGCCTTCAGCGCGGCAATCCCCTCTCGCTGTCCCCCACCCATGATTGAAACTTCCCAGTGTTTTAGAAAACTCATGAAGAAGACGCTGTGCCGCTCCCGGACACGCTGCATTTCGTCCGGTATCGCGCTCAATTGCTCGGCCGCGTACTGCCGCACCAATTCGTGCATCTGGTAGCGATCACCCGATGCGTGTTTCAGCAGTGACTTGTCGATCAGCACGGAGAGGATCGGAATGGATGCCTCTGCGACGTGCTCAGCGGCTTCCCATGTGAATCCGCCTCGGAACACTGCCAGCCGCTTGAAAACCGCGTACTCCACCTGTGTAAGCATGTCGCACGTCTGGCGGAAGATGATCTGTATGCTGCGATGACGTTCAGGCAGGTTGCGGGCCTTGGCAGTCAGCAGGCCGAACCCTCGTTCGATCTCGGCGGCGATCTGCGCACAGCTCAACGTGCGAGCCCAAGATGCAGCCAGTTCCAGCGCTAACGGCATCCCGTCAACATGACGGCAGATGCGGATGACGGCTTCCTTGTCATTCTCAAGCCCAAAAGACGGATTGAGCCGTTCGGCGGTTGCTGCGAAAAGCTCGACCGCCGCATAAGTTCGTATGTCACCGGCGTGGTGATCCATAGGATAGGACAGGCCCTCCAAATGGTGAATCCATTCCTCGCGTAGGTTGAGCGCTTCGCGCGAGGTGATCAGTAGCTTCACGGCTGGCGCTGCTGCCAGCAGCGGTGTCAACAGCAACGCGCCATCGAGCAAGTGTTCGAAGTTGTCCAGCACCAGCAGCATGTGTCGGTTTTTGAGGGAATTGGCGATTTGCTGAAATGGATCACCGGAGACCGTCAGGTCGATGGCGTCGGCAATTGTGTGACCTATTAAGTCGACTGATGAAATCGGCTGCAGGTCAATCCAGCGGCAACCATCGTCAAAGTGATCTTCGGCCAATCCGGCGACATGAAGGGCAAGGCGTGTCTTGCCGATGCCGCCGGGACCGACCAGAGTCAACAGGCGACAATCGGGATTCTGCAGCGAACGGAAGACGGCGGCGGTTTCCTGCTCACGTCCAATGAAGCGAGAAAGCTGTTGACCCGGCTTCCCGTCCTGCCCTGATACTCCTTCTGGCATTGCTAATCCCCGCCCAAGGCTTTAGCAGATTACGGCCTCATCCAAGACGTTACCTTGAACTGCAGTTGGGGTCGTCTACACGGAGGTCACCGGACGAGCTGTCGCCATGGAAACCACATGCGAGCCAACCGCATGAATGAGACTCGAATTGTAACCGCATTTATCGTGTGGAAGGACGTTTTGAGCGTGAATCTGAACGCGGCAGATTCGTCTTGGGCAGCAGTGCTTGCAGGTCGATGTGATAACAAGGAGACGCTGCCCTTGTGCGTTGTGCCTCCAGATTCCCTGACCCTCGTGGCAGGTCGTCGTGCACGTCACCGATGCGGATGACTTGCCCGACATCGCTTTCGTCGCCATTGAGGAATGCGACGGGAAACGAGATTCATCGTGCGTCGTCGCTCTCCTCAGTCCACGCGTGGTGTCGACTTGGCCTGACTGAATCGCACCCAATTTGGATGTGAGCGCATGACGATCGCTAGCGAATCGAGGCTCATTATCGTCTGATATCACGGGCGCCACACCTCTGCCACGTCATCTATCGACAGCGGTTGATCACACTCATATCCAGCGACTGAGATCGAAAGCAGCGAGGTCTGCGCAATGTGGCGGCGACGGATTGACGAAACATGGGGCGAAAAACAAAACAGGCGGCGTCTCCGCCACCTGTTTGCGTGAAGTCCTAGGATGTGGGCAATATAGGACTCGAACCTATGACCTTCTCGACGTCAACGAGACGCTCTGCCAATTGAGCTAATTGCCCTTGATACCCGTAGTGTATCGCAACCCCCATAGGCGGTCAAGGGCATCCGCGCTTATACAAGCAGCCCCTGCGCCTCGTACCAAGCCGCTGTGTCGATCAGGCTTTGCCGCATGTCGATCTCCGGCGCACCGAACGTCTGCCATGCCTTGTCAAAGCGAAAGTACACGCCGCGCGCACTCAATCGCACCTGATTAGCGTCCAGCGGCAGATCAAGCCCGATGCGACGGCCGAGTGCCACCACGCCGGCAATCAGCGGGCTGACGACGCGCGGCACCGGGACAATCGAGCGCGGCACACCCACCACATCGGCGATCAGGCCGAACCATTCGCGATGCGTGTAGTTTGCCGTCCCGAGCAGATACCGTTCGCCCGGTGTCCCGTCTTCGGCGGCGCGGATTTGCCAGCGAGCTACATCGCGCACGTCGACATAGCTTGCTCCACCAGCCGGAACCGGCATCCAGCGACCGCGCTGTCTCGCCTCGATCACCATGCTTCCGCTGATCTGGTTCAGATCGCCCGGCCCCAGAACCACGACCGGGTTGACGATCACCACCTCTTGGCCGGCGCGCACGGCTTCACTTACCAACCGTTCGGCAAGGACTTTGGAGTACCCGTATGGAAACCGTTCGGGCGGGAGGTTGAATGGCACCGATTCATCGGAGGGTCGGTCGTCCAGCAACCCGACTGCGGCCGCGCTGCTGGTGAACACCACCCGCTTCACGCCGGCATTCCGCGCCGCAGACAACACGTTGGCCGTGCCGTCCACGTTGATCCGCATCATTCGGCCGGGGTCGGCGCGCCAGTAATCGGCGACCGCAGCAACGTGGAACACCCAATCGCACCCGTCAACAGCGGCCCGCAGGGCATCTGGTTCAACCACGTCGCCGTAAGCCGGCTCATGGTCGACGCCTTCGAGTGCGGCGGTCTTGGAGCTCGTTCGCATCAGCACGCGCACACTGTGACCAGCATCCGAGAGCGCACGTGCTACGTGCGAGCCGACAAACCCGGTGCCCCCGGTGACCAATGCGCGCATGGCGTCTCCTAGTTGGGGAAGTTGGTAACTTGAAGGCCAAGCAGTCCCTTGACCGCATGCCAATGAATGGCGGCTAGTTCATGGACCAGCGAGATCGCCGTCCACTGCAGCCGCACGCGATTGCGCGGCACCGGATAGCGCGTGTGTTCGATACCTTCGCCGCTGAAGATCCACCCGGCCCGCAGCATGTGGTAACTGTCGGTCACAATCACGGCGCGCTGCCAACCGCGCGCGGCCATAATCGCTTTGGTGTTGATCGCGTTCTGTTCGGTGCTTCGGCTGCGCTCCTCAAGGATGATCGCCGAATCGGGCACACCTTCACCTAGCAGGATCTCGCGGCAACCTTCAGCCTCGCTGCGGGTCTGATTCTCGCTGACGCCGCCGGTACAGACGATGACAGGGGCATATCCTTCGCGGTACGCCTGAGCCGCCACCAACGAACGCCGCCAAAGCGCGTCGCCCGGGCGCCCGTCGCGGCGAAGACCGGCTCCCAATACAATGATGACATCCGAAGGCTCGGCGTTGTTCTGATCGCCAATGGCGAGTGCCGCCCCGACGATGCCGACACACAGCACGCCCCACAGTCCGATGCCGACCAACGCGCCGACCAAGAGCCGGCGGCGGCGGATTCTGAGTCGTCTCAGCAAAAGAACTCGATGCTCCACATAACCTGCGGGCATTATACGGGACGCGTGACCGGCCGACTAGCGCGCTGCCCGACGCCTCACGAGCGCTTACCCGCCTGTGCGGACGCCGGACTTAGCCGAACAGTCGTGTCGATGGCGATAGTCCCAACACGCGCCTGACGAAGTACCACTGGAGCGCGGTTAGCTCACGGCGGATCGCGACATCATAGGCTCCCACGTCCAGGAACCGGCGCGATACCGGGAACCGCGAATGCGCAACGCCCATCTCTGAGAAGATAAGCGTTGCACGCGGCATGTGAAAGCCGTCGGTAACGAGAATCGCGGATCGCAAGCCCAAGACATCCATTAACGAGCGGGCATTCACCGCATTTTCTTCGGTGCTGCTGCTATTGTCCTCGAGGAGGATAGCATCCGGTGGAACACCTTCCGTAACGAGAATCTCACGGCAGGCATCGGCTTCGGTGCGTTCTGCCATACCGGTTCTGCCACCGGTACACATCACCCGGCCAGCCAATCCAATGCGGAACGCCTCGGCCGCGCGGCGGGCCCGGCGCTGGAGCGCAACCCCGGCCGATCCATCGTTCTCCAACCCTGAACCCAGCACGATGATCACATCGGCAGGACGTGCGTTGGAAATCTCGCCTAAAAACCCGGCGCCGGTCTGGATGCTTGAACATCCAGTTGACCAAAGGACGAGCGCGATCAGCGCTGTGGGTACGAGTGTTCGCACGATGCCTCGGGTCACGCGGTATGCCTTGCCATTAAACTGCGGTGTCAGAATTATAGTACGACATTGGCAAACGACTATAAGCGTTTCAAAAATCGGGCAAACAGATGCAATCGATTGCTTGCGAAAAAACGTCCAAATGGCTACTATCGGAGCGATCCTGCAGCATCGACGATTGCAGGTCATGGTCGTAAAACGGTTGACAGAACCCGCCCGGCTTGGGCGGATAAGAAGTGTTTTCAGCATGCTGCGTGCGTCCCATTATGACGATAATGCAGCCTATCTTCTGACCGTCTAGGCAGTTGGCCGGAATGTTTCAGCCGTGATTGCGGCGGTAATCGCGGTTCTTTTGATTCAGGAGCCCTACCGGTGCCGGTCGTCACCGCTGTCGAGGTTCAAAAGCGCAACAAGGAACGGGTCAACATCTATTTGGACGGGTCGTACGCCTTCAGTCTGAACATCGTTGACGCCGCGTCTTTGCGCACGGGCCAAACGCTCAGTGACAGCGACATCGCCGCGATGCGCGGCGAGGATGCTGTCGTGCGGGCCGTCGACAGTGCTGCCCGGTTCCTCGGGTATCGCCCGCGCAGCGTGTCCGAAGTGCGCCGAAATCTCAAAGACAAGGACTTCGAGGCCGGCATTATCGACGCCGCGATCGAGCGCCTTGAGCGCATGGGATACCTCGACGATACGGCATTTGCGCGGTATTGGGTTGAGAACCGCACTCAGTTCAAGCCGCTCGGCTCATCTGCCCTGCGCTTCGAACTCCGTCAGAAAGGGGTCAGCGACGCCGTTATTCAACACGCGCTCGCCGATCTAGATGATCAACACGGCGCGCGTCAAGCCGCCGAACCTCTGCTGCGACGAATGCGCGGTATCGACCGCCGTACGGCGCGGCAGAAACTCAGCACGACCCTTGCCCGTCGCGGCTTCGCCTTTGAAGACGTCCGTTCCGCGCTCGACGAGCTGTTTCAAGATGTCGAGACCGACGACGAAACGTTTTTCGCAGGCGAGGATGGCGACACCGAGCACGAACCCTAAGAATGGACACTAGAGATGGAACCCATACTGGCAATAGCCCTCATCATCGTCGCCGCAGCCGCCGGCGCGGTGGGCGGGGTCTACGTCTACACCCGTCAACAGCGCGCCGCCGGCACGGCTGTCACACAGCTTGCTCAGGCAGAAGCGGAGAAGACCCGGCTGGAGGCCAAGGCGCAATCCGAGGCCATCCTCAAAGACAGTGAACATCGCAGCAAGAGCCTGCTGGATGAGACGGAGACGACCATCAACCGGCGCCGGCGCGACCTCGATGCTGAGGAAGAACGGCTCGCCCGCCGCAGGTCGGATCTCGATCAGCGGCTTGAGCGCCTCGAAAAACAGGATCAGAACCTGAACAAGCGGCAAAGCAACCTCGACCGGCGCGAAAACGATCTTAAGAAGCTTGAGCAAGAGAAGATGGAGGCGCTTCAGCGCATCGGCGAGATGACCCTCGACGAGGCCCGGCAGCAAGTGCTGGCGAAGGCCGAGCAGGACGCGCGCAACGACATGGCACGCATCATCCGGCAGGTCGAGGCGGAGGCCAAAGTCGAGGCGGACACGCGCGCCCGCGACGTGATCTCGTTGGCGGTGCAGCGTCTTGCCAGCGAACACGTCAGCGAGACGGCGGTGAGCGTCGTGCCGCTGCCGGGCGACGACATGAAGGGCCGCATTATCGGCCGCGCGGGCCGTAACATCCGCGCCTTCGAGATGCTGGCCGGCGTGGATGTCGTCGTAGACGACACCCCCGAAGCCGTGACCATCAGCAGCTTCGACCCGATCCGACGCGAGGTCGCGCGGCGCGCCCTGTCGAAGCTGGTCGTGGATGGCCGAATCCACCCGGCGCGCATCGAGAAACTCCTCGAAGACGCGCGCAACGAGGTCGACCTGATCATCCGGGAGGAGGGAGAGCGCGCCGCTTACGAGGCGGGCGTCCCGGGCCTGCACCCGGAGATTATCAAGCTGTTGGGCCGGCTCAAGTTCCGCTTTAGCTACGGGCAGAACATGCACGCTCACTCGATCGAGACATCGCACATCGCCGGCATGATCGCGGCTGAATTGGGCGCTAACGTCGAAATCGCCAAGGCCGGCGGCTTGCTGCACGACCTCGGCAAGGCCATCGACCATGAAGTCGAAGGCACGCACGCCATGATCGGCGCCGAGTTCTGCAAGCGCTACAGCGTCAACGCCAAAATCGTCAACTGTATTGCCAGCCATCATCACGAAGTCGAACAGGAGTGCGTCGAGGCCTACATCGTCGAGGCCGCCGACGCGATCAGCGGCGCACGGCCCGGCGCCCGCCGCGAGAACGTCGACAGTTATATCAAGCGCGTCAAGACGCTTGAAGATATCGCCAAGAGCTTCCCCGGCGTCGATTCAAGTTATGCACTGCAAGCCGGCCGCGAGGTCCGTATTCTGGTCAAGCCTGAGCAGGTCGACGAGCTTGGCGCGGTGCAGCTTGCGCGCGACATCGCCAAGCAGATCGAAGACACCATGCAGTACCCCGGCATGATCAAAGTGCACGTGATCCGCGAGTCGCGGCACGTGGAGTACGCGAAGTAAGGGGAATGCGGAGAGGGACAAGGGGAATGGAAGTAAGTTCTGCGCCCTCTGAACCCTGGCACGTGACAATCTGACAATGAAAGAGGGGCGGAGCCGTGATTGGCTCCGCCCCTCTTTGTTTGGATATTCCGAGCGGATGAACGTGGCGGGCGCTACGGAGCCAGAACTCCCTTTCGCCTTTCCACTTTCACCTTACCCCTACTCTTCGAGCAGGTCGCCGCTGACCGGATCGACACCGGTCGACAGCTCGCCGGAGGCCAGCATTGCGAGGATGTCTTCCATCTGCGCGGTGACTTCGTCCGGCACCGGCGCGTCGTGGGCCGGCGCGAAGCCAACGCCGTTGACCGACGCATCCATCAAGTACAGGGAGCCTTCGGGGAAGCTGCCACCCAGCGCCAATACTTCGATCATGTCGTACACGCCCTGATCGACGCGCTTGACCGCACTGCTGATGATCTTGTCCGCATTGGGCGCTTCGCCATTACCGAACGTTGTGCCGTACTCGTCCTGATCGACGCCGATCACAAAGGCACCCAGTTCTGCCGCCTGCACGATCGCGCCAGAACCGGTCGGGCCACCCGCGCCAAACACGACATCGACGCCCTGCTCGCTGACATACGCTTCCGCGGCTTCAGCGCCCAGCTGCGGGGCTTGGAAGTCGGGGATGTATACGCCGAACAACTCGATGTCCGGGTTGATGTAACGCGCGCCCTGCTCGAAACCGCTGCGGAACTTGCGGACGGGCGGGATGTCGATGCCGTACACACCGCCGACCTTGCCGCTTTCGGTCGTCAGCGCGGCCAGCGCACCGGCAAGGAAGCCGGCCTGATCTTCGCGGAACTGAATGCCGACAAGGTTGGGCAGGCTCGTCTCATGGAACTGATCGACGCCGATGAAGTACACATCGGGGTTATCGGCCGCCGCCTGTGCCGTGGCACCTGTGATCAGGAACCCGACCGTCACAATCACGTCGAACCCTTCGTCAACACAGGTGGCGACGTTCGCCTCGTAGTCGGTCTGAGCGGTCGTCTCGATGTAACGATTGTCGAGGTTGTAATCCGCCGCTGCCGCAAGCATCCCCTCATACGCGAACTGGTTGAATGTCCCGTCGTTGACACGGCCGATGTCCGTCACCAAACAGACCGACTCGACCCCACCCATGCCCATGCTCATGTCCATCTCGAGCAAGTCACCGGTCGCCGCATCGACGCCAGTGGTCAATTCGCCGGATGCCAGCATGTCGTAGACGTCCTGAACCTGTGCGATGACCTCATCCGGAACCGCCGCATCGTGCGCCGGAGCGAAGCCGACGCCTTCAATCGACGCGTCCATGAGATAGAGGCTGTCTTCGGGGAAGCCTACACCATCCACCAGCGCCTGAATCATGTCGTACACGCTGTTGTCGACGCGCTTGATCGCGCTCGTAATGATGCGATCGGAATTGGGCGCTTCGCCGTTGCCGAACGTCGTGCCGTATTCGTCCTGATCGACACCAATGACCCACGCGCCAAGCTCAGCGGCACGAACGATTCCACCGCTGCCAGTCGGGCCGCCCGCGCCGAATACAACGTCGACACCCTGCTCGCTCACGAACGCATCCGCGGCTTCAGCGCCCAACTGCGGGGCCTGGAAGTCGGGGATATAGACGCCGAACAGTTCGATGTCTGGGTTGATGTAGCGCGCGCCCTGCTCGAAGCCGTTGCGGAACTTGCGAACCGGCGGGATGTCGATGCCGTAAACGCCGCCAACCTTGCCGCTTTCGGTCATCAGAGCAGCCATCGTACCGGCCAAGAAACCGGCCTGATCTTCACGGTACTGCACGCCGACGTAGTTGGGCAGGACTTCCGGCGGGAACTGATCGATGCCGATGAAGAAGACGTCGGGGTTGGCCTTCGCCGACTCCACCGTTGCACCTGTAATCAGGAACCCGACGACCACGACGACATCGAAGCCTTCGTCGACGCACGTCTGGAGGTTAGCCTCGTAATCGGTCTGCGCCTGTGTCTCGATATAGCGCGAGTCGAGGCCGAAGTCCGCCACGGCGCGCAGCAGACCTTCATAGGCAAACTGGTTGAACGTGCCGTCGTTGACGCGACCGATATCCGTCACCAAGCATACAGATGTTATTTCATCCTGCGCTACCGTGACCGTGCTCAGGCCGGTCAGCAGCAGTGCAGCAACCAAGAGTAATGCAAACAGGCGAGTTCTCATGAAGTCCTCCAAAGACCTCTGTAAACAAACATACAGCGAGCCCGCGTCTCGAAGACACAGGCTCGCCATAGTTTAGCTTGACTTACCGGGTGCTGCTAGCAGACCGCAGGTTACTCGGTCGCCTCCAGCAGGTCGCCGGTGACCGGGTCGACGCCGGTCTCGATCTCGCCCGCGGCCATGCCGTCGAGGATGGCCTGCACCTGCGCGGTTACGTCCTCAGGCACCGGGGCGTCATGCGCGGGCGCGAAGCCGACACCGTTGATCGAGGCATCCATCAGGTACAGCGAGTTCTCTGCGAAACCGGTGCCGTTGACCACCGCGGTGATCATGTCGTACACACCTTGATCAACGCGCTTCATGGCGCTAGAGATGATCTTGTCCGCGTTGGGCGCTTCACCATCACCGAATGTCGTGATGTACTCGTCCTGATCGACGCCGATGACCCATGCGCCGAGCGCCGCTGCCTGCACGATCGCGCCCGAGCCGGTCGGGCCGCCCGCACCGAAGATCACGTCGACGCCTTCTTCACTGACCATCGCGTCCGCGGCTTCCGCGCCCAACTGCGGGGCGAGGAAGTCGGGGATGTACACACCGAACAGTTCGATATCAGGGTTGATCGACTTAGCGCCCTGCTCAAAACCGTTGCGGAACTTGCGAACCGGCGGAATGTCGATGCCGTACACGCCGCCAACCTTGCCGCTCTCGGTCATTAGCGCAGCCATCGCCCCAGCCAGATAGCCAGCCTGATCTTCGCGGAACTGGATCCCGACCAGATTCGGCAGCGCCGTATCGTAGAACTGGTCGACACCGATGAAGTACACATCTGGATGTGTTTCAGCGGCGGTCGCGGTCGCGCCGGTGATCAGGAAGCCGACCGTGACGATGATGTCGAAACCTTCATCGAGACAGGTGTTGATATTGGCCTCGTAGTCGGCCTGCGCCTGAGTCTCGATGAAGCGCGTCGAAAGGCCGAGGTCGGCCTCTGCGCGCAGCATCCCATCATACGCGTACGTGTTGAACGTGCCATCGTTGATCCGGCCGATGTCCGTCACTAAGCAGACGGTCGAGGCGGTCTCGCCCGGCGCAGGAGCCGCGGTCGGTTCAGCTGCGGCTTCTTCCGTCGGCTCGGCTGTCGGCTCTTCGGTCGGTGCCGCCGTCGGCTCTTCAGCCGGGGTCTCTTCGGTAGCTTCCTCAACAGGCGCTGCGTTCAGCAGGTCGCCGGTGACCGGGTCGACGCCGGTCTCGATCTCACCGGAAGTCAGGCCATCGAGAACCGCCTGAACCTGCGCGGTCACTTCCTCGGGCACCGGGGCATCGTGCGCCGGCGCGAATCCGACACCGTTGACTGCCGCGTCCATCAGGTACAGCGAGCCTTCGGGGAAGCTGCCGCCGCCGACCAGCACACCGATCATGTCGTAAACGCCCTGATCGACGCGCTTCATGGCGCTGGTGATGATCTTGTCCGCGTTGGGTGCTTCGCCGTTACCGAACGTCGTGATGTACTCGTCCTGGTCGACGCCGATGACCCATGCGCCAAGCCCGGCAGCTTGCACAATGCCGCCCGAACCGGTCGGGCCGCCCGCACCAAACACCACGTCGACACCTTCTTCACTGACCATCGCGTCCGCGGCTTCTGCACCCAACTGCGGGGCAAGGAAGTCGGGGATGTAGACGCCGAACAGTTCGATGTCGGGATTGACCGACTTCGCACCCTGCTCAAAGCCGTTGCGGAATTTGCGCACCGGCGGGATGTCGATGCCGTACACGCCGCCGACCTTATTGGTCTCGGTCATCAGCGCGGCCATGACGCCAGCCAAGTAGCCCGCCTGATCCTCACGGAACTGAATGCCGACCAGATTCGGCAGGGCCGTTTCGTGGAACTGATCTACGCCGATAAAGTACACGCTCGGATTGGCTTCCGCTGCAGCCGCAGTTGCACCGGTAATCAGGAACCCGACGGTCACAACGATGTCGAAGCCTTCATCGAGGCAGGTGTTGATGTTGGCCTCGTAATCGGCCTGCGACTGCGTTTCGATGTAGCGCGTCGTCAGTGTGAAGTCAGCCTCAGCGCGCAGCATGCCTTCGTAGGCATACGTGTTGAAGGTACCGTCGTTCACGCGGCCCAGATCGGTGACCAAACAGACTGTGGACGGCACACCGGTTGAAGCTTCTTCGGTCGGAGCTTCGGTGGGTTCGGCCGTCGGTTCCTCAGTCGGCACGGCGGTCGGTTCAGCCGTCGGTTCCTCTGTGGGTTCGGCCGTCGGTTCTTCGGTCGGCTGAGCAGCCTCGGTCGCCGCAGCAGCCGCTTCGGCACGCTGCGTCGCGCGTGCCTGACGGGCCTCGGTCGTCGCCTGAGCGATCGCCGGGTCTACGGTCGGAACGTCGGTGGGGGGAACCTCGGTCGGGACATCCGTCGGCGGAACCTCGGTGGGAACGTCCGTCGGGACTTCTGTCGGGACCTCGGTGGGTTCCTCGGTCGGAACTTCCGTGGGTTCCTCGGTGGGCGGGACAACGGTCGGCACATCGGTCGGCATTTCGGCCGCAGTGGTCGCTGCCGCATCCGCCGTTGCCTGCGCATCCGCCAGTGCCTGAGCAGCTTCCGCCGTCACCGCGTCTGCGGTGGCTTGCAGAGCCGCCTGTGCTGCTGCCGCTTCGGTCGCCTGTGCGTCGGCGGTCGCCATGATGGCCGACTGGGTGGCAGTGCCGGCCTCTTCGGTACCGGTTGCACATGCGGCAAGGGCGAACGACGCCACAAGCAGCAGCGTTACGATCGTCACGAATCGCTTCATACTTCCTCCTGAAAATGCGCAAAAGTTTGAGATTGTCAGCGCAGAGTAAATCGTAACAGTTTTCAGTGCACTTGCAACCGCCTTGCGACACTTCGCACAAAAGAGTCGCCCCGGAAGTCCATCACGTCTCCCGGGGCTGTGCAACTCGTATAGCGATGTTCGGACGATTCGACGTGCGTTACCCGGCCAAATCGCGGCGTGTGAACACCCGTGTACTCGCGGCGACCAGTGCGACGGCGACGATCAGCGTCACGGTCGCGGCGATCAGCGGGAACCCGTTCAACAGCACGCGGCTCGCGTCCGAGTGGTGAAACACCGAGAACTGCTGCATCGCCGTACCGAGGTCGGAGCGGAGCATGCCGCCGATCGAGTTCAGGAAGAAGCTCACGGCGACAAACCCGCCCGAGATCGCGGCAACCCATGCCTTGCGCGGCATCACCGACGCGACAAACGCTGTGAAGCACACGATCAGGACGGCGACCGGGACCATCGCAAATGTCGAGAGCACCAGCGGCGTGACGTCCGTCGTCGCCTGCGTGTTGAGCGCCATACCGATCACGAGGCCAAGAAGCCCGCTGACCGGGATGATCACCGCCATGGGCACGTAAGCCGCCAGCTTCTCGACGATCACACGCGTGCGTGATGCCGGCAGGCTGAACACCATGTTGGAGATGCCGTTCACTTCTTCGTTCAGCGTTACATTCATGCCGGAGATGACCGCCCACACCGCGAGCAGCACTGATGCCGTCAGGAAGAAGCGGAACGAGATGAACCCGCTCACCGTCGCCAGCACCGATACGTCTTGAATGCCGATCATCTGCCAGACGAAGTTGGGCACCGCGCCCAGCGCCTCGCTCATTTGCTGCATGCCTTCGGCGTCCGGCAAGATGCCCACCGTGAGCATGCCATAGCCGAAGAAGCCAAGCGACCATAGCAGGACCGAACGCCATTCACGGCGCAGCGTTTCCAGAAAATTTGATCCACGCATCGTTCTGCCTCCTAGCCGCTGATGTCACGGCGTTCGTAGAGCTGGACCGAAATCCAGACGAGCACCGCGCCAATTGCGATCATCACCAACGGTGCGATGACGTTCAACCCGTTGAGGATGATGTCGCCGCCGTCGTAGTACGAAAACACCGAGATTCGCTCAAGCACCGGCCCAAGCTGGTCGCCAGCCATCGCGCCGAGCGTATACGCCACATAGCTCACGCCGAGATAGCCCGCCACTACAGCCTCGGCGATGCCGCGCCGGCGAATGACCACGCCGCACAGCACCGTGATGCCCATGACCGCAACGATCAGCGCCCACAGCGCAGCGAACGCCTCAGCCGACCGCCCCAGATCGAAACCGGAGACGACCGGGTTAATCCGCGTACCGGCGAAGAACCCGGCGAAGCCGATGGCACAGACCAGTGCCGCCAGGATTGTCTGCGCCAGTACCTTCTCCACGACGACCACCCCACGCGATACCGGCAGAGTCAGCACCATGTTCATGATGCCCTTCTCTTCATCGTTCGCCGTGACGCTCATGCCGGCGTTGACGGCATAGATCGCCAGCAGGATCGAGGCATAGGTGAAGAACGCGAACCCGACGAACCCTTCCGGCGTCGCCATCACGTTGATGTCGGTGATGCCGAACGCTTGCAGGATGACCCGCGGCATGGCTTCGAACAAGGCGATGAAACCCTGCAGTCCTTCCATGTCCGGGGTCAGCAGAATGACGTAGTTGGCGAAGACCGCCGTCACCACGCCCCAGATCAGTGCCGGACGCAGCCCGCGCCGCAGCGTGTGTTTGAACACTTCCCATCTCATCGACACACCTCCTACGACACGGCAACCGGATGGACGGCAGGCTTCTCGCCGTAGTACGCGAGGAAGATCTCTTCCAGCGTCGGCTCGGCCACCTTCATGCTCACCACGTAGTCGCTGCCAATGGCGCGGATAACCGCGTCAAAGTCCCCGACCACACGCATGCGCAGGCTTGCTCCGTCGGCGGTGACATCCGTGATGCCGTTCTTGCCCTCGAAGTGCGACGGGCTGACCGGCTCGCGGAAGGTGATCGTCACCCACTGGAAGTCGGCCCGAGTCAGCTTCTCGATCGTCTCGACGGCTTGCAGCACACCGCCGCGCAGGATCGCCACGCGGTCGCAGATGGCCTGCACCTCGCTCAACACATGCGACGACAGGAACACGGTCCGGCCTGCCGCACGGGCTTCGCGCATCATGTCATTGAAAATCTGCTGCATCAGCGGATCGAGGCCACTGGTCGGCTCGTCGAGGATGAGCAGCTCGGGTTCGTGCATCGTTGCCAGCAGGAGGCCCAGCTTGCGCTTGTTACCGCTGGAGTACTCGCGGACGCGCAGCGACAGGTCAAGGCTGAGGCGTTCCGTGATCTGCTTGACGACGTTGGGATTGACGTTGCCACGTACCTTGCTGAAGTACGCTACGATGTCGCGGCCGGTGTGGCCCGGCCACAAGCTCAATTCGCCCGGCATGAAGCCGACGCGCTGGTGAATTTCGACGGCATGCTCGCGCACATCCTTGCCGAAGATCGTGGCCGTGCCGCCGGTCGGGCGGATCAGGTCCATGAGGATGCGGATTGTCGTCGACTTGCCCGCGCCGTTAGGCCCGAGGTAGCCAAAGATTTCGCCCTGATGGACGTCGAGATCGAGCCGGCTGAGCGCCAGCGGGCCGCCCCGGCCGTACGCTTTTGACAACCCGCGGGCCTGAATCACGGGTGTGTCGGTCCTTGCTGAACGATTGTTGTTATTCATGGTTTTCCTCTTCCTCCACGGTCGCAGGTTGCTTCTGCGACTGCACCGCATTCATCGCATCCGAAGTGAACGAAATGAACGCCGATCTACCGGCGGCAGTATCGCCGCCGGATGTTGCAAACCCCCGGTCGAGCACGTCGATAAGCAGTTCGAACACCGCGTCGATGGGCGGTGCGTCGCCCGGTGGAATGACGTCTTCGACGGTCAACAGCCCATAGCGCATGTACGACAGCATGTAGGCTGCGACTTTGGCGTCGATGTCCGCGCGGATCAAGCCCAACGCCTGATACTTGCGGATGAAATCGACGGCCGCGTCGCGCATAGCCTGATTGCTGAAGCGCGGCGCCAACCGTTTGAACAGGTCGCCGAAGACGCGCTGACGGTTGCCGTATACGGCGCGCAGCAGCGGCATTTCCATCGCCACGCGCAGCGAGTGGGCATAGAGACTGGTGAACGACCCGCTGTTCGGATCCGCTTCGAGCCTTCGCGCGATTTCGTGCTGGGCGCGCTCGGCATCGTGCCACAGCAGCGCTTCGACGAGCGCGTCCTTGCTCGGAAAGTGCAGATAGATCGCACCTTTGCTGATTCCGGCCGCCTGCGCGATGTCGCTTACGGTGGTCTTGTCGTACCCGTAGTGAAGCAGCAGCTCGCGGGCGGCGTTCAGTATTCGATCGCGTCGTTCGTCGCTCAAAACGTCCCTCTCATGACCGTATGACCAAAATCGTCATTCTGGTCAAATGTACTGCAAACGAGAATCGAAAAGGCCCCCAATCTCTGGGGGCCTGAGCGACGATTACGCAGATGTCCGTCCCGGGCCTAGCCCTTCACGGCGCCTGCCGTCAAACCTTCCACGATGCGGCGCTGGAAGTACAGCACGAGCACGATCAAAGGAATGGTCACGATTACCGAAGCCGCCATGACCTCGGCAATCGGGTCTTGACGCTGCACCTGTCCGCTGAAAAGCGCGATCGCCACCGGCACTGTCTGGGCCGACGGATTGATCGTCGTAAACGTCAACGCGAACAGGTATTCGTTCCATGCGCTGATGAATGAGAGCAGACCAGTCGTGACGAGTGCTGGCGCGGTCAACGGCAGCAGGATCATGTAAAACGTCTGGAAGCCGGTGGCGCCGTCCACCAACGCCGCCTGTTCAAGCTCGGACGGCAAACCTTTGAAGAAGGTCGTCAGCGTCCAAACCGTGAACGGCAGCGTGATCAATGGATACGTCACCACCAGCGAGCCTAACGAGCCGAACAACCCGAGGTCTCGCACGATGCTGAACAAACCCGACAGGATCGAGATTTGCGGGAACATCGTCATAGCCAGCACGGCGTACAGCATCAGCAAGCGGCCGCGGAACTGCAGGCGACCGAGCGCGTACGCGGCGAACGAGCCAACGCCCAGCGCAAGGATCGTGCTGCCGCCGGCCACTAGCGTCGAGTTGAACAAGCCGCGCACGAATCGTTCGTTCTGGAACACCGATTCGTAGTTGCGCAGCGACGGGTTCTGAGAGAACAGATAGGCCGTTGCGAATACTTCGTTCTCGTTCTTGAGCGACGTGTTGAATGCCCAATAGAACGGGAACAACGTGTAGAACAAGATCAGGACGATGATGAACCAAAAGCCGACGCGGCGGGCAATGCGCCATCCCTGACCGGACTGCTGGTTGCCTGAGGTTGGGGATTGGGTAGCGGTCACGGTTGTCATTCTGCACTCACCCCCAAAATCCGAACGTACGCGACGGTAAAGAGCAGGATAATCACGAAGATCACCACCCCGACAGCCGAGGCGTAGCCCAACTCCTGACTATTCGTGAGCGTGTAGTAGTTGTACGTCGCCATCGAATACTGCTTTTGGGCGAGGACGACTTGGAACACGTCGAACACCCTGACTGCGTCGAGCGTGCGGAATACCAGTGCGACGGCGATCGTCGGGCGAAGGAGCGGAAGCGTCAGCCTCAAGAACTGGGTGATGCGGTTTGCTCCGTCAACATCGGCCGCCTCGTAGATGTCGGACGGGATAGTTTGCAGACCGGCGAGCAGGATCAGCGCCATGAACGGCGTCGTCTTCCAGACGTCGATCGCGATCATCGCCAAAATCTGCGTTTCAGGCCGCGCGAGCCACGCGACCGATTCTTCGGGTAGGCCGAGCGTCCGCTGCATCAGGTTGATGCCCGCGTTCAGCACCCCGGACGAATTGTCGCGCAGGATCACCGTCCACAGCTTTGCCGAGACCACCGTCGGGATAGCCCATGGCACGAGCATTGCTGCGCGCATCAGACCACGGCCAGTGAATTTCGAGTTGATCACCATGGCAATGAAGATGCCGAGGATCAGCTCGATCGTCACTGAGACGACCGTGAACGTGAGCGTGTTGCCGATCGACCCGATGAAGTCGGTATCGCGTGCGCTGAAGATCAGCTTCGATCCGCCGAGCGTCAGCCATGTCGAAATCTCGCGGTAACGGAGATCGCGGTAAGTCTCGTCCAGCGCGTCGCGCGCCCGTGGAAAGACAGTCGCGCCGTCCTCATTTAACGCGCAGGCGCCGGTTTCATCCGTCGTGCACTGAATAATGTCCCAGCGAACGCCAAGGAGTTCGGCGTAGTTGTCTAGGCCGACAAAATTCACTTCGGCGCCGGCGCCGGCGGCAAACCGCTGATCGGTCAAGCTGGCGATGAAGGTCTTTTCCAACGGCCTCAGCGCGACGAAGACGAGCACCAAGAGGGTCGGGACCAACAGATTCCACGCAAACCGCGAACTCGACTCTGCAAGGGTTTCTTGACCTTCGAACTTCTCGATATTGCTGCCGATCCACAGGTAGGCGTAGGTCAGTGTCAGCGCGAGGATCACGCCGATGACCGGGATCAGAAACGCCTCGGTGGCCGCCATCTGAGTCGTAAGCGCGCTGCCGATGCTTTGGACGACGAAGACCGTGGACGCAACGACACCCCAGAGCAGCAGCTGCCGAACCCACAACGCGGCGCGTACGTCGCCACGCAGGAAGCGCGCGCCCAGCCGAATCAGGTACAGGCCGAGGCCAAGCTCGATGAGGGGAGAATGATACCGTTTTGATTGAGGTAGCGCAGCAGCGTGGTGCCGAAATCTTCGCCAGCGGCGCGCTCCATCAGCGCACCGGTAATGCCGGTAACGAACAGCCAGAGGGCGCCGACCCCAAGAAGGAGCATCAGGCCCGTGATCAGATAAACCTGCGTCCCTATACTTGCTCTGACCCGAGCTGTCGATGAATAAGCCATAAACTCCCTCGTTTCCATGAAACAGACAGGGGAAGGCATCGAGCGATGCCCTCCCCTGCAGAGACAAGGTTGCAGGCGCAGGCCGCCTTATGCAGCATGCGCGAGCAGTCAGATCTACATGCTGGCCATGATCTCGTCGACCAGATCCTGCAGATCAAGCTCGAGGTCTTCCATCGCGGTCACGGCATCGACCTCACCGGTCAGAACGCCATGGACAGCGCTGAAGAAGAGGGTCGATGCGTCGTTGTAGCGCGCAGCGGTGAAGCCCGACGGACGCGGGTAAGCGCTCGCCAAGATGGGGCCCATGCGGCTGAACAGCGGGTTGGCATCGATCAGTTCCGGATCCTCGTAGAGGGCCGGGATAGTCGGGTTGGCACCCTGCGGGCTCAGCGCGCGGATCTTCTGCTCATCGTAGGAGGCCATGAAGATGGCGACCGACGCGGCAGCAGCCGGGTTATCGCTGTACTTGCTGACCGCGAGCTGCCAGCCACCGAGGCAGGCCGCCGGCGAACCGGTGGCGCCAACCGGCAGCGGGGCGTAGTCGAACAGGCCGGCGACGGCGCTGTCTTCACCATTGCCCAGACCGTAGGCGTACGGCCAGTTACGCATGAAGGCAGCGTTGCCCGCCTGCCAAACCGCGCGGCTGTCCTCTTCACCGTAGGTGGTCACGCCCTCGGGGCTGATACCGCCGACCCAACCGGCCGCGCGCTCCAGCGCCGCAACGAACGCGTCGTTGTTCACGTTCACTTCACCTTCAGGCGAAATGAAGGATCCACCGGTCTCGCTGACGAGCCACTCGTGCGCATCACAGGTCAGACCTTCGTAGGCGTTACCCTGCCAGACGTAACCGGCAAAGTCGGCGTTGCCTTCAGCGCGCTCGCCATCCTGAATGGTCTGCGCAGCCGCCGTCAGTTCGTCCCAGGTGGTCGGAACTTCGAGGCTGTACTTCTCAAGCAGGTCGGTGCGATAGTACAGGCCGGCCGCGTCGGTGAACCACGGAATGGCAACCTGCGCGCCGCCGATGTTCTGGCCGGCGACCATGGCCGGGAAGAATTCGTCGAGATAGCCATCAGGCACGTACTCGAGCAGGTCCACAACGTGCGGGGCGATGATACCGGCCCAAATCACGTCCACCTGATAGATGTCGACATCCGGGGTCTGTGCTTCCCAATACTGCTGGTACAGACCGAGGCGGTCCGTTGCCAGATCCGGGGTCTCCAGCAGCGAGATGTTGACATTCGGGCACATGCCCATGTAGCGTTCGGCCTGCGCCTGCACAACCTCATACTCAATACCAACGGCACCCGCGGCGATCACAATGTCCGCGTCGCCTTCCGGGCATTCCATCATCATGTCCTGCGCGCTGACCGACGCGACGCCAAGCGACATCACAACGGCCATCACGAGGAGCAAACCTAGCGATTTGCGTACCATAATACGAACTCTCCTCACTTATTCCGATTTGACTGTCACGGAGGAAACACGGCGCAACACGATGCCGTGTCGCCTGTGGTGACGTTACAGACTGTACCCCTCGGCAAAATCACCGTCAAGCGAAGGCACCTAGTTTTGTGCGACTTGCACGAATTGGCGCGAGGCAGCGCTCTGGCGCTAAATTAGTGTCTTGAGAGTCTTATTCACACATCGCCATGCCGGGGCGCCCTCATGACCGCACTGCCCGCGCTTGAACGCTTCACCGCCGACACCGACGCCGAACTGTTTCGTATTCCGATGGTCGTGTTTCCAAACGGCTTTGTCGCGTACAGCTACCTGCTGCTCGGTCAGGGCGTGCCGACCCTGATCGACTGCGGGAGCGGATTCCCCGACAGCGACAAACACCTTATCGAAGGCTTGAACGCCATCGCAGATGAGTTTCGTGTGCCGTTTGCACCGGCGGACATCGAACGCATCTTCATCACGCACGGCCACATCGACCACTTCGGCGGCGTCGCCAACATCGCCGAGCTGACTGACGCGGCGGTGGGCGTCCACGAGCTGGATCGGCGCGTGCTGACCAATTACGAAGAGCGCGTCGTGATCGCCACGAAAGATCTGCGCGTGTACCTCGAGCGCGCCGGGATCGAGCCAGACACACGCCAGAACCTGATCGAAATGTACGGGTTTGCCAAGCGGCATGTCCGGTCTGTGCCGGTCGCGTTCCATCTGGACGAAGACGAGCCGATCGACGGTATGACGTTCATCCACGCGCCCGGCCACTGCCCCGGTCAGGTGTGCATCCGCATCGGCGACATCCTCATCAGCGCCGATCACGTATTGAGCCACACCACCCCGCATCAAGCGCCGGAAAGCATCACGCATTACACCGGCCTCGGCCACTACCGCGAGGCGCTGCGCAAGGTCGCCAAGCAGGAGGGGGTCCGTGTCGCGCTGGGCGGGCACGAAGACCCGATCTACAACCTGCACGAGCGCATCGCCGATATCCTCGCCAGCCACGACCGCAAGCTGAACCGCGTGCTGGACATCGTGCGCGACGCCGGCGAACCGGTCACGATCAACCAGATCACGCAGGCGATGTACCCGGACAAGCACGGCTACAACATCCTGCTCGCCGTCGAAGAGGCCGGCGCGCACATCGAGTACCTGTATCAGCACGGGGCGCTCTCGGTCGCCAACCTGCGCGAGGTCGAAGCAGAGGACAACCCGGCCCTTAAATATGTTGCGTCGTAGTTTAAGGGAATGTAAAATGTAATGGTCCGACGTTTAACATTGGCACGCCTGTCGGCTTAAAGACGTTCCACTCTAATGAGAAGCGTCGGGAAGAAGACCTGACATTAGCTTGTTTGCAAAGGAGAAAGTTCCAAATGTCTCGCAGAAGTATGCTTTTGGCGGCGTTGGCCGTCATCATGGCGCTGGTCGCATTCGTACCCGCCATGGCGCAAGACAAGATCGAGATCCAGGTCTGGATCGCGTTTGGCGGTGCCCGTCTCGAGTGGGCGCAGGGCGTCGCTGCCGAATTCAACGAACTGTTCCCGCAGTATGAGGTGGTGGTCGTTGGCGACCGCTCGTATGAAGAGGTGCTCTCCGCATCGAGCCTCGCGTTCGAGCAAGGGACTCAGCCGGCCATCATCCACTTTTTCGAGGCCGGCACGCAGAACGCGCGCGACGCCGGTTTCGAGGGCAACCCGCAGTTCAAGAGCGTCGCCGAGGCCTTCGGCGATCGCACCGAAGTCAACGGCCTGCCGGTAGACTTCGACAACTTCGTGGACGCAGTGCGCAACTACTACACGCTGGACGGCACCTTCACGTCGTTCCCGTGGAACACCTCGTCGGCGATCATGTTCAACAACAAGACGATGCTGGACGCCGCTGGCGTCGAGAGCGTCCCCACCACGTGGGCTGAGGTCGATGCCGCGTGCGAGAAGATCATGGCGATGGAAAACGCGCCCGCCAACTGCATCACGTGGCCGAACTACGGCTGGTTCTTCGAGCAGGCCGTCGCCATGCAAGGCACCGATCTGGTCAACAATGGCAACGGCCGTGAGGCCCGTGCCACCGAGACGTACCTGAACAGCGATGCCGGCATCGCCTACCTCGAGTGGTGGAAAGACCTCGAGAACAAGGGCTACTACGTCTACACCGGCGTGCAGCGCGACTGGAACGGCACCTACAACCTGTTCATCCAGCAGCAGGTCGCCATGTTGATCTACTCGTCGTCGGACACCTCGAACGCGACCAACGCCGGCCGCGATGCAGGTTTCGAGGTCGTCGCCAGCTTCTACCCGCACAATCAGGATGTCGAGTACGTCGGCAACCTGATCGGTGGCGGCACGCTGTGGCTGAGCAACGGCCTGTCGACTGAGGTCGAGGACGGCGCGCTCACCTTCCTGCTGTACCTGACCAACGCCGAAAACGATGCCTCGTGGCACAAACTGACCGGCTATGTCCCCGTAACTAAGGCGGGCATTGCGCTGCTCGAGGCCGAGGGCTGGTACGAAGAGAATCCCAACAGCTTGGTCGCCAGCGCGCAGCTCGATGGGTCGGCGCAGACCGTCGCGACTGCAGGCGCGATCTTCGGCAACTTCCCGGCCATCCGTGACATCCTCACGACCGCAATTGAGGAAGTCTTGGTCAACGACCGCGACGTCACCGAAGCGTTGAACGAAGCGAAGGAACTGGCCGACGAATCGCTCGCTGAGTACAACTTCCTGTACGTCACCGAGTAGGTCGCCGGAATAGTCCGATTTGAAATCTTCCTCGGGGTGAGCCAAACTCACCCCGAGGTTGTTTAGGCTGGGAATGAACGTATGCTTCCGCCAGAACTCATTGTCCTCCTTACCATAGTAATCCCCGGTGCGATCGGCGCGGGTTGGCTGCTGCGCAGTTCGGGCACGGGCACCGGCGCGCTCATCGGCGGCCTCTCCGGCGGTATCGGTGGTCTGCTCTTTATGGTTCCGCTGAACTTCTGCACGTTCGAGGCCGACCGCTCGAGCACGGACACCGCGTTTGGGGTGCTCTTGATCGGGTTAGGAATGGTCATCGGCATCGCAATCGGGACCATCGTCCATCGGATCGTCAGCTCGGGTCAGGGCCTAGGTTCGCTCACCAGCGAACAACACAGCGCTGGAACGTTCAAAGGGACGTTCATCCCGTTTGCGCTGCTCGCCCCCACGTTGATAATTCTTGCGTTGTTCCTCTATCTTCCTGCCGTTGACAATCTTCGTTTGTCGACCTTGCTGGCCCGGCTTGGCACGGATCGCACCGCGTTCGTCTGTGTCGATAACTTCACCAAACTGCTCGAACCGCGTCAGAACTATGGACAAACCCTGTACGCGACGTTCTTAATTGCTTTCTTCACTGTCGTGTTGGGCTTGGTCCTTTCACTGCTTATCGCGTATGTGGCCTATCAACCCGTACGGGGTGCAAGCATCTACCGCACACTGCTCATCTGGCCGTATGCCATCAGCCCGCCAGTCGCCGGTATCATTTTCAGCCTGGTCTTCAATCCATCGTCGGGCATCATGAACCACCTGATACGCACCGCCGGAGGAACACCTGTCGAATGGCTTCAGAACGCAAGTATCGCGCCATGGACGATCATCGTAGCTAGCGTATGGAAATCCATGGGATTCAACATCTTGTTTTACATCGCCGGCCTACAGAACGTGCCGATGGACCTCGTTGAAGCAGCGGCGATCGACGGTGCCAATTTCGTGCAGCGCTTCCGCCGTGTGATCATCCCGATGCTTTCCCCGATCACATTCTTCCTGATCATCACCAACATCACCTACGCCTTCTTCGACACCTACGGCACGATCGACTTCTTGACCAGCGGCGGGCCTGCCGGCGCGACGTCGACGATGATCTACCGTATCGTCGACAACGGACTCAGGAAGTTCGATCTCGGCACTGCGGCGGCTCAATCGCTTGTGCTGTTCAGCATCGTGATCCTTATCACCCTGATTCAGTTCCGAACCAGCGGCCGACGCGTAACCTACGGGAAGTGATCCATGGCAGAGCTGACTCGTCACATCTCGACATCGCAAGGGCGTGAACAGACCACCGCCCTAACTGGTCCGCCTGCATGGAAGCGGTTCGTCCCGGAACGGTGGTATGCGCACCTGATCTTGTGGATCGCCTGTCTCGTCATGGGATTCCCGCTGCTGTACGCCGCGCTTGTCAGCACACAGAACAACGCTCAGGTTGCGAACTTCGTGTTGGCTCCGGGCACGTCCTTCACCGACAACCTCGAGTGGGTGATGGTCAACCGCAATCTGGGCAAATACATGGTGGATTCGCTGACCCTGTCAGTCGTAATCACAGTCGGCAAGACCATCCTGTCGCTGCTTTCGGGTCTGGCGTTCGTTTACTTTCGGTTCCCAGGCAAATGGCTGGTGTTCGGGTTCGTGCTGCTCACCCTGATGATGCCGACCGAGATTCTGGTGATCGGTCTGTTCCGCTACGTCAGCGGCACCCTCGGATGGGGCGGGACGTTCCAAGCTGTCGCCGTGCCGTTCCTTGCCAGCGCAACGGGTACGTTCCTGTTCAGGCAGCACTTCTCGAATATCCCGGCCGAGCTGAGCGAAGCGGCGCAGATGGATGGGGCCAATCCGCTGCAGTTCCTGTGGCGCGTGCTGGTTCCGATGAGTTGGAACACCATCGGCGCGCTGGCCGTGATCCAGTTCGTGTATTCGTGGAACATGTACCTGTGGCCGCAGTTGATCATGACGCGCGGCGACTTTCAGGTCGTGCAGGTGGGGTTGCGCGCGCTCTTGGGCGGCGATCAGGCCACCGAATACGGTCCGCTGATGCTCGGCGCGGTGATCGCCAGCATCCCGCCGGTGATCGTGTTCATCATCCTGCAGAAGCAGTTCATGAGCGGCTTCCAGATCACGACGGACAAATAGGATCGGACACACCATGCGGCGGCGGGTCGCTTCGGTCATAGCGCTCGCCGCCGTGTTCATCACGACGGCATCGCAGCCATGGCGCGCGCCACCCCTGCAATCCTGCACCCCAGTCGAGCGTGCCGCAATTTTCGCGCAAGTTCCGGATTACATGCCCAGCCAAACCGCGGAATTCGTCCGGCTAACCGAAGGTCGATTCACGGTCAGCAGCGAGCCGTACGACGTGCGCGGCGTGAACTACTACCCGGCCCTCTTCCCGTGGCGGCGTTTCCTGACGGCAGACGTTGACGAAGTCGGCCGCGAGTTTGCCTTGCTCTCCGACGCGGGTTTCAACACCCTGCGATTGTTCTTGTGGCATGAGGCGCTATTTCAGTGCGAGGCCGACGGCGCAGTTCCCGAGCCGCAGGGACTGCTCAAGCTCGATGCGCTCATCCGGTTGGCCGCCGAGCACGGGTTCCGGTTGATCCTCACCCTGCACGACCTGCCCGACCTCGACCATTACCGCCTCTACGACGATCACGCCCATACGCGGGCGCAGACCGCTTACCTCGCACAGCGCTACCGTGACGAGCGCGCGATTCTCGCGTGGGATCTGCGCAATGAGGGCGATATCGACTACGGCAGTCAGGCCACATTCGGCGGGCGCTTCCCGCGCGACGCAGTGCTGGATTGGCTGGGCGGAACGGCCGCGATCGTCCGAGATCACGCGCCGGAACATCTCGTCACCGCTGGCTGGCTGTATCATGCCGAGGACACCGCGCCTTACGTCGACTTCATCAGCTTCCATCACTGGTGGGACGCGGCCGACCTTGAGCGCCGGATTCGCGAGCTGCGCACCCGAACCGGCCTGCCGATCCTGCTGCAGGAGGTCGGCTACAGCACGTTCGAACGCAGCGAGGCGGAACAAGCACGCCTCCTCGGGGCGGCGCTGGACACGGCCGAGCGTGCCGGCCTGCTCGGGTGGATGGTGTGGGCCGCGTTCGACTTCCCGCCGGACGTCACGTGTTTCCCGGCGCCGTGCTTGAGCGCGCTGAACGCCGAACACTTCTTCGGATTGTGGAGCGCGGATTACCGTCCCAAAGCGGCAGTCGACGCCGTGCGCTGACGGAGGGTGTCTTGGTATTTTGGCCGGTTGCGCGCGGTTATACACCGAGCGAGAATCCGAGTCTCGCGAGGCTGATCGCGACGCACGAGGTGTCGGCGTCATGGTGTGCGAACTTGTGTTGAAAGCAGGTGACCTATGAAGTTTGGAGCGGCTCTGCCCTATAGCTCTGCGCGCAGTACCGCGAGGCTTTGTCAAGCCGCCGAAGCGGCGGGATGGGATGGCTGTTTTCTGGGCGACGCGATCTGGTGCGAAGACCCGATGATTGCGTTGGCCGCCGCGGCGATGGTCACGCAACGGATCCGGTTGGGCACGCTGATCATCCCGGTGCCGCTGCGCCGTCCATGGAAACTTGCCAGTGAGTCCGTGGCACTTGATCGACTGTCGGACGGGCGCTTGATTCTGGGGCTGGGCGCCGGCGCTGTATGGATGGGATGGCAGGGTTTCCCCGACGAGGTCACCGATACGCGTGCCCGCGCCGAGATGCTCGATGAGACTATCGACATTCTGACGCTGCTCTACCAACGAAAACCGTTCGATTATGCGGGGAAGCACTTCCACCTCAAACTCACTCTGGTGGACGAGATGCACTATCCGCCCCGGCCCATCCAGGAGCCGCGCATCCCTTTGTGGGCGGTCGGGCTCTGGCCGCACCCAAAATCCATGCAGCGCGTGTTGAAATGCGACGGGGTCGTGCTCGAAAAGCGAAATGCAGAGGGGCAGCCAGCGGAGGTAACGCCGGCCGATGTGCGTGAAGTACACGCGTTTGTGCAAGCTCAGCGCACGCTGACATCCCCGTTCGACATCGTCGTGCAGGGCAAGTCCAACGATCTTGCGCCAACTCAGCGGAAGGACATGATCTCCGAATGGCAGGCGGCGGGTGCGACATGGTGGATTGAGACCATGTTCGATCTATCCGAATCGGAGGCGATCGAACGGCTGCAGGCGGGCCCCCCTCAGGTTCGGTGAAGGCCATTAGCTACCGCGTACCAGCCCCAAGCCGCGGTCGACGCCCTGCGCTGACGGCGCCCGTCACATGCTGTACAATGACTGTCCAGTACGTTTGCACCACATGAGCGACCGAAATTCATGGCTTTCGAGTACGAAGCCCTCGTCGGGCACTTGAATATCGTCGGTGGGCGCGCCGTGAGCGCCAGCCCACCCGGCCAAATCATCGAGGTTGCCCCGGCCAAAGCGGCCCGCGGCCGCGAGGTCGATACGTTCTTCGCGCTCGTGCTGCCAGCAGGACAGCATGTCGCGCCAGCGTCGTTCTATGAGAACATGGCGCAGCTTGCGGCCGAAAAGTACTTCGAGAGCGCCGGCAGCGTGACCGCGGCCTTACGCGAAGTCCTGACCTACCTGAACCAGAACCTGAACGACCACAACCGGCAGCAGCCCGGTCAGCCGTTCATCGCCGACATGGCGTGCGCGGTGCTGCGCGGCGAAGACCTCATCGTCGCGCGCGTCGGCGGGGCTGCGGCGGGGCTGTGGGTGGAGGGCGTCCTTACGCTGCTGCCTGACAGCCTCCCGCATGAGGTCCCCGCCGCGCTCGGCGCCTCGCACATGCCGGAGATCAAGTTGACACGGCATAAGGTGGCGACCAATACCCGCCTGATGCTGTCCGACCGTCACCTGCTGGAACTCAACCCGGAGCGTGTCGCGCTGGCGCTTGGCGAGTTGGGGTTGGATCTCGCGCTCGTGCGCATGAAAGAAAACGCGCTGCTCACCCTGACGCTGACGTTGGTCGAGTTCGTGCCGCCTGAAATGCCCAGCCCACCCGCCGTGCCGGAAGGCGAATCGAGCGTGGCGGTCCAGCAAGCGGTGCGCGGCGCGGAGGCCGGCGGGCGGGGTCAAACCTCCTCGGTCGGGTTGGGCTTCGTGTTCCTCGGCATCTGGCGTGTGATCGGCAGCGTCGCCGGTGCGATCGGCCGCGCGCTGGGGATCGTCAGCACGGGGATCGACAAGACGTTCGGCCCCGACCCGGATGGACGCAAACGCTGGTATCAATCGTCCATCGTGACCGGTGCCGCCGTGTTCATTCCGGTGCTGGTCGTCGGGCTGGTCGTCGCATTGTGGCTGGGCGGGACGGGCCGATCCGAGTTCGAATTATGCTACGCCGAGGCAACCAACCTCACTGAGATTGCGCGGACCGTACCGAGCAGCAACCCGGAAAGCTTGCGGTCAGCGTGGTCGGCTGTTCTCAGCGTTGCGAACCGCTGCTTGACGCTGCGTCCGGACGACGAAGACTCGATCCGCGTGCGGCGCGAAGCACAGGGCGTGATCGACTCGCTCGATCAACTGACACGGCGCGACGCCCGCCTACTGCAAAGCCTACCCGACGCGACCTTCACTCGGATCCTGCTGCAGGGCCTCGACCTGTACGTGCTCGATTCGAGCCGTCAGCGCGTTTACACGACGACGCTCGGGCAGGACGGACTGACGCTGACTCGCAGCCTGACGCCGATCCTCGATATGAGCCGTGGCGCGAATGTCGACGGGTACGTCATCGGCGACTTCATCGACATCGGCTTCTCCAACTCGACCGACTCGCTGTTTGCGCTCGACACCAACGGCGTGCTGGTGCAGTGCCGGCGGAGGCAGGTTCAGGAATGCGAGGCCGAGCAGCTCCGCTCGGTCGAAAACTGGACCGACCCGAGCGCGATGGTGATCTGGGGCAGCGACGACCGCATCTACCTGCTCGACGTGCCGGTCAACCAAATCTGGCGCTACGACAACTCCGGCGGTTCGTACTCCGGCATCGCCAACCCGTACTTTGACGGGGCCAATCAAGGGGCATTACAACTCGCCGTGGACTTCAAGATCGACCGCGACGGCAATGTATTCATCTTGCGGTCGGACGGTGTGGTGATCAAGTATTTCCGCGCGCAGATTCAGGAATTCCGGCTTGGTGGCTTTCCACCCGGGCAAGAGCCGTCCAACGGCTCGTCCCTGACCCTCGACGAAGACCCGATCGGGCGCGCCTTCTATGTCACCAGCCCGGCCACGCAAACAATTCACGAAATGACGCTCGGCGGCACGTTTGATGCCAACATCAAGGCGTCCGACGATACGGTTTTCACCGCCTTGGGCGGTGTAGCGAGCAACCCCGCCCAACAACTCCTCTACGTTGCATCCGGCAACGGTATCTTCGTCATCCAGAAATGAGGCCGCATGTCCGCTAACCCTCAAAACCCGACCGGCGCTAATCGCCTGCGCATCGACTTTCCGCCCGACTTGAACGCCGAATACGCGAACGCGGCGATCATTAACTCGACCCACAGCGAGATCATCCTCGACTTCCTGCAAATTCTGCCGAACGACCCGCGCGGGCGCGTACGCGCTCGGATCGCCATGACACCGGCCAATGCCAAGCTGCTGCTGCGCGCGCTGCAAGACCGAATTGCGCATTTTGAGAAGACGCACGGTGAAATAACGCTGCCGCAGCGTCCGCCTTCTCTGGCCGATCAGTTGTTCAACCTCGGCAACGAGAACCCGGAACCCGACGAACCCAAATAGGCGCATCGTATGGACAACCTCGGTGACATCACAGAGTCTCTGCGCGATGCGATGGCGGCCCGGACTGCCGCCCGTGACGCCGCCCTTGCCGCCTCGCGCGAGCTGATCCGCCACTGCTCGGGCTGCATCCGCGCGGCGCACCGGCGCGAGTGGGATCAAGTCGACGCGCAGCTGGAGGTCATCGCCGCCGACGCCGTGACGCTGCGGGCCGGCGTCGCTGGGTATCCGGAGTTGTATCACAGCGGCTATGTGCAGGATGCGCTCAAAGAGGTCGTCGAGGCACACGCCGCGTCCGCGATCTTACGCGGCGGCAGCACGCTTCCGACGCCTGACGCGCTGCAGGTCGAACCCGCAACCTATATGCTCGGGCTTGCCGAAGCCGCGACCGAACTGCGGCGCGCGATCCTCGACTTGATGCGCCAATCCGAGGACCACGCGCCAGAAGCCGAGCGCCTGCTCGCCGCGATGGACGCCATCTACGATCAGCTCGTCACATTCGACTTCCCGGATGCCGTCACCCGCGACCTGCGCCGTCAGACCGACATCGTGCGCGGCGTACTGGAACGCACGCGCGGCGACCTGACGACCACGCTGCAGCAAATCCGATTGGTCAACGCGCTCAAGCGGTTCGAAGAGAGGATGTGACCGTGCGCGGCAAGATGTGTGGGTTGTTGCTGCTCCTTGTGCTGGCGGTCATCCTGCCGGCGTGCGACCCGATGGCGCAGGTGGTCGAGCCGACCGTGGCGACCCCGACGCTGTCCGGCACCGCGACCGCAACCCCCACCGCGACACTCAGCGCGACACCGCGCCCCACCGCAACGCCAGAACTCACCGCCACGCCGACACCGTTCCCGTGCGACGAGGACGGACTGGTCATCGACATCCCCGACAACCGCAGCGAGACGGCCCGCGAGGACGTCCCCTACACGGCTTACCTACCGCCGTGCTACGGCTCATCTTCGGCGCGGTTCCCGCTGCTGCTGCTGATTGCGCCTGAGCCGGGCCGCCGCGACCTGATGGAGACGCTGAACCTGCCGGCAATTCTAGATGAGGGCATTCGGACAGGCACCTACCCGCCGGCAATTGTCGTCGTCGCCGAGCTTGGCCGGCTTGGGTCGCGCGCGCAGTTCCCGCCGGATGCCTCGGCATCCACGATCATCAAGGACGAACTACTGCCGGCCATTCAGCGCGACTTCTGCGTGGTAGAGCAGCGCACATTGCGCGCCATCGGCGGGTTCGAGCAGGGCGGGTTCTGGGCGGTGCATACGGCGTTCACGGCCCCGGATTTGTTCAGCGTGATCGGTGGGCACAGCGCGGTACTCGATAACAGCGTGCCGCCGGCCGAAAACCCGTTGGAGATTGCGCGCAACAGCACGATCCTGCCGACGGCCAATTTCCGCATGTACTTCGACAACGGCGCGCCCGACGAGGCCGCGTCGAACGGCCTGCAGCTTCTCAGCGACCGGCTGACCGCGCGCCAAATCCCGCACACTTACATCATCAACCCGGTGGGCGGTGCAGACGCGGAGTACTGGCAGTCACACGTCGAGGAGTATCTCGAGTTCTATGGCCGGACGTGGCCACGCGACTACGGCGTATTGCCGGACTGCCGCGAGCCAAGCCCGTAGGGTTATCCGGGCAGCACGCGCTTCAAGATCGGATTGTTCCGGCTCGACAAATGATCGAGCACGGTGACGACCGCAAACCCGACCACGATCAGCACGATCACCAAAAGGATGCTCGGCGCGGCCCCGGCATTCGTCATCACGTCGACGCCGGCACTGGCCTCGATCCACAGCTTGCGCAGCGAACCGAGCATGAACCCGACCAGCGCGGCCAGTGTGATCGACCGGTAGTGGTGCAGCAGGAAGCTGAGGACGCGGCTGAACAGGATGATGCCGACCAAACAGCCGAGCGCGAACACGATCAACGGGAAGAAGTTGCGTTCGTTGACGAGTCCAAGCACGATCCGATACTGGCCGAGAATGACCAGAATGAACGAGCCGGAGATGCCCGGCAGGATCATGGCGACGATGGCAATGGCGCCGCTGACGAACAGCGTGAGCAGATCGTAGCTGACCGCGCCGGTGGCTTCCGGTTCGGCACCGGTTCCAGCCCCGCCAAGGCCGGTCAGCCAAAACGCGAAGACTGCGCCGACAACCAGCACTGCGATGGTCACTGGCGACCACGATACCTTCGGCGACACGGCGATGATCGACGCCAGCACAAGCCCGCCGAACAGCGCGAAAATGTACGTCGGCTGGGTTTCGATTAGCCCTTCCAGCACGTGCGAAAGCGTGAACACGGCGGCAAGGATGCCGATGCCAAGTGCGATCAGGAAGCGCAGGCTGACGTGATCAACGAACGCCCCGATTTTGCGCGCCAGCACGAGCCGGATGGCGTCGAGATTGAACGACTTGATCGCGTCGATCAAGGTGTCGTAGATGCCCATGATGAACGCAATGGTGCCGCCGGAGACGCCGGGGACGATGTCTGCCGACCCCATGAAGAAGCCGGTGATGAAGATGCGCAGATATTGAAACGGGGTGCGCGGGTGCCCCAGTTGGCGTTCCGTTTCGATGACGTCTTGCGTTGTTTCGGGCATGCGGCCTCCGACAGGTCTCGTGCATAACCGGGCTATCATGCCTTAGGCCGGTCGGGGCGTCAATCCTGCCCCCACAGGCTGGGGATTCGCAAGGATTCTTGCACGATCTTTACTTTACGAATCGCCGGGCCTATGCTATCGTTCCGGCACCTACAGGCTACGGACGGGGACACAGACACACTCGCTGTGTCTTTTGCTATTTCCGGCCGATGCGATTTAACGACATTTTGGAGTCGCAGGATATGTTTGAGCATTCGCAATACCTTACGTCGGAAGGTCTCACTCAGCTTGAGAACCGGCTCAATATGCTCAAAGAGGTTCGCCGTCCCGAAATTGCCGAGCGGCTGCGCCGTGCGATGGAAGAAGGCGGCGACCTGAGCGAGAACGCCGAGTACGAGGATGCCAAGAACGAACAGGCCTTCATGGAAGGCGAGATTCAGCGTCTTGAGGCGATCCTTGCCAGCGCCCAGATCATCGAGGAAGGCGCGTCTAAGGGCGTCGTCAGCGCCGGTTCGCGCGTGACGATCGTCGAGAAAGGCTCCAAAGATCCAGAAGTCTATATGCTGGTCGGCTCGGCCGAAGCCAACCCCGGCGAAGGCAAAATCAGTGTCGACAGTCCGATGGGCCGTGCCCTGATGGGTCACAAGACGGGCGCGAAGGTCACCGTCAAGGCCCCCGACGGCGATTTCGTGGTCACGATCAAGAAAATCGAGTAGCCGCATGCCGTGGCAGCCGAATAAGCTCGAAGCCGAACGGCTGGACAAGCTCCGTGAACTCGAAGCGCGCGGTGTCGCCGCGTATCCAGCGCGCGTGCACCGCACGCATACAGCTGCACAGGCGATCGCCGCGTTCGAGGCGGCCGAAGCGCAGCCGGAGCCGACTCCGGTCGAGGTTACGGTGTGCGGGCGTATCCGGCGTGTCAACATCAAAGGCAAGCTCGCCTTCATGCACATCGAAGACGAGAGCGGCCGCGTTCAGCTTTTCTTGCGCATCAACGACTTGGGTGACGACACCTACGCGCTGATCGCCGACAAGTTGGTCGACACCGACGACTTCGTGCAGGCCACCGGCGAGATGATGCGCACCCGCGCGGGCGAGGTCAGCGTGCTGGCTCGCGAGTTCGTGCTGCTGGCCAAGTCGCTCAGCCCGCTGCCGGTCATCAAACAATCGGTGCTGGACGACGGCACGATCGTCGAATTCGGCGAGTTCAACGACAAAGAAACGCGCTACCGCCAGCGCTATGCCGATTTGGCCGTCAACCGGGCGGTGCGCGACACGTTCGTGAAGCGTTCGCGCATCACGACAGCCTGCCGTCGGTATCTCGACGATATCGGCTTCCTCGAGGTTGAGACGCCGGTGCTGCAGCCGATCTACGGCGGCGCCGCTGCGCGTCCGTTTACGACTCATCACAACGAACTCGATCAACAGTTGTACCTGCGCGTCAGCTTCGAGCTGTACCTCAAGCGGCTTCTGGTAGGCGGATACGATGGCGTATACGAGATTGGCCGCGACTTCCGCAACGAAGGTGTGAGCTTCAAGCACAACCCGGAGTTCACGCAGCTCGAGTTCTACAAGGCCTACATCGACTATCGCGGCGTGATGGAGATCACCGAACGCATGGTAGCGTACGCGGCCGAGTATGCGACGGGCAGCACGTTGATCGACTACCGCGGCCAGCAGATCGAGCTCAAGCCGCCGTGGCGCCGCGTGACCATGCGCGACATCGTCAAAGAACACAGCGGCATCGACTACATGGACTACCCGACGGCCGAACTGCTCGAGGCCGAGATTCGCCGACGCGGAATGCAGGTCAAGCCGGGCCTGCCGTGGGGCAAGCTGATCGAGCATCTGTTCAGCGAATACGCCGAAGGCAACCTGATCGCCCCGACCATCGTGCATGATTACCCGCGCGATATCTCGCCGTTCGCCAAGCGCGTCACGGGGGACGACCTGCACGTCGAGCGGTTCGAGTTCTACATCGGTGGCATGGAGTTGGGCAACGCTTTCACTGAACTCAACGACCCGCTCGATCAAGAGCAGCGGTTCCTCGACATGGCGCAGACATTCCGTGCCGGCGACGACGACGAGACCCCGCTGGACGAGGATTATCTGCGGGCGATGCGCTATGGCATGCCCCCTAACGGCGGGTTCGGCATGGGCCTCGACCGCCTTGCGATGGTGCTGCTCGACCAGTCCTCGATCCGCGACGTCCTGCTCTTCCCGCACATGCGTGACCAAAAGTAGCACGCTACAATCTGCCTGAAGGCCGATCTGGAGTAGCCAATGCCGACCAGCCGAACCCCTGAGCTGCAGCCCGTCCTCGATGGGATGATTCAGGGCGTGCTGATCTTTGCGCCGGATGGCAAATTGGTCAGCGAGAACCGCAGCGCGCGCGCCGTGCTGGCGGCCGATCTGGTGGTGATCCGCGAGAGCGGCTTCGGGGCTGCCTCATTCCTGCTCAATCAACAACTCCCCGACGATGCGCTCAAGCTGGAAGACGCGCGGCAGCAGGCGCTGAACGGCGGCAAGCCGGTGCGTATGCGCGCCATCCGCGCCGGGGAGACCCAACCCGTCGTCGTGTCGGTCATCGAAGGGCCGGACGGCCTGCTGTACACGATGCTGGTCTTCGAGACGACCGATTGGGCGCCGTTGAACGAGGCGCTCGGCAACTTCGGGCAAGAGCTGGCGAACTCGGTCGAGTCGGCCCGCGGTCACGCCGACCTGATCCAGCAGGTGATCGACCGGCTCAAACCGGAAGACGACGCGGCCACGCTGGCACGTCGGATCACCGGGTTCAACCGCATTATTCACACGCACATGATCCGCGCCGACCGGCTGCTAATCATGTTGGAACGGCTCACGGCGGTGCGTACCGGAACGCTGCGCGACCAGATCCGAGCGCGGCGCAAGCGCGTCGACCTGTCCCTTTTAATTGAGGATTTACTGGAAGAAATCAACAACGTTGCGATCGTCGACCCGGACACGGATTACGGGGACGTGCGCAGCCGCATTCGCGTGTCGGTCGCCGAAGACCTGCGTGCAGAATGCTCGCCGGTGCACCTTACACGTATCTTGCAGGACATTTTGGCCAACGCTATCATGTACAGCATGTCCGAGACCGCCATTCAACTCGTGGCGCAGCGCAAACTTGCCGCCGTGCAGATCGATGTGATCGACGACGGGATCGGCATTCGCGAGAGCGAACAAGACCGCGTCTTCGCGCCGTTCCGGCGTGCGCGCCAGCCGCAGGTCATCAGCGAATTCGGCTACGGCCTGAGTTTGTATTTGTGCAAGCAGGAGGTAGAGGCGATGAACGGCCGCATCTGGTTCGACAGCGTCGAAAACGCAGGCACGACCTTCAGCATCGTGCTGCCTGCTGCCGGTTCTAGTTCGGCCAAATCCGAGGCTTAATCGCGCCCGTCCGCCCCCTGCGTCCGTCCGGCTAACCTGCCGCGCCTCGTCCGCATTCGGGCGAGGCGCTTTGTATTGGGAGCACGCATGTTTCTGGAGTTCATGACCCGTGAAGTATGGGATGCGCTGATCGTCGGCACGCTCATTGTCGGCGCGGCGCTGGCCGCCCTGCGGCTGTATACCGACTTTACGCGGCGTGACGAGGAACCACTGCCGCCCTCCCGTGCCGACCAGCCTATCCGCCGCCGCAAGCCGTCGCAACCTGATGCATCGGCGGAGACTCGTAATCCGGACTCTCAACCCTAAGGACACTCTCCATGCTCGACATCACGGTCATTCGTGAAAAGCCCGAATTCGTCAAAGCCGAGCTGCTGCGGCTTCAAGACGAACAGGCCGCAGGACGTATCGATACGATCCTCGAACTCGACAAAGCCCGCCGCACGCTGTTGGCGCAAAGCGAGGCGATCCAGCAGCACCGCAACCGCCTGAACAAAGGCGTTGGCCGGCTGCGCGGGGACAAGTCGCTGGACGACGCCGCGCGCGCCCAACGGGCCGGCCAAATCGTCGCGCTCATTGCCGCCGGGGATTACGCCGCCGCAGCCGACGTCATGGAAGGGAACGGCAGCGCCGCTCCCGCCACCCCGGTCGAGTTTCAGACTCTGCTCGACGCACTGGCCGGGATGGGCGATACCGTCAACGGCTACAACGCGCGCATCCGCGAGGTCGACGGGGCCCTGCAGGACAACCTGCTGTGGCTGCCCAACCTGCCGCACGAGTCGACAGCGTACGGCGCGAGCGACGAGGACAACAAGCCGTGGCCTATGGAAGGCACCCTGCGCGAGTTCGACTTCGAGCCGAAGCCGCATTGGGACCTCGGCCCGGCGCTCGACATCATCGACTTCGAGCGCGGCGTCAAGATCGCCGGGTCGCGCGGGTACGTGCTCAAGGCGTGGGGCGCGCGGCTTCAGCGGGCGCTGACGAACCTGTTCCTCGATACGGCTTTCGCCAACGGCTACACCGAGTGCTATCTGCCGTTCTTCGTCAAGGAAGACATGATGATCGGCGCGGCACAGTTCCCCAAGTTCCGCGATGTGGTGTATTTCGACCCGGACGCCGACGTCTACATGCTGCCCACCGCCGAGGTCGCGATCACGAATTTGTACCGCGACGAAATCCTCGACGAGTCGGCACTGACGATCAACATGGTCGGCCATACACCGTGCTTCCGCCGGGAACGTACGAGCGCGGGCCGCGACGTGCGCGGGATCAAGCGCGTGCATCAGTTCCAGAAGGTCGAGCTGTACAAGTTCACTAAGCCGGAAGACAGCTACGCCGAACTGGAGAAGCTGATCGAGGACGCCGCGGGTATCCTGCGCGCGCTCAAGCTGCCCTTCCGCCGGCTCGAAATCTGCACTGGCGACCTCGGCTTCAGCGCGACGAAGAAGTTCGATCTGGAAGTGTGGTCGCCCGGATGCGGCGAGTGGCTGGAAGTCAGCTCGTGCTCGAACACTGAGACGTTCCAAGCGCGCCGTGCCAACGTGCGCTACCGGCCCGAAGGTGGCGGACGCCCGCAGTTCGTCCACACGTTGAACGGCTCGGGGCTGGCCGCGCCGCGCGTGCTGATCGCCCTCATGGAGACGTACCAGCGCGCGGACGGCAGCATCGAGATCCCGGACGTGCTGCGCCCGTACCTGGGCGGCGCCACCGAAATCCCGGCGCCGTAGAGGGGAAAGGTTTACCCATGCGCCGCTTTGGCCCGCCTGTCATCACCGCCGCGCTCGTGCTGCTCGCGTTCGGGGCTTATCGCCTCGCGGACGTGCTGCGCGCCGCGCCCCCGGTGATCGACGGGCCAAGCGGCACCGTTCTGTACGCGTCCGACTTCGAGATCGCACCCGAGGAGTGGGACACCTATGAGGGCCGGCTTTCGGCGCGCATCGAGGGCGGCATCCTTAAGATCGACGTGGGCGACGTGCAGAGTGCGCCGTTCGTGCCGACCCGCTGGCATTTCAAAGATTTCGACGCGCAGGTGATCGCCGCGGCAGTCGGCGGGCCGTCGGTGAACGGGTACGGGATCGTGTTCCGCATGCGCGATGCCGGCGACTACTACAGCTTCCTGATCAGCAGCGATGGCTACTATCAGGTGACGCGCGCCGTCGACGGAGTCGAGCGCGAGATCAGCACGTGGATTCCGTCGGATGCGATCGACGTCGACTTCGGCAGCCCCAACGTACTCGGTGTACGCGGCGTCGGCGACCAGTTCACGTTCAGCATCAACGGCCAGCAGGTCGAACTGTGCCTTCCTGACGACCCTGACGGCCAAAGCACCTACTCCGGCGGCCAATGTTTCGGGACGCTGACGCCGACGCTGACCGACTCGACCCATGCGACCGGCCAGCTCGGCCTGATCGCCGTGGCCGAGAACGAGCCGGACGTCTCCGTCGTGTTCGACAACTTTTTGGTGACCAAGCCGTGAAAGTCCACCTCCGCATGACGGGCTGCCGCCTCAATCAGGCGGAGCTCGACACGATGGCGCGGCAGTTCGCCGCACAAGGGCACGAGATCGTCCGTGAGGCCGCCGACGCCGATTGGCACGTCGTCAACACGTGCGCCGTGACCACGCAGGCCGCCGCCAGTTCGCGCAAGCTGATTCGCGAGCTGCACCGCGCTCGGCCGGATGCGCAGATCACCGTCACGGGCTGCTATGCGCAGGTCGCGCCGGAGGCCGTCGGCAAGATCGGCGGGGTCGTGCGCGTGATCGACAACACCGGCAAAGACACTTTGGTCGAGCAGTTGACTGGCCAAACCGCGATGCCGTTCGATGCCGAGCCAGTCGCTCGCGAGGCGATCCCCGGCCGCACCCGCGCTTTCGTCAAGGTGCAGGACGGGTGCGACAACGCGTGCACGTTCTGCATCACCACCGTGGCGCGCGGCGCAGGCCGAAGCCGCCCGCTGGGTGAGGTCGTCGGCGAGGTACGTGCGCTGCACGCGATCGGCTATCAGGAAGCGGTGCTGACCGGCGTGCATCTCGGCAGCTACGGGCACGACCTCGGCAAACCCGACGGCCTGCGCGACCTCGTGACCGCCCTATTGACCGGCACCGACATCCCGCGACTGCGCTTGTCCTCGCTCGAGCCGTGGGACCTCGAACCGGCGTTCTTCGCGCTGTGGGCGGACGAACCGCGGCTGTGCCGGCATCTGCACCTGCCGCTGCAATCGGGCTGTGACCGCACGCTGAAACGGATGCTGCGACGCACCTCGCAGCGGTCGTTCGCGGCACTGGTGGAGGCCGCACGCGACGCCGCGCCGGACATGGCGGTCACCACCGACGTCATCGCCGGCTTCCCCGGTGAAACCGACGCCGAGTTCGACGAGAGCGCGGCGTTCATCGAAACGATGGAGTTTGCCGGGCTGCACGTGTTCCCGTACAGTCCGCGCCCCGGCACCGCCGCCGCCCGCATGAAGGGACAGGTGCCGCATGAGGTGCGTCAGCGCCGCGCGCAGATCTTGCTCGCTCACAGCGCTGCCCAGACTCAGGCGTTCACAGCCCGTTTCAGCGGAGATGTTCGCCCTGTTTTGTGGGAGAACGTGGCCGGCGCGACCCAAGACGGGTTCCTCAATGTGGGGTATACTGACAACTACGTGCGTGTCCACTGCACCCACCCGCGCGCGCTGACCGGCATGATCACGCCGGCCCGCCTCGGATCGGGGTCGTCGCGCACGCACGCAACGGCCGTTCCCATCTTGGAAGGATGACATGACCGACCTCCGTACCGCGCTCACCGCCGCGCTCAAAGAGGCGATGCTGGCCAAGGACAACCTGCGCCGCGACGTGGTGCGCGGCTTGCAGAGCGCCATCAAGCAGGTCGAGATTGACACACGGAAATCCCTTAGCGATGACGAAATCCTCGCCGTGGTGATCAAAGAAGCCAAGAAGCGCCGCGAGACGATCGAAGAGGCGACCAAGGCCCACCGCGACGACCTCGTGGCTGCCGAGTCGGCCGAACTCGCGGTTATCGAGACGTTCATGCCGCGTCAGCTTTCGCTGGACGAGCTCAAGCGGATTGCCGCCGAGGTGATCGCGCAGGTTGGGGCAAGCGGGCCGAAGGATCAATCGAAGGTGATGGGGCCGATCATGGCTCGCGTCAAGGGACAGGCGGACGGCAAGCTCGTCAACCAGGCTGTCCGGGAGCTGCTCAACGGTTAGCGCATGATACCGGCGCTTGCGGATTTCCTGCACCGGCGCTTCGGCGTTCCACGCACGCAGGCCATCGAACGGCTGACTGCGGCGGCCGTGATTGCTGCCGCTATCGCACTGGTGGCTGTTTCCACCCTCATCATCGCGTTCGACTCGATCCTGCCCGGCCGGTCGCTGACGGGCAGCTTGGAGGTTGGGCAGGTCGCCCCGCGCGACATTCACGCGCCGATCAGCCGTAGTTACGTCAGCAACGTCCTCACCGAGCTGCGCCGTGAAGAAGCGCGCGCCTCGACCGCGCCGGTCTACAACCCGCCCGACCTCAACGTGGCACGCGTGCAGACCAGCTTGGCGGCGCGTATCCTCGAATTCATCGACAACGTCCGGCGCGACCCGTACGCGACCGTTGCGCAAAAGGTAGCCGACCTCCAGCAGATCACCGCGCTTCGCCTCGACGAACGCGCGACCGCCGAGCCGATCGCGGCGATGACCGACGAGCAGTGGGCACTCATCCGCGCCGAAACGCTGCGTCTGCTCGAAAATGTGATGCAGGACAGCATCCGCGAAAGCGAAGTCACCAGCATCCTCGAGCGCCTGCCCAATCAGGTCAGCTTGCGCTTCGACGGCCGCGACGTCGCGATTATCGTGGACATCGTCAGCGACTTGATCCGCCCGAACCGGACACTCAACGTCGCCGCCACGCAGGCCGCGCGCGAGGCCGCCGCGCAGGCCGTCCCCGAGCAGATCAGCAGCTTCCAGCGCGGGCAGATCGTCGTCAGCACCGGCACGAAATTAGAACCAGCCGACGTCGAGGCGCTCGAACAGCTTGGGCTGCTTCAGCCGCCCGACCAGCGCCTTCCGATCGTGATGCGCGCCGTCATCGGGTCGCTCATCGTACTGGTGCTGTTCGGCACCTATTTGACCCGCTGGCGCAACGCCTTGCTTGAGAGCCAGCCTCGTTTGCTCGCGCTTCTGGTCGGGCTATTCATTCTGATGCTGGGCGCGGCGCGGGTCGCCACCGGCAGCGAGATCTACATCTTCCCGGCCGGGGTGCTGGCGTTGCTGTATGTCGCCATCGCCGGGCCGGATATCGCGCTGATCGGGACGCTTGGCTATGCGTTTCTGGTCGGCCTGATGGCGGGCAACGGCTTCGAGGTCTCGGTGCTGATAGCCGCGGCCGGGATCACCGGCACGCTGGTGCTGCGGCGAACGGACCGGCTCAATACGTACATCTTCGCCGGTCTGCTGGTGGCGCTGGTGAACGTCGCGGTACTGTTCACGTTCAACCTCGCGCAGGAAGGCACGACTCCGGAGCGCTGGCTCGAACTGCTCGTGTTCTGCGTGCTGAACGGTATCATCACCGCGGCGTTGTCGCTGGTCGGGCTGTACGTGCTCGGCGGCGTGTTCAACTTGCCCACCATCCTGCGCCTCAACGAACTTAGCCAGCCCAGTCATCCGCTGCTGGTGCGCCTGCTGCGCGAAGCCCCCGGCACCTACCAGCATTCCCTGCAGGTCGCCAACTTGAGCGAGCAGGCCGCGGCAAAAATCGGGGCGAATGCGTTCCTCGTATCGGTCGCGGCGCTGTATCACGACATCGGCAAGTTGGCGAACCCGGCGTTCTTCTCCGAGAACCAGCGCGGCAGCGAAAGCCCGCACGACTTGCTCAACGACCCGCAGCGCAGCGCGCAGATCATCATCAACCACGTGGTCGAGGGCGAGCGGATGGCGCTTGACCACCGCTTGCCGCAGCGCATCCGCGACTTTATCCGCGAACATCACGGCACGTCGTTGGTGAAAGTCTTTTACCAGCAGGCTGTGATCGCCGCCGGGGACGACGCCAGCAAGGTCGACATCCGGAACTTCCGCTATCCCGGCCCGCGCCCGCAAACGAAGGAAACCGGCGTCATGCTGCTGGCCGACAGCTGCGAGGCGGCGCTGCGCTCGACCGACCCGCAAAGCCGCAGCGACATCAAGGCACAGGTCGCCAAGATCATCAACGGCTACCGGGACGGCGGCCAGCTTGACGACAGCGGCCTGACGCTCAAAGATCTCAAGCAGATCGAGCGCATATTCGTCGATATGATCGAGGCGACGCTCCACCCGCGCATCAATTACGACGCGGTGATTAACAAGGCACGGCAAACGCAGTCGATGCGCGCCGTCGTGCCTGCCGAGGCTGCGCAGTGGGCACCCGGCAGCCGAGGGCCTTCGACCGGCGGGCTGGACGTCCCGAGCCAACGTGACGATGAGGAATTCGGCGATGACCGCGCCCGAGCATGGGATTGAGATCGAGAACACGCGCGGCTATCCGGTCAACGCAGACAGGTTGATCTACGCGGCCCGGATGACCTTGAAACAGAACGAGGCGACCAATCGCGGCGGGATTACGATTGTACTCACCGGCGACGACGAAGTACGCGCGCTGAACCGCGAATACCGGCATGTCGACAGCGTCACCGACGTGCTGACGTTCCCGGCCGAGGCGCTGCCGGATGCGGTCGCGCAGGAGATGGACGAGCCACCCTATCTGGGCGATCTGGTGATCGCCTATCCGTACACCTGCGCACAGGCCGAACGGCTCGGCCACTCGCCGGCCGACAGCCTATCGCTGCTGGTCGTCCACGGCACGCTCCACTTGCTCGGCCACGATCACGACACCCCGGAACGGCGCGCGGCGATGTGGGACGCACAGGCGAACGCCCTGCGCGCGTTGAGCATTTCCGAGGGCATCGTGCCGGGGCTGGAGGGCGCCGATCATGCCTGACGACACCCGGCCGAATTGGCTGGACCGGCTGACCAGCACGGCGCGCATCAACCCGGACGAATTCAGCTATAAGGTCAGCCGCAACCGCGCCGTCAGTTTGGGCTATGCGCTGGCCGGTTGGTTGTACATGCTGCGCTGGCAGCGCAACACGCGCATTCAAGGCGTGGCGAGTCTGCTGGTGCTGGCGCTCGCCCTGCTGCTGCGAATCAGCTTTGTCGAAATCGCGATTCTGATTCTGTCGGTCACGATCGTGTGGATGGCCGAATTCATCAACGCCGCGGTCGAGGCGGTGGTCAACCTCGCATCGCCGGATTATCATCCAATGGCGAAAGTCGCCAAGGATGTCGCCGCAGCGGCGGTGCTGCTCGGCGTCGTCGCATCTGTATTGATCGGCTTGCTGATCTTCGGCCCGCCGCTTATTGACCTGGTCACCTAGGAGGAAAGAAACCGTGGACGACCAGAGCCAACCCCCAAAGGACCCCAAATCGTCATCGACCGGTATTCCGGACAACGACGAGTTTCTGAACAGCCTGTTTCAAGAGGCGAAGTCGAAACAGCCGCAAGAAGTGCCCAATGCCGGCAAAGGCGGCCGCGCACGCGAACGGTACCGCCGCCGGCGCGGCAGCAATCCGCCGCCGGACGTGCTGGCCGATACCGCCCCCACGGGCGAAACCGAGCGTACGCCGCGCCGGCGTCGCGGCGAAGCTGCCCCGCCGCCACAGGCCGCGCCGCGGTTGCGCCAGCAGCAGGCCGCTGTGCCCGGCGGGCCGAAGCTGCCGCCGATCGACTGGGCGCGCTGGCGTCCCTACCTGTTTGGGGCCGGGGCCGTCGCCATCGTGCTGATCGTGATCCTCGCGCTTGGCTTGTTCAAGAACGAGCCCGCGCCGACCTATCCCAACGCCCTCTGGCTCGGCTCCGAATACAGCTTCCTGCAGCCGACCGATGAGCAAGTGGCGCTGCTTGTCGAGAGACTCAAGGCGCATCAGATCGGCACCGTATATGCGTGGACGAGCTTCCTCAAGAGTGACAACACGTGGAGCGGGCTGGTTGCCCGCACCAACACGTTCGAGGAGATGCAGCCCAACGTCGAGCAGTTCATCCAGCAGTTCCGTGCGGCGTACCCTGAGGCAACGCTGTACGGATGGGTCGGCTTCCCGATCAGCGCCCGCGACGAGAACGGCGCGTACAACCTTAACGACCCGGCCGTTATCCAGATCGTTGCTGATTTCGCCGCAAAGCTGGTCAACGAACTTGGCTACGATGGCATTATGCTCAACGCCGAACTGGTGTTTCAGGACAGCGCCGACGATTACATCGCGCTGCTGCAGGCCGTCCGCCGGGCAATCGGCGATGCCAGCCTTTCGGTCGCGGTGATCCCCGACTGGTCGCCGGCGGAAGCCAACATCCCCAAGCCGCCGTTGATCGCGCCCGGCACCGAATACACCACCGAGTTCAAGCAGCGGATCGCCCTGCTGGTCGACGAGATCGTCGTCATGGCCTACAACTCGGCGCTGTCCTCGCCCGTCGATTACACCCAGTGGGTTGCGTACCAGACCGCCACGTACGCGCGCGCGATCGCGGACGTTGACGGCGGCGCCGAGGTGCGGATCGGAATCCCGACTTTTGACGACGTGACCAACGCGCACGATCCGGCCGTTGAGAACATCCCCGCCGCGGTCGAGGGCGTGATCGACGGCCTCGAGCAGGCTGGCAACACCGCAAGCGCGGTGCAGGGCGTCGCGATTTACGCCGAGTTCGACACCGACGACGAAGAATGGCGCCAGTTCCTACAGTTCTGGGTGCAAAGGTAACCGGCATGCCCACGTTCATCCGGCGGCTGACGGCGGACGGCAACCTGCATCCGGTCGATTACGGAGCGGCGTCTCTGGCCGAGGCCGGGCGCTACGAGCCAGACGACGGCGTGTATACGATCACGAACACGTTCGAGATCACCAAGGCGCTCAAACTTGACGCGCACTTCGACCGACTCGAAGACTCGGCGCGGCGCGCGGGCATCGCAATCGGGCTGGCGCGCAGCTTGATCCGGGCCGCCCTGCGCCGCTGCATCCTCGACTTCAACGTGGGCGACGTGCGCTGGCGCGTGACGATCAGTGCGGCGCATCCCGATCAAGCGATCATCTCGCTCGAACCGTTCACCCCGCTGACGACCGAGTTCATCCTGCGCGGGGTGCGTGTGATCAGCGCGCCCAACAGCGCCCGCCAGAACGCCGCGGCCAAGACGACCGACTGGATGCACGCGCGCGAGGCGTTGATCGCTGCCCAGCCGCTCGGCATCTACGACACGATTCTGCAAGACGCGGACGGCCACCTGCTCGAAGGCGTCGGCGCGAACTTCTACGCGATCCGCGGCGGCACGTTGTACACCGCGCCTGTCGGCACGGTGCTGGGCGGGATCAGCCGGCAGATCGTGTTCGAGGTCGGCCAGCGCATCATTCCGTTGGTCGAGACACCGGTCAAAGCCGACGATGTCCCGGCGCTCGACGAGGCGTTCATCAGCAGTGCGAGCCGTGGGATCGTGCCGGTGGTCGAGATCGACGGGCACACGCTCGGTATCGGCAAACCCGGTGTATGGACGCTGCGCCTGCGCGACGCGTATCAGGCGTGGGTCGGGATGCATCTGGAGGAGATTTAGTGAGTTGCGCCACGCGCCGTGTATCGATTGACTCCGACGCTCAAGAATAGTACACTTGTTCTATTACTTAGAGCCGTGGGAGGGACGATCATGCCGGATACTATTGTGACCCTGCACCCGCAGGGCAAGGCTGGCGTCAACATCGACCGGCGCAAGTACGACACGGTGCGCGGCGCGATCCTCAGCGCGCTGGAGCGCAGCCCCGGCCTGCCGTTCTGGGATTTGGTCGAAGCGGTGCGCGATCAGATCGGAGAGACATTCGACGGCTCGATCGAGTGGTATACGACGACCGTCAAGCTCGACCTCGAAGCACGCGGCGAAATCGAACGCGTGCCCAAAGCCACCCCGCAGCGACTGCGCCTGACCGCGATCTAGTCCAATCCTACTGCAACCGTATCGACGCCAAGCACGTACCCCGGATAGGTTTCATCACCCGACCGGGGAGGTTTCGCATGCCTGCACTCAACCTGACGCCGGAGTCGTTTAAGTCGACCATCACGACGGCTGATCGGCCGGTGCTGGTCGACTTCTGGGGCGACGACTGCGCCAAGTGCGCGGCACTCGCGCCGGTGATGGACGCGCTGGCCGACGAATGGGCCGAATGCGTCACGGTCGCCAAGCTGTGGCTGTCGCAGGACAGTCCGCTCGTGCGCGAGCTGGGGCTTATGGGCATCCCGACGCTGATCCTGTTCAAGGACGGCCGGCCGGTAGCGCGGTCCAGCACCACGCTCACCCGCCGCGCCATCGTGGAAGCGTTTGCGGATGCACTGGCGGCAGACATCGGTGGCAGCTAGCGCAGCAGTTTGCGCAGCGTGCGATACAGGCCAGTTTGCCGCAAAGACTGGCTGAGCGTCCACAGCCGCGCAAATCGCGTTGCGCTGGCGGTACTCCGCGAGGTCGGCGGCGTCATACTGCGCGGCGTGTTCGACCAGCGCGGCACTAAGAGCGAACGCCGCGTCAACTATCACGTTTCAAAGTCATATCCACTACCCAGCAATCGCACAAGCTTAAGTGGATCACTCAGGAACATAGAATCGACTGCCGCGTTTCTTTGACAGTACAGTGAAGAAGCAAAATTGCTTAGAAGCGGTTTCAAAAATTGAGCGGTAACGGTACACTGGTGGGATGAGCCGACATGACGTGACTGACCAACAGTGGGAAATTCTGGAGCCGTTGATCCCTAAGCAGAAGCCGGGGCGCGGGCGACCGCGTGCGGATGATCGCCGTACGCTGAACGGCATTCTGTTCGTCCTGAAGACGGGCTGCCAATGGAAAGATATGCCCGAAGAGTTCGGCGACCATGTGACGTGCTGGCGGCGGCTGGATCGCTGGCAGCGGGACGGGACGTGGGAGCGGATCTGGCGGGCGCTGCTGGGGCAACTGGATGCGCAAGGCAAGTTGGAATGGACCGAAGCGTTTCTGGATGGGAGTTTCACCCCGCTAAAAAGGGGGGCCGGCGTCGGAACGACGAAGGTCGGCAAAGGCAGTCAAGTGATGCTGGTGGTAGAAGGACATGGGTTGCCAATTGGGGTGGTGGTGGAAAGCGCCACGCCTCACGAAGTCACGTTGGCGCAAGCCGTGATTGATGACGTTATGGTGCCCCGTGCGAAGCGCAAACCCCGGCGTCGCCCGCGCGCGCTGGGCGCTGACAAAGGGTTCGACAGCCGACGTCTGCGGGCCGCCTTGCGCCGGCGAGGGATCCGGCCCCGGATCCCGCAGCGCAAACGTGCCGAGGGCCACCGACCGCGGCGCGGTCAGCCGCAGGCGCCGCTGGGACGCACCCGGCGTTGGGTTGTCGAACGCACCTTCGCGTGGATGGACAACTGCCGTCGGCTGGTCGTGCGCTACGAGCGCAAGCTGGAAAACTTCAAAGCGTTCTGTCTGGTTGCCTTTATCCAATGGTCCCTCAACCGGCTACTGCGGCCTGTTGCCGCCATCGCCCCGTATTATTGAAATAGGCTCTAGGTACCTGTTTCATGAAATCGCACTGTCCAGCACGCGATTTGTCAAGACAAATCGCGTGTATGTGATTATACTTAAATAAGTATTTGGGAGGATACTAAGATGAACAAGAATTATTTGGCTCCTGTCCTGATTATGGTGATGGCTGTTGCGACTGCCAGTGGAAAGATTAACGCAGAAGACTTCATGTCTCGACCTACAAATCTGTACTATGTAGGTGATGGAAACGCGGAAGCCGATGTCAACACCGGCATGGGAATTCAGAAGGACGGAAAGGTACTAGGAGTCGGTGGTGATATTCAGTGGACCGATCCACTACTAGTTTCAGGAGGAAGTGGCACGTACGTCTATGCGTATGCCGCGTCTCGACTAAACTATGGATACGCGTTTGTTAAGTGGGGGTGGAAGAAGAATACGTCCAACACATACAAACTACTCTTGGCATATATCGACGGCGCCGGCTTCTATAGGACCGAAAGTTTTGGAGCTACCATACCAGTACATGCCAGCCTGTTTAACTATGATTTCCATTTCTTTGGGGGTTCGAAGTACTTCTTTCGAAATCATCAATACGTCGCTGATGTCAGTGTAGGTCCTTCGACGAATCAGATTGCGTATGGCAGTGGCGACACTGCGTTTGCAGGTGTTGATGTGTCATTCTACAAGAAAGAACACCTCCGGAATCCACCTATTTCGAATCCCGAAGTTCTATACTTTGACTGCAGCATATACTTCGGGGACATGGAGTGGTACAAAGAAGTCAACCAATCGCCCGGTCAGTTTGTGTGGAAGCCGTGGAATAACATGGCTGTTGATGCGATCACGCTCGCACTACCGGGGAGCGGCCAAGACAATTACCGATCGACGGCTGATGATTCGAATAGTTTCTTCGCGTGGAACGTATCAGGCGAAGACATCTACGATCCTTGTGGCGACGCCACTGACTAATCGTCAATTCTGCCCGTAAGAGATCTCAGGTTCCAGTGATTGAGAGGTGGAAACGATGCGCGTCCAAATTCGGCGGCACTTTCGCTCGGTTCTCGTCGTTTCAGTCGTTATAAGCCTGTCCTTTGTCACAGTCAATGTACTCGGTTTGGGAAACCGCGGACCGGTTTCCTTATCCCAGGAAACGATTCTTGCCTTCAATGCACAACAGAGTGACACGGCTGAGTTCATCACGCAGCTTGTCGAGCTTGATCGCCTTTCGCCAGACGTGGATGTACAACGTATTGGCTACTCCATCACAAGTCTACGACGCATAGTACTTGACGAAGCATCTAGTCTCGGTCTGCAAGATACGCCGTCCCAGATCGAAGAATATGTGCTGACGTACGGGCAGAGAATGACTTTGATAAATATCAATGTGAGCCCGCTTGGCCTGCCGGATCGCTCAGTACCTGTGATGATTTCACGGCTGTGGGGCGACGTTGCGCCATATGCTGGAGGGCGGAGCGCGAATTTCATCGAGATTGTTGTCGATCTGACGAATGGCGACGTTGTCGCAACCGCTGTCGGACTCGATCGAGGCCAGCAAGCTGTTGATGTTCATGTCGCTGACCGGGGTTACCGCGGGATCGACGTAGCGCTCACTCCGCAGGCGCCGCTGCCTGTGCCAAGCGACTAGGGGAGTTCGACTGCATATCGCGACCTCAAAGCCCAGCCGGTCAGTACGCCCTAGCGCAGCAGTTTGCGCAGCGTGCGATATAGGCCGGTTTGCCGCAAGGACTGGCTGAGCGTCCACAGCCGCGCAAATCGGGCGTTGCGCTGGCGGTACTCCGCGAGGTCGGCAGATAAGTCACCGTCATACTGCGCGGCCTGCTCCTCGAAGATGCGCTTGGCGATGGCGTACAAGGCGAGATCGGGCTGCGCGTACTGCTCGACCAGTGCGTGCAGCGGCGCCTTGTCCTCGACCTGCTTGGGCCGCGTCTGGGTCTCGCGTAGGCGGGCGTACTGCACGTTCTTCCACCCCAACCGCTGACGCAGCAGCAGCATGCTCTCGTCAAATCGCTCGACCAACCCGACCACGACGAAGTGCTCGCGCAGGTGGCGCTCGGCGATCTGCAGGCGTTGCTCGACCGGCAGCGACCGATTCCGACCCATGCCCCACCGGCCCGCCGCGTTGGGCGTGTCGTCCAGCCCGACGATCAGGTCGAGCTGAATCGACTGCATGCGCTCGATTTGCAGGAACTCCTCGAACGTCTTGCCGACGATCATCTCCTGCGTGGCCGAGCCTTCGTCCTCGAGGAAGTAGTGATAGTACGAGATGAGATGCTCGCGGGGATCGCGCAGCATGGTGATGTAGCGCGCGGGTTTCGGGATGAAGCGGTGCACGCCGTAGCGCAAATGACCGCCCACATAACGTAGGCGCGCGCGTTCGTCCTCCGGCAGTGCGAGGAACGCCTCGAAGTTGCGCTCTGTGCCTGAGCCGATCAGGTACTGCGGCTTGCCGACGAACTGCCGCCCGACCACTTGACGCAGCGTCGTGCCTGCGGTTTTGGGGATGTGCAGGAAGATCAGCGTTTCGTGCTGGTTGACGATACTCATGCGGGACGCCTTTCGTATCCTACAAGAGTACCCGGCGCACGATCAGCAAGCTACCGACGGCAATGTTGTTTCATAACCAAGGCCTCAAATAGAACCATGGATCTTGCTTCATGAGCGTCCGATAAACACAGACATACTAATCTCCCACGATCCTTAACACGCGCGCCGTCAAGACGGCGCGCGTGTTCTGAGTATTATTGGTAATATGGATCAATTACAGAAAGTTGTGTTGCGATGAAGCGTTTGTGCATCATTCTTGCTCTAAGTGTCTTTCTCACGGGAATAACTCCCTACACGGCCACCGCCCAAGACAGTGATGAGGAGATCCAATCCGCACCAAAGGAACAACTGTCGCTGAACGATATGGCAAATGCTACAGTTGTTGCAACTACGGAGATGGATCAGCGCTCGCCTGTAACGCTTACGGATGAGGAGTACGCGGAAGGCCAACGATTCGCATCGCGGTTATACAAACTCGAGAACTGTGCCGACGACTCCGCATGCTACTTCGAGGTCTACATGATTGCCGATGATCCTATCAGCGATGCGCGCCCGAAGACGGCCGGCAGAGGCTCTCCAGCACCGATGCCCGTCGGTTGGATCACGACGCAAGTGTGTGGGTTAAACATCTACAACGGACTGGGTCTAGTCGTGGCCCAACTTCGAGAGAACGTTACAATTAAGTACTCGAATGCAAGTGGTGGTCTGCCCCGACTTCCAGCGAAAGGTATTGCGGGACACCTGAACGGAACCGTAGCTTACTTTCCGACAGCTTGGATCCAGCTGGACGGCCCCACTGCGTTTCCCGGTTGGAACATCAAGCTGACATCAGGCGCGCTCTACTTTGTGGCAGGGGGATTACTGCAATGGGCTGCCTTTCCATTGCCTCCGCCGAACTCCTACTTCGGTGTCACCATGGTGGTCGATACAACCACAACCTACTGCATCTAGCCGACGACTCTTTACCTACCAATCCACGGTATCGAGGTTGTTGCATACGACAAGTTGAGGAGAACCAGTATGGAGAATGAACTGGGACAACTGGGGGTAAACGGTGGGTTCAGTATCGGGCAATGGCTCAACCTCGCTTTTGTAACATGGTTGTTAGCTTCTGGGACTACCGTATATGTCGTCTATCGTCTCATCCGCCGTCCACGCAGGGACAAACCCAAGCGCGACGAATTCGAGGACTGACATGAACGACCTGTCTGGACTCGGGATCAACAGTGATACGCAGCAGATCATGCTTCGTAACCTCATCATCAGCGGGTTTGCGCTGTGGCTGTTTTGGGGAACAGTGGCAATTGTCGCCTACCGCCTCATCCGCGGCCCGCGCAAGCAGAAACCGAAGCGCGACGAGCAGTACGAATAATCGCCCCTCACACCATGATCTCCACCCGTGCGCCGTCCGGATCGAGCACGACGCTTTCGTAGTACCCGTCACCGGTGGTGCGCGGTCCGCTGACAACCGTGTAGCCATCGGCGCGCAGGCGCTCGGTCAGTGCGTCGACGGCCTCGCGGCTTCCCACACTGAACGCGACGTGCGCCCAGCCGATGCGTTCTGTGCTGTCACCGCCGGCCACGTCAGGCCGCTGCATCAGCTCCAAGCGCGCACCGCCGTCGAACGTCAGGAAGTACGACGCGAATCCAGTGCGCGGGTTGACGTAGCGCATTCCGGCCGATCCGCCGAAGTACGCCTCGTAGAACGCACGCGAGCGCTCCAAGTCCGCTGTCCACAGCGCCGCGTGTTCGATTCGCATCGGTTCCTCTCCTCCGATAGGCGTTGCCCGCAGTGTAGCGAACCCGTCCCCGAATCGAAAAGCGGCAGAGGTTTCCCCTTGCCGCCTTCACATGTATCGACGTTTGGCTGTTTGGTTAGTTGTACAGGATGGTGAAGCGGCGCTTCTCGGACTTGATGGCCGGTTCGGTCTCGGTGATCGCGATCACCTGCCACGTGTGTTCTTCCTGCAAGACGATGTGGTTGTGAAGCTGCGGATTCATGCCCAGCCCGCATGTTTGCGTCGCCATGTTGCAGAAGTCCCAACTGCTGTCGGTGTAGTCGATCACCTTCTCGCCGGCCGCATTGCGGACGATCACGCGGTACTGATTGGCGAAGAACGTATGATTCCAGCGGAACCCGTCGAAATCAAAGCGGTTAACGAACACCGCACCGTCAGCGGGCGATGTCAGGGTCGCGGCAGGGCCTTCGTCCACCGTCAGCGTGATCTTCTGGCTCTTGATTGTGCTGTTCGGGAAATTAGCGATGATGCTGAACTTGACGGTGTGGCCGTCCTTGATCTGAGCCATGACGGTAGGCGGCACATACAGTGCGCATTCCGTGTCCGGGCACGGCGCGCCGACATCGTACTTGAACACCTGTCTCGTCTCGACCACCTTGAACTTCATCGTGTACGTGCTGCTGCCGGCGTCGGCCCACTTGAAGATCGTGCCGGGCCAGAGCGTTTCGCCGGATGACGGCGACAGGATCGTCGGATACAACGGAATGAAGACAACGCGCGGGTCGGCGGACGGGACAGGCAGCGGAGCCTCCTGCGCGGATGCGGCCTGCGCGGACAGCAGCGCGGACAGGATGAACAACAGGGCGGTGACAACTCGCTTGGTCATGAATGGGCCTCGGTGTTGGCTTCGGATCAATGCCACAACGATACCGGGCCGGCGTCTAGGAATCGTCCAGACCGTTCTGAACGAAAAAGCAACCGGTCGGCCGGTCGCTTTGTGTTCTCGATTCAGGTGCGACGGGTCACTGCGTACTAACCCGCGGCCGGTATTTCCTTCGCCAACTGCCGGCCGAGCGCCAATACATCGGCGACAAACACGTCGACGTCTTCGGCCGTCGTGCGATGATTGCTGATGCATGCGCGAAGGCAGTACTTGCCGTGCAGGCGCGTCGAGCTGACCAACGATCCACCGCCTTCCTGCTGCCGCAGCAGCAGTTCCTCGTTCAGGGCATTAAGCGCGTCGTCGTCCAACCCCGGCACGACATAGCGGAAACACACGATGTTGAGCGGAGACGGCGCGAGGCGTTCCAGCTCCGGCTCGGCATCGACCCGCGCGGCCAGCTTGCGGGTGTGCGCAACGTTCTGCGCGATCAGCCGGCCGTACTTGTCAATCCCATGCTCCTTGATCGACATCCACACCTTGAGCGCCTTGAACCCGCGCGAGAGCTGAATGCCGAGGTCGCTGAACCACACCTCGCCGGCGGACGCACCGCGCTTGCCGTGCACGAGGTATTCCGGCGTGGTCGTAAACGTCTTGTAGTGCTTCTCCTGCGAGCGTACCAGCACGACTGCCGCTTCGTAGTTGATGTACATCCACTTGTGCAGGTCGAAGGTCAGCGAGTCGGCGCGTTCCATACCACGCGTGAGCGGGCGGAGTTCAGGCGAGAGGGCAGCGAGCGCGCCGAACGCGCCGTCGACGTGGAACCACAGGTTCTCGCGGGCGCACAAGTCGGCCAAAGTATTCAGATCGTCGAACGCGCCGGTGTTGACCGTGCCTGCAGCGCCGACCACGCACACCGGCCGATGCCCCGCCGCGCGATCTTCCGCGATGGCGCGTTCAAGGGCCGCGATGTCGATCTCGAACGCGTCGTTGACCGGGATAATCCGCAGCGACTCGCGGCCCAAGCCGAGCACTTCGACGGCGCGCGGCACGCACGAATGAACCTCCGACGAAGCATAGAACATCAAGCGAGGCGCGCCCTCGGGTTTGACGCCGAGCTTGCGCACGTCCCAACCAGCCATCTGATTGCGGGCAACCGTCAGGGCCAGCAGATTCGAGGCCGACGCGCCGCTGACCATGACCCCGCTGGCCTCGGCCGGATAGCCGACCGCTTCCTTGAGCCAGTTGATCGCCTGCAGTTCGACGTAGTTGGCGATGTGCTCGCCACCGCCAGTGTTCGGGTTCATGACCGCGGCGAGGAAGTCGCCCAGCGCGCCGAGCGGCGTGCCGGTGCCGATCACCCAGCCCCAGAAGCGGGGATGGATGTTGCCCATCGGGTAGGGCAGCACGTCGTTGACGAAGTCCGCATAGACGGCGGCAGGGTCCTGCGGGTCGTGCGGCACCGGCACGGCCATGCGCGCCTTCGCATCGTCGGGCAGCGGCCTCCATACCGGGCGTTCGCGCACGGTGCGCAGCGTGTCGAACATGTCGTCAACCATCTGATGGCCGAGCGTCTTCAGCGATTCCCAAGCCTCAGTCGTGGCGGGATCGAGCGATTCATCGTGCAGTGTGATCTGCGAATCATCGAACAGCGTCATCGAGAACTCCCCTAGCAGAACAACATGGTAGGTAGCGTATCACGGGTTTTGAGCGACAGCCTACATCCAATGTGGGTCGTTCCAGTCGACCAATTCGGGTGCGCGGCGGTCTACCCCTTGGGCAGGGTGAACCAGAACGTGCTGCCTTTGCCCAGTTCGCTTTCCACGCCCAGTTCGCCGCCGAGCTTGGTCACCATGCGCTGCACGATTGACAGGCCGATCCCCAGCCCGCGCTCGTGGTTGGAGTTCAGCCGCGTGAACAGCGCGAATATGCGCGCTTTGTCCTCCGGCGCGATGCCGAGACCGTTGTCCTGCACCTCGTAGCGGACGCGATCGCCGTCCGGCTTGGCGCGAATGTGGATGCGAAGCTCGCGCTGGTCGTCGCGGTACTTGAGCGCGTTGCTGATCAGGTTGGCGAAGACTTCAGTCATCCACTGCGGATGCCCCATCGCCGGTGGCAGCATGTCCTCGATGACGATGCTGTCGCGGTTGTCGCCGAAGCGTTCCAGCGTGCGCTGGACGACCGCGTTGACATCGACCTTCTCGACCTTGGCCTCGGCATCGCGCAAGGTCGCCAGCTTGAGCAGGTCTTCGATCATCTCCAGCAGGGCATCGACCATCTTAGGGATCATCGACAGCATGCGCCGGCCGTTGGGCGTGAGGTCTTCGTCTTGCAGCAGATCGGCATAGCCGAGGATGATCGCCAGCGGAGACTTTAAGTCGTGGGCGATCGTGTGATTGAAGGCGAGCAGTTCGCTGTTCGTCTCCTCGAGGGAACGCGTGTACCGATGCAGCGCAAGCTCCGCTTGCGTGCGCTGCCGCAGATACAGGATCAGCATCGCGGTGACGCTGAGGACGATCAGGAGGCCAAGCAAGCCGCTGTTCTGTGCCTCTGCCAGCATACCGTCATCGGACACCGCAAACGACAAGTTCCACGTTCTGCCGGCAATCGCGACCGCCTTCGTGCTGCTGTACGCACCGAACTCGCTCGCACGGGTCTCCACCGGGACGGTCTCGAACAGCGTCACGTTCGCAACGTCTGCATCGGTGATCGCGACCGCCATGTCGGGCATGCCGACACGATCGAGGGCAGACGCAAGAAAGTCGCTCGCTTGCAAGACGAGAACGACAAACCCGCGCACGGTGTCGATGCGCTCGGAGTCGGTCTCAGGCTGGGGGGTTTGCGCGTAAATGGGCTGGTAGATGTAGATCGTGTACTGCTCCTCTAGCCCGAACCGCGTCGGCGGGGATGCGGCAATCGTCCCCCGGCGCGCGGTATCCAGAAGCAGCGTGTAGCGGGTCTCGTTAGCGCCGAGATCCATCCCGATGATCGCATCAGGATTGATCATCGGCGACAGGAAGTAGATTGGGAAATGCGCGTCGCGCTCTGCGGCACGCACGACGACCCCATCGCCATCACGTTCGACGATCTGGAAATCCGGCGCGTATTCCTCACGGCCCGCCGTTTCGAAGTCCGTGCGGGCGGTTGCGCTCACGAAAGGCACCCATTGGGCGAGGCGCACTTCGGGGTGCGTCCGCAGCATTTGTGCGGCAAAAGTATCGAACGACGCGCGATCGACATCGAGCGAGGTGGCATACAGCGCCTGAAACGATTCCAGCACGTGCAGCGTGCTCTCGATGCTCTGCTGTACCGACACAGTCACCTGCTCGGTGCGCCGCTCGATGCGTGCGACTGCGGTCGCCCGCGCCTGCTGATTCAACACCTGCATGACGAACACGGCCAGCACGACGCCAATTGCACCAACGATCAGATAGCGGGCGGTAGGAGAAAGCGAACGCGTCACGCGCATACGCGGCTACATTCTGAACACGCCGTAGGTCGTATCGCTGACCTCGGCATTTAGCGCCGCGGAGAGCGCCAGCCCCAGCACACGCCGCGTATGCAGCGGATCGAGTATGCCGTCGTCCCACAGCCGTGCCGACGAATAATACGGGTCTCCCTTGTGTTCGTAGTCGTCGAGGATCGGCTGTTTGAAGGCGGCCTGTTCCTCCGGCGTCATGTCGGGTTGGCCGGCGCGTGCCAGTTGATCGCGCTTGATGGTCAGCAGCACGTTCGCCGCCTGCTCGCCGCCCATGACCGAGATGCGGGCGTTTGGCCACATCCACAGGAAGCGCGGGCCATAGGCACGCCCGCACATGCCATAGTTGCCCGCCCCGAAGCTGCCGCCGATGATCAGCGTAAACTTCGGCACGTTGGCATTGGCGACGGCGTGCACCATCTTGGCGCCGTCCTTGGCGATGCCGCCCTGCTCATAAGCTTTGCCGACCATGAAGCCGGTGATGTTTTGCAGAAACACCAGCGGAATGCGGCGCGCTGTGCACAGTTCGATGAAGTGCGCGCCCTTAAGCGCCGACTCGCTGAACAGCACGCCGTTGTTGGCGACGATCCCGACCGGATAGCCTTCGATGTGCGCGAAGCCGGTCACCAGCGTGGTGGCGTAGCGCGCCTTGAACTCGCGGAAGCGGCTGCCGTCCACCAAGCGCGCGATGACCTCGCGCACGTCGTACGTCTCGCGAAACGAGGTCGGCAGGATGCCGTACAGCTCTTCGGGCTCGTATAGCGGCGGTTCGGGCGGGCGCACGTCCTGATCGACTCGCTTGACGCGGTTCAGGCTGGCCACGATCCCGCGCACGATTTCCAACGCGTGGTCGTCGTTCTCGGCGAAATGATCGGCCACGCCGGAAACACGCGTGTGCACATCTGCGCCGCCCAATTCCTCTGCCGTGACCTCCTCGCCGGTCGCGGCCTTCACCAGCGGCGGCCCGCCGAGGAAGATCGTCCCCGTGCCTTTGACGATCACTGCCTCGTCGCTCATGGCCGGCACGTATGCCCCGCCGGCCGTGCAGCTTCCCATCACGCACGCGATCTGAGGGATTTTGGCGGCGCTCATGCGTGCTTGGTTATAGAAGATGCGGCCGAAGTCGTCGTGGTCGGGGAACACTTCGTCCTGCATGGGCAGGAACGCCCCGCCGCTATCGACCAGATAGATGCACGGGAGGTTGTTCTCAAGCGCGACCTGCTGGGCGCGCAGGTGCTTCTTGACGGTCATCGGGTAGTACGACCCTCCCTTGACCGTGGCGTCATTGGCGACGATCAGGCACTCGACGCCGCTGACCCGGCCAATCCCGGTGACGATACCCGCAGCGGGCGTGTCGTCGGGAGGATACAGTTCCCACGCGGCCAACGGCGCGATCTCCAGAAACGGCGATCCCGGGTCGAGCAGCTTATCGATACGCTCGCGCACGAGCAGCTTGCCGTGCTCGCGGTGCCGCTGCTGATAGCGCGGCCCGCCGCCCTCGCTCACCCGACGCAGGCGTTCCTTGAGTTGTTCGGCAAGGGCACGGTTGTGCGCGGCATTGGTCTCGAATCGCGGGTCGGACGGATTAACGAGCGTTTCGAGGATATCCATGCGTGACCATTCAAAAGGTGTGGCACATCAATGATTCAGCATTCTACGCGCTAGGATACCATAAATGTTGATCGTAACGGTTGCGGATGTCGGCGGTGCCGGTGGCGTTCACAACCGTCAGCGTCTTGAAAGTATCTAGAGATCGCTAGCGTCAGCGCCCACCCGCGCGCTATCTTCTAGCGGCTTATATTGCGCGCGCCGGCTTTGGGGGACGTATGCTTTATGGGATGTTGACGCTAGAGGAATTGCGCGCCCGCGTAGAGCGCGGCGAGATCGAGACCATCGTCCTCGGCTTCACCGACCACTACGGGCGGTTGATGGGTAAACGCTTCGACGCCGAGTTCTTCGTCGCCAACGCCGAAGACGGTACCCACGGATGCAACTACCTGCTGATCGTCGATATGGAAATGGATCCGACGCCCGGCTACAAGTACGCCAACTGGGAGATGGGCTTCGGCGACTTTCACATGGTGCCGGATATGTCGACCTTGCGCGTCGCGAGCTGGCTTGACAAGACCGCACTGGTGATCTGCGACGTCGTGGACGACAAGGCGCACGACTACGTCCCGGTCGCGCCGCGCTCGATCCTGCGCCGTCAGATCGCGCGCACAGCGGAGCTTGGATACACCGCGATGGCCGCGTCGGAGCTTGAGTTCTTTGCGTTCGAGGACAGCTACCGGCAGGCGCAGGAGAAGGGTTACGCCGGCCTTCAGCCGATGGGCTGGTACATTGAGGACTATCACATCCTGCAAGCCAGCCGCGAGGAGAAGTTCGTCGCCGAGGCGCGCCGTCACCTCAAACGCTCCGGCATCCCGGTCGAAAACTCGAAGGGCGAGTGGGGACACGGCCAGCACGAGCTTAACGTGCGCTATGCCGAGAGCCTCGTCATGGCCGACCGCCACGCGATCTTTAAGCAGTGCCTCAAAGAAGTGGCCGACGCGCTCGGCTTCAGCGTAACGTTCATGGCCAAGCCGTTCGACACGCAGGCCGGCTCGAGCGGACATCTGCACTTCAGCCTGTGGAAGGACGGAGAAAACGCCTTCAAGGGCGATACGCCGCTGGGCAAGGTCGCCGGTTCCGACATCTTCCGCTGGTTCCTCGGCGGGTGGATGGCGCATGCCGCCGAGCTGATGGTGTTTTACGCGCCCACGGTCAACAGCTACAAGCGCTTCATCGACCTGTCGTGGGCGCCGACACGCATCGCGTGGAGCTACGACAACCGCACGGCGGGCTTCCGCATCCTCGGCAGCGGGGCCGGCCTACGCATCGAGAACCGCATCCCCGGCGCGGACTGCAACCCGTACCTCGCCTATGCCGCGTCGTTGGCCTCCGGCATCGACGGAATCGCCAATCAGATCGAGCCGCCGGCCATGTTCGACGGCGACATTTACGCCGCGCAGCAGCTCCCACGCGTGCCGCGCACGCTGGAACACGCTGTCGATGTGTTCGCCTCAAGCAGTTTCGCCAAACAGGCCTTTGGCGCGGATGTCGTCGAACATTACGCGCACTTCTATACCAAGGAGATCGAAGCCTACAACAAAGCCGTCACCGATTGGGAACGCGCACGCTATTTCGAACGGATCTAGGCTGCTGATTGGGGCGCTGCCCCAACCCCCGGCAGGGATTTGCATCCCTGCACCCGCACTTTGCGGATCGGCATCGGGTGCGATGCCGATCCGCGGGAGTGGGAGTCCAGAGGGCGTAAGTCCTCTGGTGGAGGTGTGGAGGCGAAGCCTCCGCAAACACGGCTCGTCTTTACGTACACTGGAGCATATCTCATGCGGTTGCAAGACAAAGTAGCACTCATCACCGGCGCCGGCAGCGGTATCGGCTATCACACGGCGCTGGTATTCGCGCAGGAAGGCGCGGCGGTCGTCGCCGTCGATGTCAATGACGAGGGCGGCCAGCAGACGATCAAGGAGATCACTGACGCCGGCGGCCGCGCGATTTACGTCCACGCCGACGTGTCGAGCGCGTCCGACTGCGCCAGGATGGTCGAAGCGGCGGAGGACACCTACGGCAAGCTCAACATCCTGTTTAACAACGCCGGCATCATGCTCAGCGCCGACGACGACGCCATCAGCACCGACGAGACGGTGTGGGACTTGACGATGGCCGTCAACGTCAAAGGTGTGTTCTTCGGCTGCAAGTACGGTATTCCGGCGCTGCGGCGGGCGGGCGGTGGCAGCATCATCAACACGGCCTCGTTCGTGGCGCTGCTCGGCGCGGCGACGCCCCAGCTTGCGTACACCGCCAGCAAGGGCGCGGTGCTCTCGATGACCCGCGAACTGGCGATCATCCACGCCCGCGAGAACATCCGCGTCAACGCGTTATGTCCCGGCCCGCTGCGCACCGAGCTGCTGATGAAGTTCCTCAACACCGATGAGAAGAAGCAGCGCCGCCTGGTGCATATCCCGATGGGGCGCTTCGGCGAGGCCAAGGAGATGGCCTACGCCGCCCTGTACCTCGGCTCCGACGAGTCGTCGTATGTGACCGGCACCGAGTTCGTTGTCGACGGCGGGATCACCGCCGCATACGTCACGCCGCAGTGAGCAGAACGATGAGCGAGATTCAACGCACCTACACGCCCGTCGACGGATCGCTGTTCCTTGAGCGGGAACTGGCAAACGACACGCAGATCGAAGACGTACTCACACACGCCGAGGCCGCCCAAGCGGGATGGCGAGCGGCCTCGATTGCCGATCGCGCAGCGGCCTGCACGGCGCTGGTCGACTGGCTCGTGGCGCGCAAGGATCAGCTCGGCGAAGAGCTGACGTGGCAGATGGGCCGGCCGGTGCGCTATACGCCCAACGAGATCGCCGGCGGCTTTCAGGAGCGCGCGCGGTACATGATCGGCGTTGCGCCGGAGACGCTGGCCAACATCCAACCCGCACCCAAAGAGGGTTTCCGCCGTTTCATTCGCCGTGAGCCGGTCGGGACGGTCCTGGTGCTGGCCCCGTGGAATTATCCGTGGCTAACCGCCGTCAACGCCGTCATCCCCGCGCTGATGGCGGGCAACAGCGTAATCCTCAAGCACTCCGATCAAACGCCGTTGGTGGCCGAACGGCTCACCGAAGCAGCGCACGCGGCGGGCATGCCCGCCGGCGTATTCCAACACATCCACATGACACATGAGGCGGTCGCTCGCGTGATTCAAGACCCGCGCGTCGACGCGGTCGTGTTCACGGGATCGGTGGCGGGAGGTCATGCCGTGACGCAGGCAGCCAGCACGCGCTTCGTGCGCGTGGCGACCGAGTTGGGCGGCAAAGACCCGGCCTATGTGCGCGCCGACGCTGGCCTGCCCTTCGCGATAGAGAACGTCATGGACGGCGTGCTGTTCAACTCCGGCCAGTCCTGCTGCGCGGTCGAACGCATCTACGTGCATCAGGACGTATATCAGTCGTTCGTGGACGGCGCGGTGGCGCTCACCAACAGCTATATGTTGGGCAATCCGCTGGGGTCGGACGTCACGCTCGGCCCGCTGGTGCGTACACGCGCTGCCGACTTCGTGCGCGGGCAGATCGCGGAAGCGGTCGCGCATGGCGCGCAGGCGCTCATCGACCCTGTGCGCTTCCCGGATGACCGGCCCGACTCGCCCTATCTGGCACCGCAGATTCTGGTCAACGTCGATCACACGATGCGCGTGATGAGCGAGGAAAGCTTCGGCCCGGTCGTCGGCATCATGCCGGTCAAGGACGACATGGAAGCGGTGCGCCTGATGAACGACAGCGTCTACGGCCTGACGGCATCGATCTGGACGCGCGATGTCGACGCAGCGATCGCGCTCGGCGGGCAGATCGAGGCCGGAACGGTGTACATGAACCGGTGCGATTACCTCGATCCGGCGCTGGTGTGGACGGGTGTCAAAGACAGCGGGCGCGGCATGTCGCTGTCGGTACTGGGTTACGAGCATTTCACGCAGGCCAAATCGTACCACCTGCGAATCGCGACATGAGCGTATAGTAATGTCATCGCAATTTTGCAGCCGGGGGAACCTGCAATGGACGCGCTGACAATCATGTTCTATGGCAACAAGACGCTTCTGGCAGCTCTTGAGGGGCTCGATCACGATCATTGGCTGGTGGGCGGCGTGTGCGGCGTGTGGTCGGTCAAGGACATCGTCGCCCACATGGCGTGCTACGAGCTGCTGATCGGCGATGTGTTCGGCATGTTCACCGGGGCGGCCGAAAAGCCTATGTTTGACCGCATGGCGGCGTCGTATGAGACGTGGAACGACGATACGGTGGCCGAGCGGCGCCACCTCACGCCGCAAGCGGTGCTTGACGAGTACCACGCGGCGTATACGGAGAAGATGGCGCGGGCCGAGGCGATCGGCGCGGCCAAGCTGGCCGAGGTCGGGACGATTCCGTGGTACGGCGAAGGATACGCGCTGGACGATTACATCGTGTACACGGACTACGGCCATAAGCGCGAACATGCCGCGCAGATCATGGTCTACCGCGACACGTTGCGGTGAACTACGGCACCACTATGAATCGGGTGTATAGCGCGGCACGTTAGGTTCAGGCGGCACGAAATCTCCCCATCCCTCGTCGATAGGAATTCGCGTGAGGTCTGGGAGCGTGTCGGCATCCGATGCGGCCATGGACTCGAACTCGCGACCGGTCGTGCCGTCTATCGCAAACAGGAAGGCGGTGACATCTGTCCTCCCGCCTGCCGATCCAAATCCGGCTAGTACAGGAACGTCGCCGCGAACCTCATATACAATCAGCTGAGAGTCGCGCGTGAGACCCTGACCCGCGAGCAGTTCGGGGGTGTCGTTTCGGTCGACCATAGTCATGAACTGCCCCACACTCATCACGACCATTTTTTCATAAGTGGGGGCACCAACAAGGCCGTATTGCTGCGCAGTTCGGCGCATGCCATCAAGCGCAACGTCCCGAGAGATGATGAGACCAGCAAAAGGGTCGTTCGACTGACCTGTCCGATTGGACAAGGCTATGATAGCGATCAACCCGCACAGGATTACTCCGAAAACACCAATAACGTGCCATCGGCTTAGCATGCGCTGCTCCACACATTCATGCGAAAAGTGTAGCACTCGATACGTTCTTGTACTTGACGCCAGAACCACGGATGCTTGATGACACCGCCTACATGACGAAGTGATAGGCCTCGATGCGCTGCGGGAAGATCACTTCGTCGAAGTCCGGGTACAGCCGCGAGAGGCGCGAGCGCGATTGCAGCGGCGGGTAGGTCTTTTCCTTCGTCGTACGCCAATGATCCTCGGCCGGGTCGATCCAGATCGAAGGATCGAGGATAGGCGGGTCGACGGCATACAGCAACCGGCCGAACGTGCTGCGCGGCAATCCCGAATGGCCAATGACATGCGCGAGGCGGACGGGCCACGGCCCATCGTGCGGAAGCGCTATTCCGGGCGCGTGGCGCGCCAGCATACCCTCGACCATCGGCGGCGTCACACCGTAACGCGCCAGTAGTTCGGCCAGCGTCTTGACTCCAATCTGCGAGTAATAGCCATAGTCCAACACGACCGGGATGTAGTGTCCGCCGGAAGTCTCGCCCGCGTTACGGCGGATGATCGCCGTCCCGTCCGGGCCGACCAGCGCGCCGCCATTGCCGCCATGGGCATCGGCCACGCTCACGCCCAGCGTCGCCAGCGCCGCTTCAAGCAGGTTGCCGGCATCCTCGGCCATGCGCCGGTCAAGGTCGGGGCTGTTGAAGGCACGCACCTGTGGCAGGAGCTGGCAGTGCAGGCTGGCAGGATAGCCGCCGGCTTGAATTGCCTGACCGGCCGCGTCGTGAAACACCAGCTTGGTCGTGTGGCGCGGCATCAGGAACAGGTCCGACAACAGCAGCGGGTACGCTGGATCGCGGATCGGCTCGCCACTGGCGTCGAGCCGCACGTCGAATTCGTAGGCCGGGCGGCCGTTGGCAGTGATGGTGCGGACATGATGGTCCGGCACGAAGCGCAGTACGCGCCGCTGATCGCCGGCCGACACGCTGCCCTCACGGTGGCCGATCACGATGGCATATCCGCCGTGACCAACCTCCTGCACGTCCATGAAACCGTAGCGGTAAGCGATCAGCGTCAGAAGTTCGTTCAGCCGCAGTTCTTCCCCGGCGAAGGTGATCGGCCGCTGTGCGACGCGGTCGAAGATCGCGGCGGCCTGCGGAATCTGGACCGCCGCGCCGAACATGAACTCGTCATCTAGCAGGGCGCGGTAATACGACACGATCCCGCGCAGTTGGTTGGCGAGGGGTTCAAGCTCGGGAAGGATTTGGCGCGGCATTTCGGCGGTCCGTTGAGCGGGGCGGTCCCGATAATACCGGGCGATCGGCCGTGCTCAAAATTCGGCCGATCGCGCTCAATCCGCGGCGGCGGCGGCAGGGACAGGCCGTGCGACGCCACGGCCCTTGATCCCCAGCGTCAGGCCGGAGGCGACGATGCCCATGATTGCCGCGCTGATGAAGATGAGATGGTAGTCGCCCAAGTGATCGCGGAAGAACCCGCCGGCAAAGCTGGCGATCCCCGCGCCGATCATGTGCGAGCAGTAGATCCAGCCGTAGATCGACCCTAAAGACTTACGGCCAAAGCGTTCCGCCGTAAGGTTGATCGTCGGCGGCACGGTGGCGACCCAGTCGAAGCCGTAGATGATGGTGAACAGCAGCATGCCCTGCATTTCGAGCACGAATGGCAGCGCGGCGAGGCTGAGCGCGCGGAAGCCGTAGTACGTCGCCAGCAGCTTGCGGTTGTCGAAGCGTTCGCTGAGCGCGCCGCTGATGAGCGACCCGACGATGTTCATCACGCCCATGACGGCGATCGCGCCGGCCATCTCGGCCTCGACGAAGCCGTGTTCGAGCGCGTGCGGCAGCAGATGCGTGCCGATCATGCCGTTGGTGGTGTAGCCGCACACGAAGAAGCTGCCGGCCAGCAGCCAGAAATCGCGCGTGCGGATCGCTTCGCGCAGCGGCGTCGTGCGGCTGTCGGCAAGCACAGCCGACGCAGACAACGCTTTGCCCCACGCCGTCGTGCGCGCGTCCTCCGGTGAACTGCGCATGAACACTAGCGCAAGCCCGCCCGCCGCGATACCTGCGCCGACCAGCACGAGGATCACCGCACGCCAGTTGCCGCCGGTGCCCGCCGCGATCAGCGTGGGCGTAAACAGGAACTGCCCTGCCGCGGCCGCCGCGCTGAACAACCCCAGCACCATGCCGCGCTTGACGTTGAACCAGCGCGTCGCCACGGTCGCGCCCAGCGTGCCGGCCACCGCGCCGGTGCCGATGCCGACGACCACGCCCCACCACAAGTGGAACTGCCAGAGCTGATCCATCGTCAGCATGAGCGCGAGGCCGGCGGTAATCACGGCCAGCCCGCCCAGCAGCACGCGCCTCGGCCCGAAGCGATCCATCAGCGCGCCGCCCAACGGAGCGCCGAAGCCAAACACGAACAGGCTAATCGCGACCGCGAACGACGTCTCGGAGCGCGTCCAGCCGAATTCGACTTCAAGCGGCACCAGCACCACGCTCGGCGCGGTTCGCACGCCCGCCGACGTCAGCAGGCCGAGAAACGTAACAACGGCAACGATCCAAGCGTAGTGCAGTCGACGCGTGGTCATGGGGTAAGCCTATGGACAGATAGCGCAAGGGCGATGTGTCAACTCTAAGGTTCGGGCGGTGTGGGTAACAAGGTCCAATTCGGCCCGTGGACACCGACAACTTGCCTGTCGTTATCACCTGTTCGCTTGGCGCGACATGAGTAAGTCTGCACAAATTGCGGCGCGGTGAACTATAATCTTCGCATAAACGCACGCAGGCAGCCCGAAAAACACCTCCGGGCCGCCCCTCAATGGAACAGTCGACATGTCGCATTTTCATGGTGTCAACGAGGGCTACGTCCTCGAACTGTACGACCGTTATCAGAAGCAACCGGACTCGGTGGACCCGCGCACACGGGCCTTCTTCGCGTCGTGGTCGCCCGAGGTGGTCGAGAACGGTTACGGCGCCACGGCTCACGGCGTGAGTCTGGATACCGTCGAACTGACGATGCGCGAGATTCACAAGGCCGTCGGTGCCGTAAACTTCGCGCAGGCGATCCGCCAGTTCGGCCATGTCGAAGCGCAGATCGACCCGCTCGGCACGCCGCGACCCGGCGATCCTGAACTGTCGCCGGAGTTCCACGGCATCAGTTGGGACGACCTGCGCGGCATCCCGGCCAGCCTCGTCGGCGGGCCGATCGCCGGCAGTGCGTCCAACGCGTTCGAAGCTATCAACCGCCTCTTGCAGGTGTATTGCGGCTCGATCGGCTTCGATAACGACCATATCCGTATTCCCGAGGAGCGAAACTGGCTGCGCGAGGCGGCCGAGAGCGGGCGCTACCGCTTCAACTGGTCGCAGTCGCTGACCGTGCCGATGCTCAATCGGCTCACACAAGTCGAGGCGTTCGAGCAGTTCCTGCAGAACACCTTCCCGACCAAATACCGCTTCTCGATCGAGGGACTGGACACGATGGTGCCCCTGCTCGACGAGATCGTGCGGCTGACGGCCACCAGCGTGACGACCACCATCGCGATCGCCATGGCGCACCGCGGGCGGCTCAACGTGCTGACGCATATCATGGGCAAGCCGTACGCGCAAATCTTGAGCGAGTTTCGCGACGCGCTGATCGTCGACGAGGTCGGCTACACCGTTGGTGACGTCAAGTACCACAAGGGCGTGCAGTACGAAGTCGGCAAGAACGCCAACGGAGAGCCGCTGGTCGTGACCATGCCGCCCAACCCAAGCCACCTCGAGTTCGTCAACCCGGTCGCGGTCGGCATGGCGCGCGCCGCTGGCACCCGCACCGATCACCCCGGCGCGGCGAAGTTCGACCACGAACTGACACTCCAAGTGTTGATCCACGGCGACGCGGCGTTCCCCGGACAGGGCATCGTCGCCGAAACGTTCAACCTGTCGCTGCTGCCCGGCTATTGGACCGGCGGGACGATCCACGTCATCGCCAACAACCAGCTCGGCTTCACGACCTCGCCCGTCGATGGGCGCAGCACCTTGTACGCCAGCGACCTCGCCAAAGGCTTTAAGGTGCCGGTCATGCATGTCAACGCCGACGACCCGGCAGCCGTCCTCGAAACCGCGCGCATCGCCTACGCGTACCATCAGCGCTTCGGCAAGGACATCCTGATCGACCTCGTCGGCTACCGGCGTTACGGCCACAACGAGATGGACGAGCCGAACTACACCCACCCGCTGATGTACCGCATCGTGCGCGATAAGAAGGGCGTGCGACAGGTGTGGGCCGATCGGCTGATCGAGAAGGGGCACATCACCGCCACGACGGCGTCTTCGATGTACGACGAATACATCGCGCATCTGACCGAAATCAACGACACGTTGGCCCCGCCGGAAGAACTGCGCCCCGAACGCGCGCCCGATCCGCCGCAGGGCGCCGCCGCGGCGGTCGTCACCGCCGTGCCGATGGAGGCGCTCAAGGCGATCAACGACGGCCTTGCCAACGTCCCCGAGAAGTTCAATTTCACGTCGGTGCGCTTCAAGGGCACGCTCGCAAAACGGCGCGAAGCGTTCGATGACGTGGACGATCCGCGCATCGACTGGGCCACAGCCGAAGAACTCGCCTTCGCGACGATCCTCGCCGATGGCACCCCGGTGCGCCTGACCGGTCAGGACAGCGAGCGCGCGACGTTCAGCCAGCGCCACGCCGTCCTGCGCGACGCCAAGACCGGCGAGAAATGGGTGCCTTTGCATCACTTCCCGCAGGCGCGCGCCACCTTCGAGGTCTACAACAGCCCGTTGAGCGAGGCGGCGGTGCTCGGCTTCGAGTACGGGTACAGCGTGCAGGAGCCGTCGCGGTTGGTGCTGTGGGAGGCGCAGTACGGCGATTTCGCCAACGGCGCGCAGGTCATCATCGACCAGTTCATCATGTCCGGCCGCGAGAAGTGGGGACAGACCCCCTCGCTGGTGCTGCTGCTGCCGCACGGCCACGAAGGGGCGGGCCCCGATCACTCGTCGGCGCGCCTTGAACGCTTCCTGCAAATGGCCGCCAAGATTAACAGCCGCATCGCCTACCCGACGACTGCCGCGCAGTACTTCCACCTGCTGCGCCGGCAGGCGCTGCTCTTGGAAACCGACCCGCTCCCGCTAGTCGTCATGGCACCCAAGTCGCTGCTGCGCAAGGAGTCGGTGTTCAGCCCGGCCCGGGAGCTGGCCGAAGGCCGCTGGCAGCCTGTTCTGCCGGACACGGCCGCAGACCCGTCCGCCGTCACGCGGCTCGTGTTGTGCAGCGGCAAGTACTACTACGATCTAGTCGAGAGCGAGCATCGCGCCAAGCATCCGGAGGTTGCGGTCGTCCGCGTCGAGCAGCTTTATCCGCTGCCCGTGCGCGAGCTGCGCGCGCTGGTTGAGTCGTATCCGAACCTCGCCCAAATCGTGTGGGCGCAGGAGGAGCCGAAGAACTCCGGCGCTTGGGAGTACATCGGGTGGCGTCTGCGCAAGCTGGTTGAGGGTAAAATCCCGGTCGATTACGTCGGCCGGCGCCGCAGCGGCAGCGCCGCCGAGGGCAGCAAGAACGCGCATATCAAGAATCAGTCGCTGATCGTGGATTACGCGTTCAGCTGGCAGTTCGGCAAATAACTTCGCAGGCCGAGGGGAGATCAGGTGTTATGGCAGTGAATATCACCGTACCGGAACTCAGCGAATCCGTGTCCGAGGCGACAGTCGCCGAGTGGATGGTTAACGTGGGCGATGCCGTGAAGGCCGGCGATGTGCTGGTCACGTTGGAGACCGACAAGGTCGCCGTGGAAGTAACGGCCGATTCGGACGGCGTGGTCGCGTCGATCGACCAGCCTGCCGGCAGCGACGTCAAGGCCAAGCAGGTGCTCGGCACGTTGGATGCCAACGGCGCCGCTGGTACTCCCGCGCCTGCACAGCCCGCCGCCGACAAGAAGGCAGAGACGACCGAGGCCCCGCGCAAGACCGGCCCGCTCGACATCTCCGACCGCCCGACCGCGACCCTGCCCGCCGTGGGCGCTGAAGGCACGAAAGCGACGCCGGTCGCGCAGCGTGTGGCCGCGGCCCACAACGTGCCGGTCGATCAAGTCCCGGCCAGCGGCGGCAAGGTGACGAAAGCCGACGTGCAGAGCTACGTCGAGCAGCAGCAGAAGCCCGCATCGGCTCCTGCGCCCGCGGCACCACCAGCGAAGATCACCAGCACACAGCAGGTCTTGGCCCTCGGGACCTCCACCGCTAACGGCCGCAAGGAAGAGCGGGTGCGCCTCTCGCGCCGCCGCCAGACCATCGCCCGGCGCCTGATCGAAGCGCAGTCGACCGCAGCTATGCTGACGACCTTCAACGAGATCGACATGAGCGCGGTGATCGACATCCGCACGCGCCGCAAAGAGGCGTTCCAGAAGAAGCATGGTATCGGCCTCGGCTTCAGCTCGTTCTTCGTCAAGGCGTCGATCGGCGCACTCAAGGCGTTTCCGGCGGTCAACGCCGAAATTCAGGACCGCGATGTCGTCTACAAGCACTACTACGACATCGGCATTGCTATCGGCGCGGAAGAGGGGTTGGTCGTGCCGGTGCTGCGCGACGCCGACAAGCTGAGCTTCGCCGCCATCGAGCAGGCGATCAAGGACTATGCGCAGCAAGCCAAGGACGGTACGCTGTCAATCGAGTCGTTGATGGGCGGCACGTTTACCATCACCAACGGCGGCATTTTCGGCTCGATGATGTCGACGCCGATCCTCAACCCGCCGCAGGTCGGCATTCTCGGCTTGCACGCGATCAAGGACCGGCCGGTGGTGGTCGATGGCCAAATCGCCATTCGGCCGATGATGTACGTCGCGCTGACCTACGATCACCGCATCATCGACGGGCGCGAGGCGGTGCAGTTCCTCGTGAAGATCAAGGAATTGATCGAGGAACCGGAGCAGCTTCTGCTCGAGGGATAGCACCCTGACTCCCGACCTCACAACCAGCACGGGCGGCCGCTTGGCCGCCCGTTTTACGATGTAGTATGTGGAGGCGTTGCCTCCACACCTCCACAAGGGATTTGCACCCCTTGACCCCGTTTCTGCGGATTGGCCTCTCGAGCGAGGCCGATCCGCGGTAATGGGAGTCCAGAGGGCGAAAGCCTTCTGGCAGGGTTTAGAACGGTGTCCTAAGCTGCAGCCCCCGCACACGCCAGCAATCTTCCCAAGATCGCCCCTGCTCCCGTCTTTCACCCTGCCGTTGAACGACGTATTCTCGCTTCCAACGTGGTTGACGCAGCAAGAATCCCCGTAGGTTATGCCCCCTCATTTCGCCGTAAAAACACCATCGGCGGGCTGATACCGGCTTCCCCTACGTACGTTTGTGACGCCTGTATCAATGTTGACGCGGCATTTCCAAATATGTTACCCGTACGTCTTGCGCTTCGGCGCGTGCCTTACTATTGCGAGGGAAGAGTTATGGCCAAGAAAGACTTGATCCGAGGTGTCAGTCGTCGTTCCTTCCTAAAGTCAGTCGGTGTCGGAGGTGCCGCCTTCGCCGCCGGGTCTTTACCGAGCCTTCGTCCGCAAGCAGAACCTCGCTTTCAGGCGCCGTCTCAACAACTCTCAGGTGATCTCCGAATCCTCCAATGGAGTCACTTCGTCCCGCAGTATGACAAATGGTTCGATCCGTTCACCCGCGTTTGGGGCGATATGGTCGGCGTCAACGTGTCTGTCGATCACGTCAACTTGGCCGACATACCGGGCGCAGCCGCAGCCGAAATCGCCGCGGGCGAGGGCCATGATCTGATCGAATACCTGTTCCCGCCGTCGAACCTTGAGCCTGCGGTCTTGGACTTGACCGACGTCAACGAAGAGGCCGACCGGCGCTTCGGCACGCGCGTGGACTTGACCCGCCGTTCGACGTATAACCCGACCACCGGCAAATACTACGGCTACTGCCACAGTTGGGTGCCCGATCCGGCCAACTATCGCCGCAGCATGTGGGCCGCGGCGGGCTATGAGAATGGCCCAGCCACGTGGGCGGACCTGCTCGAGGGCGGCACCCGCATCCGCAACGAGCAGGGCATTCAAATGGGCATCGGCATGTCCAACGAGCTTGACAGCAACCTCGCCGTGCGCGCCGTGCTGTGGGCGTTCGGGGCCACCGAGCAGGATGCAAACGAGAACGTCACGATCAACTCGCCGGAGACGATCGCGGCGCTCGAGTTCATGAAGAACCTGTACGAGAACTGCATGACCCCGGAAGTGTTTAGCTGGACGGCTGCGTCCAACAACCAACTTCTTGTGGCCGGGCAGGCATCGTACATCCTGAACTCGATTTCTGCATACCGCACGGCCGCCGAGGTGGACTACAACATCGCCGACGACATCGCCTTCGGCCCGCCGCTGCTCGGCCCAACCGGCATCGGCTTGGTCAGCGAACACGTTATCCCCATCTACATCATCCCGAACCACGCCCGTAACCCGGACGCGGCCAAGGAGTTCATGCTGCACCTGACCGCCAACAGCGACAGCATCGTGTTCAACAGCAAGCTGTACAACTTCCCGACCTACTTCGACCTCGTGCCGGAGCTGACGCGGGATGGTGGCTGGCTCGACCTCGACCCGTTCGGTGGCCGTCCGGTCGATAAGCTGGCGGTGCTGCGCGATGCGCCGAATTGGTCGACCGTAATCGGGCATCCCGGCCCGGCCAACCCGGCCATCGGCGAAGTGTTCAACACCTTCATCCTCGTGCAAATGTTCTCCGCTGTCGCACGCGGCGAGATGACGCCGGAACAGGCCGCGGCCGACGCCGAAGCCAAGATGGTTCCGATCTTCGAACGCTGGAAGGCGGAAGGTTTGATGGGCGGCGGCGCGTAGCCCTAGCCACGCAACGACATCGCACGCACTGACGACTCGCTCCTCTCGATCTTCGGAGGTCAGGGGAGCGAGTCGTGAGCGTGCTTTTATCGGGCGGCAGCGCGGCACATGGAACAGGACGAGTACGATGGCGGTTGTCGAGACGGCGAAGCTGTCCAAACACTTCGGTGACGTCAAAGCAGTAGACGGCATCGACATCACAATCAAAGAGGGCGAGTTTCTGGTGCTTCTCGGCCCCTCGGGAAGCGGCAAGACGACACTCATGCGGATGATCGCCGGCCTCGAAAAGCCCACCGGCGGCACAATCAAGATTGGCGACCGCGTCGTCAACGACCTACCGCCCCGCCTTCGCAACGTGGCGATGGTCTTTCAGAGTTACGCACTCTACCCGCACATGTCGGTGTTCAACAACATCGCATTCAGCCTGCGCCCGCTGGGCATGACCCGTCAGCAGATCGACGACAAGGTGCAGTGGGCGGCGCGCATGTTCAGCATTGACCACCTGCTCAACCGCAAGCCGCGACAGCTTTCCGGCGGTCAACGTCAGCGCGTGGCGCTGGCGCGGGCCATCGTGCGCGAACCCGACGTATTCCTGCTGGACGAGCCGTTGTCCAACCTCGACGCCAAGCTGCGAGCGTTGGCCCGTGACGAGCTCAAACAGTTTCAGCGGCAGTTGGGCGTTACGACGATCTACGTCACGCACGATCAGGTCGAGGCGATGGGCATGGGCGACCGTGTCGCGGTCATGAGCGATGGCCTGATCCACCAGCTCGGCACGCCCCAAGTCCTCTACGAACTGCCCGCCGACACATTTGTGGCAACATTTTTGGGCACGCCGCCGATGAATCTGGTCGAGACGGACTCGTGTCTGCTCGGCTTTCGGCCGGAAAACTTCCTGCCCGAAGCGGTGCATCCCGACACGCCGAACCCCATGGTTATCGACTTTCACCTGACGCGGGTCGAGTTTCTCGGCTCCGAACGCCTGCTGTACGGCACGATCGAAAGCGCCGACGGGCCGGTCAAGGTCGTGGGCGAGCTGCCGTCGGTGATCGACTACACGCCGGAGCCGGGCGCAATCTGCCCGATGACGGTCGACCGCCGTCATCTGAGCTACTTCGACAAGTCCACCGGCCAGCGCATCGCCCCGACGCCCTTCGCGCTCCGCAGCCTGCGCGACACGGCCAGCACGGCGTAGAGGCGAGTCATGACGACGACAACCCCGCCCCTCACGCGCGACCTGCAGCGCCGTCAAAGCCGGATGCTCAAGCTGCTCGACTCGGAGCGCTTTCTCGCGTCGGCGATGCTGCTCCCGGCTGTGATCTACATTGTGCTGCTGGTGGGAATCCCGCTGATTACCGCGATCCTGTTCAGCTTCAGCGACGCCACGATGGCCAGCCCGGAAATCGACGGACTCAGCTTCAACACGTTCGGGGCGGTGCTCAACGACCCGGTATTCCGCCGCTCGCTGGGCAACTCGATCGGCTTCACGATCATTTCTCAGGCGTCGATGGTGGTGCTTGGGAATATCCTCGCTTTGGCCTTGATGAAGAATTTCCCCGGGAAGTGGTTCGTCCGCCTGCTGATTCTGCTGCCGTGGGCCACGCCGATCGCGATTGGCTCGATCGGGTGGTTGTGGATGTACGACTCGGTGTACAGCCCGATCGACTGGATCTTCCGGCAGATCGGTCTGCTCGGCATGCAGGGTGACCGTGTCGGCCTGATCTCACCCGCACCCAATATGTACTGGCTCGGGCAGTATGGGCCGTTTTCGGTCATCCTCGTGCAAATCTGGCGCATGCTGCCGATGTCGACCGTCATCTTGATGGCCGGGCTGTCATCGATCCCGCAGGACGTCAAGGACGCGGCCGAGGTCGATGGCGTGGGTTTCTGGCGCACGTACTTCCAAGTCACGATCCCGCTGATCCGTCCGATCATCCTCGTGGCGTTCTTGTTCGGCGTGATCTTTACGTTCACCGACATGACCATCATCCACGTGCTCACGCGCGGAAGCTCGGACAACAGCACACAAGTGCTGGCAAGCTACGCCTACTACAAAGGCATCGACGGCGGCAACCTCTCGCAGGGGGCGGCAACCGCCATCTTCATGCTGCCGGTGCTGCTCGGTCTCGCGATGATTCTGCTGCGCATCGCGCGGCGGTCGGAGGTGCGCTGATGGCCGAAAAGACGAGCGTCAAGGTGTACCGGCCGCACATCCCCTCCCCGGCACGGCGGCGCGTCAACCGGCTTGGTCGGGGCGGGCTCCAGGCCGTGATCATTGCGTTCTTTACGATCTTCGCGGCCTTCCCGTTCTACTGGATGCTGATTGCGACGTTCAAGACCAATCAGGACCTGTATCGGCCGATCAACAACCCGTTCATCTTCAACCAGTCCCCGACGCTCGATAATCTCAAGCTGCTGTTCAACGAGACGAACTACGCCGTGTGGATCGGCAACAGCATCTTCATCGGCATCGCCGTCGTGTTGATCACACTGCTGCTGGCCGTCCCGGCCGCGTATGCCCTCGCGCGGCTCTCCGGCCGTTTGGGCGAACAGCTCGGCATCTTGATGTTCATGGTATACCTGATCCCGCCGACCCTGCTGTTCATCCCGATGTCTCGCGTGATTACGCTGCTCGGCCTGCGCGACTCGATCTGGTCGCTGATCCTCGTGTATCCCACTTTCACCGTGCCGTTCTGCACGTGGCTGTTGATGGGCTTCATGAAGTCGATTCCGGCCGACATCGAAGAACAGGCGACCGTCGACGGCTACACGCGGTTCGGCGGGGTCGTCCGCGTGATCATGCCGCTGGCGCTGCCGGGTCTGCTGACCGTCGTGGTCTTCTCGTTCACGCTGACCATGCACGAGTTCATCTACGCGCTGGCGTTCGTCAGCGTGAGCGCACAGAAGGTCATCAGCATCGGCGTAACGAGCGAATTGATCCGCGGCGACGTCTACTTCTGGCAGTCGATCATGTCCGCCGGCATCATCGTCGCGATCCCGGTCGCGCTCATCTACAACATCTTCCTCAACCGGTTCGTTGCAGGGTTTACGCTCGGCGCCGTCAAAGGCTGATCGAAGCGCACGTAATCAGCCGCCGCTGCCAGCTACTGCTGTCGGCGGCAGGCTTGGTTCGCAGTGGTTGTTGCGACGTGATTTGGATTTGTCGCTACAATGTACGCACATGTGCATGTTCCGCCGGAACCGAGCCGTATTGACGCGCGGATCGGGAGGGCATGCTGTCAAATTTCCCCGCGCACAAGGAGATGTCAGATGCCCATGAAAATTGGGTTGATCGGCTGCGGCAACATTGCGCCGCAGTACGTTACCGGCCTGAGGATGTTCCCCGATGATGTTACGCTCGCAGCGTGCGCGGACCTTGTCGCTGGGAAGGCGCAGGCATTCGCGCAGGCCAACGGCATCCAAGCGTTGAGCCTCGAGGACTTGCTCGCCCACGACGACATCGACATCATCGTAAATCTGACGACTCCGAACGCACACCACGAAACGTGCTTGCGCGTGCTCGACGCCGGAAAGCACGTTTATACAGAGAAGCCGCTTGCACTCAATCGGAGCGACGGGCGTTCGATCGTGGAAGTTGCGGAGAGCAAAGGTCTACGCGTGGGCTGCGCCCCGGATACATTCCTCGGGTCCGGCGGGCAGACCAGCCGCACAGCCATCGACGAGGGCCGCATCGGGCGTCCCATCTCAGTGACAGCGTTCATGGCCAACCATGGGCCGGAGTCGTGGCATCCCAACCCTGGGTTTTACTTCACCGAGGGTGGCGGCCCAATGCTTGACATGGGTCCGTACTACCTTACGGCCCTGATCAACCTCTTCGGCCCGATCCGGGGTATTGCGGCGTTTACGACGCGCGCCTTCAACGAACGCATAGCCAATCACGAGGCGATCCGGGGGCAGCGTCTGCCGGTGACGGTCAGCACGCATTATGCCGGCACGATCGAGTTCGTATCCGGCACGATCGCCACGATAATCACCAGCTTCGATACATGGCAGCATCACCTGCCGAACATCGAAATCCACGGGACCGAAGGCAGTATGATGGTGCCGGACCCGAATGGGTTCGGCGGAAACGTATCGGTCTGGACGCCCGAAACGCGGTCATGGGACTTGGTCGCACCCTGCCCGGGTGCCGACTACATGCGCGGGGTCGGTGTTGCAGACATGGCCCGCAGCATCGCTCTAGGCACGCCGCACCGTGCCTCTGGCGCCTTGGGCTATCACGTCCTCGATGCGATGCTGGCGTTCGACGAGTCCTCCACCGAGCGCCGCTTTATCGAGTTGGAGTCCACCGTCGAGCGCCCGGCGGTGTTGACCTTCTGAGCCGGGCGGCGACTGACAGCGCAAAAGGAAATACGGAAGTGAACGGTAAAGCACTCATCGTCTACGGTGGTTGGAAGGGTCACGACCCGGAAGAGACATCGGCGCTTTTTGCGCGACTGTTGACCGACGCCGGCATGCACGTCACGCGCTCGGAGTCGCTCGACAGCTTCCTCGACACAGACCTCATGGCGTCGCTTGATCTCATCGTGCCGTTGTACACGATGAGCACGATCGCGCCTGAACAGGAGAAGGCGCTGCTAGGCGCGATCCGGGACGGCGGCGTGAACTGTGGCGGATGGCACGGCGGGATGGCCGACGCCTTCCGCAACAACCCCGATTATCAGTTCATGGTCGGCGGCCAGTGGGTCGCACACCCGGGCGGAGTCATCGACTACCGCGTGAATATCACAGACAACGAACACCCGATCACAGCGGGCCTTCCCGACTTCGATATGCACTCCGAGCAGTATTACATGCACGTGGATCCATCCAACAGCGTGCTGGCGACCACCACGTTCAACGGCGAGCACGCGAACTGGATCGATGGCACAGTGATGCCGGTGGTCTGGACGCGCCGGTTCGGCAATGGCCGCGTCTTCTACACATCGCTGGGACACGTCATCGGCGACTTCGACGTGCCAGAAGCGCGCGAGATCGTGCGGCGCGGCCTACTGTGGGCAGCGGGCTGCCTCTAGGCGGCAGGGCGAAGGCGTAGATGCAGCATACAAGGTATGAACGGGGCAGTCCAGAGAGGCTGCCCTGTTTGATTCGGCGATGGATTCTCATGCGGTATAGTCCCATGTGCACACAAATCGTGGGAGACATGAGATATGTTCGGTTCTTTCTACAAGATGGCGCTGGGAAGCTGGGCGCTGACCGTCGTTCAAGATCGTCACGCGCAAGGCGATCCGGCCAACCTCGCGGCGAACGCGTCGGCCGAGGAGTTAGACGCACTGTTGGCAGCCAACGGCTTGAATCGCTCCGTCTATATGTCTACCGTCAACGTCATGTTCATCGAAACAGCCGACCGCAAGATCCTGATTGATACAGGCATCGGCGGCGACGCGGGCCGGCTGCTGCCGACCCTCAGGCTCCTCGAGGTCGATCCAGCCAGCATCACCGACATTCTGATCTCGCACAGCCACATGGATCACGTCGGCGGGTTGTCGGACGACACGACCGGTGTCTACCCGAACGCGACGGTGATGATCGGCCAAACCGAGTTCGATGCGCAGGCCGCGTCGCTCTCGCGGCTGACCCCGTACACACACGCCGACCGCCTGCGCGTGATGCCGGACAGTGGCGAATGGCTTCCGGGCATCACGGCGATCCCGGCATTCGGGCACACGCCCGGCCACACCGCGTTTCTGCTTGAAAACGAGGGTACGTCGCTGCTGATGGTCATGGACGCGGCCAACAACAACGTGATCTCGCTGGCGAGGCCGGATTGGGCGTTCCGCTTCGATGCCGACCCGGCGATGGCGTCCGCGTCGCGGAGAGCCTTGCTCGAAAAGGCGGTCGTGGAGCAACGGCGCGTATTCGGCTATCACTTCGCATTTCCCGGCGTCGGCTTTGTGGCGCGAGATCGTGACAGTTATCGGTGGGTTGTCTTGACGCCGTAAGCCGCACGGCGCGCTATACTGGTAACCGCATATCACCTTTTGGGACACCACCTAATGACCATGCCAGATGTAACAACCCAACTGAATGCCCGCAGCCGGACGCTCGTCGAAGGCGACAAGCGTGCGGGCGCCCGCGCGATGCTGAAGGCGATTGGCCTGACTGACGACGACCTCAAGAAGCCGCTGATCGCCGTGGCAAACACGTGGACGGAGATCGGCCCGTGCAACCACAACCACCTGCGCATCCTCAGCCATGCGATCAAAGAAGGCATCCGCAAGGCGGGCGGCACGCCGCTCGAATTCAACACTGTCAGCATCAGCGACGGCATCACGATGGGCACCGAAGGCATGAAGGCCAGCCTGATCAGCCGCGAGATGGTCGCCGACAGCATCGAACTGGTAACGCGCGCCAACTACTTCGACGGTGTGATCGCCATCTCGTCGTGCGACAAGACCATCCCCGGCACAATCATGGCGCTGCTGCGGCTCGATCTGCCGAGCGTGATGATCTACGGCGGCAGCATCGCCCCCGGCCACTACAACGGCCGCGACCTGACCATTCAGGACGTGTACGAGGCGATTGGCGCATACGCCGCCAACCGCATCAGCTATGACGAATTCGTTGCCATCGAGAACGAAGCGTGCCCCGGCGTGGGGGCGTGCGGCGGGCAGTTCACCGCCAACACGATGTCGATGGTCGCCGAGCTGATGGGCATTTCACCGATGGGCGTCAACGACGTGCCGGCTGTGGGCGATGACAAAGTCACTGTGTCCGAAAAGAAGAAGGGCGCGGCGGCCCGCGTCGGCGAGATGATCCTCGACCTGATCGAGCGCGACTGGCGGCCCTCGCGTTACATCACCCGCCAGAGTCTCGAAAATGCGATCGTCGGCGCGGCGGGCAGCGGCGGCAGCACCAACGCCATCCTGCACACGCTCGCCTTCGCCCGCGAGGCCGGCATCCCGTTCACGCTCGACGATATTGAGTCGATCAGCAGTCACGTGCCGCTGTTGGTCGACATGAAGCCGACCGGCAAGTACACCGCGGTCGATCTGCACGCCGCCGGCGGTATCCGCCTGTTCGTTCAGCGCATGGTGGAAGGCGGCTACCTCCACGCCGACGCGCGCACCGTCACCGGGCGCACGCTGGCCGAGGAAGCTGCATCAGCCCGTGAGACGCCCGGCCAGACCGTGATCGCGCCGTTGAGCGCGCCGATCAACGCCAGCGGTGGGTTGGTGGTGCTGAAGGGTAATCTCGCGCCGCGCGGTGCGGTGATCAAGCGCAAAGGCGACGAACCGCCGTATCACAAGGGACCGGCGCGCGTGTTCGACCGTGAAGAGGACGCCATGGATGCGGTGCAAAACAACCGCATCGTGGCGGGCGACGTGGTCATCATCCGCTATGAGGGGCCGGTGGGCGGCCCGGGGATGCGCGAGATGCTGGGCGTGACCGCGGCGCTAACCGGTCAAAACCTCGGCCGGGACGTGCTGCTGATCACCGACGGGCGCTTTAGCGGGGCCACCAAAGGCATGTGCATCGGGCACGTCGCGCCGGAAGCGATGGTCGGCGGGCCGATCGGACTGGTGCGCGAGGGGGACATTATCGAGTGCGACATCGCCACGCGCAGCCTCAATGTGCTGCTCAGCGACGCGGAACTCGAGGCGCGGCGGGCGGCGTGGGTCGCGCCCAAGCCGCATTATGCCAGCGGCGTGCTGCGCAAATACGCCAACACCGCGCTGCAAGCGGACGACGGCGCAGCCACCAACGTTCTCGCCTAATCCGAACGAAAACGGCGCTCCGTTACCGGAGCGCCGTTTCGTTTGCGTCGGGTGCGGGATGCAGCGGGCTAGTTCCCGTCGGCGTCCAGTTCGTGCAGGGCTCGCTCGGCGCTGCGCAGCCGAGTCCACATGCTAAAGACAAGGCCACCCATGACGAGTATGACGACGGCCACGCCCAAGTACAGGTATTCAGCGGTTTGCGGCATGTGTGAATCCTCCGGTTAGTCGCGCTCTGCGCGGCGGCGGGCGACGCGTTCGAGCAGGTTCTGAAGGCGGATGCGGTGCCACATCAACGTCAGCGGCAGCAGTACGCCCCAGATGATCAGGTTCGGTACGAGCGCGACTGCCGTACCGACGGTGGCTTCGAAGGTACCTTCGGCGCTCTGCGGGCTAGCGCCGATCACGACCGGGTGGATGGTGTCCGGCCGAATGCGGATGATGACCAGCGTGTAGATCACCGTGACGAACGCGATGATTCCGTAGACCGAAGCGAAGCGCCGGCGCTGATCGGGGTTCTCGATGGCGCCGCGCAGCATCAGGTACGCCGCGTAGGTCAGCGCCATAATGGCGGCGGATGTCAGGCGCGGGTCCCACGTCCACCACGTGTTCCAGATCGGGCGCGCCCAGATCGATCCGGTCGCCAGCGTCACGATCGAGCAGGCGAGACCGACCTCGATGCCGCTCAGGGCAAGCGTGTCCCATTTGACGTTGCGCGTGCGCAAGTATCCGATGCCGCCAACAACCGCGGCACCGAACGCAAAGAACGCGCCGAAGAAGGATGGCATGTGGATGTAGAACAGCCGCTGAACGTCTCCCTGGTCGGCGTCGGGGCTGACGACGAACAGCGCCAGAACGGTGCCGACGGCGACCGCGACGGCCGTGACGACCGTCAAGATCAACAACCGGCGAGGCATAGGGGTGCGTGCGACTTCGACTTGTGTAACGGGGGATTGCGTGACTGCACTCATAGGTGAAGACTCCTGCCTGTCTCGAACCTAAAGAAATCTGTGTAAAGCTCCAAAAGTATACAAACCCTGGGAAGAATTGCCTAGAGAATGCAACGCAAGAGCTTCACGGTTTGGCGTACAATGGTCGAGTATAATGTGAGTCCGCCACAACACAGGCGACATACGCCATGTTTACAGCGTGAGGGTTGACACTATGGCTGATGCGCGCATCATCACCTTGGATCCATCGGGAACCGCTGGACGGATGGTCCGCAGTGCATTGGAACTGCTGGATCTCGTGCCGGTTCAGGTCGATGCGCCAACGGTGGAAGCTGCGATGCGCGAGATCGACCGCGGGGCGACACTGCTGGTCGTCGCGGAAGAACTTGACGCACAGTCCGGCAGCGAGATCGCCGCACAGGTGGCCAACCACAACGACGACATCGCCGTGGTGCTGGTCACCGAAGACGACGAGGAAGCCCCCCACGACTCGGTCGTCGTGATCAGCCGTGGGAATGCCATCTCGTTCGTGCGCGCCGTCGAGGCGGCAATTCACCGCCGCAGCATCCGCGAAGCGGTTCGCCGTACCGCCGCCATCCCGCTCATGACCGAACCCGAAAGCTCGCACATCCCCCACGTCGATCCGGTTGCGCTTGACCGTGTACTGGAACAGCTTCAAATCGATCTCGGCGCGTTGGGTCTGCTGCTGGCCGCCCGCACTGGCCATTTAGTCGTGTCGAAGGGTGCGCTCGGCACGCTTGATTCCGACCGGTTGGTGGGCATGCTGGCCCCGACCATGAAGACCGGGCGTGACGTCCGCGATGTGGTGGGCGGCCAGATCTCGACCGTGCAGTTCTACGACGGCGAGTCGTACGCCGTGTTCGTGCTGTCGATCGGGCTGCATCACTTCTTGTGCGTGCTATACGGCGGGTCGAACGGCGCGCGCCAGTTCGGCGCGGTCAACCGGTTTGGCCGGCGCGGCGCGGAGGACATCATCGCGTTGATCGGCGCGGACGCATTTATCTGGCAGCCCACGACGGACGAACCGGAGCCGGTGCGTTCGACCGCGCGCTTGAAGGCTGTCCGGCTTGAGCGCAGCGACTCGACGCTCGAAGTGCCGCTGGCGAAGGCGGAGTTCATTGAAACGACACCCGAGTACGAACCTCAGCCGGAGCTGACGCTCGAACCGATCGAAGACCTCGACCTCGACGCGCTGTTCAGCGACGACATCGCGGTCGAAGGCGACGCCGATCAACTCTTCGATCTCGATGTGCTCGAGGACTTGAGCAAGTCGTCTCAGGCTGGCAAAGGCAAGCTCGACTGGGATCAGGCGAAGGAAATCGGCCTGATCTCGTGAATCCGGTCTATCGTGCGGAAGTACGACATCAAGATTACGTGCTGCGTACCAACCGCAGCCCGACGCTTTGGATTCTGCTGGCGCTGGTGCTGCTCGTCCCCGCGTTGATCGCTTCGGGCGCGTTTACCGTGCTGGTCGGCGTACTCGGCGTCCGGCTTCCCCCAATTCCCATAATCTCGAATATCGATACCGTGGGCGAGGCGGTCTACACCATTGGCGCTATTGCGCTGATCACGATGAATCTGGCGCACTACCTCGTCGTCGCGCTGGTGTCGAGCGGACTCGCCGTGATGAGCGTTCAGCGCGAGCAGCGCAATCATACGTGGGACCTGCTGGTCCTGACGAAGCAGAGCGCACGGGCAATCGCGCTCGGCAAAATCGCCGCGTCGTTGTGGGTGCTGCGCCGCGACACCGCCATCGTCACGATCCTGCGCGTCGGCCTGCTGATGCTGGCTATCGACCTCATTCGCGACCTGTACGCCGGGTCGCAGTTCACGCCGTTCGACGCGCTGTATCTGACAATGTGGGTCGTGTTGTGGACGGTGATGGACACTGTGCTGTCGGTCTCGGCGGCGATCGCGTCGGCACTGGCCCCGCAGTGGCGCCCGGTAATGCTGCCGGTGGCGCTGGCGGTGCGCGGCATCACGCTGTTCGGCGGCGTGTTTTGGCTGGCGGGGATGATCAACCGGATGTTGAGCGAGCCGGACCGTCTCGGATTTGTCGTGTACGGTCTTATTGGCCTGACGGTCCTTGCCGGATTCGTGTTCGCATCGGTGCGCGTGGTGGAAGTCGCTGCACGTCTGGCGCACGCGTCGCCATATCTGAGCGTCCCGCCGCGATCGCAGGATTGGCCGCCAAGCGTTGACTCCGAGCCGCAGAACCTGCCGAACCCGTCGCAGGGATAAGCCCCGGTACTGACAAACATTCTCGGCGTTCGCCCGCCGCGGCGGTGTACAGACGACGCCTCCGCCCAGACGGACAGCTCAATGCCGTGCGGTCGGCAGCGTCTTGAGGGGTTCGCCGCGCAGGGCAGCGCGTAGCGCGTCGCGGTCGTCCCACGGGTATTCGATCGTCCCGAAACACATCGACTGCTCGTGGCCCTTGCCACACGCCATCACGATGTCGCCGGGGCGGGCCATCTGGCAGGCGCGGAAGATCGCCTCGCCGCGGTCGGGTACGCGGAAGAACGTCTCGCCCTCCACGCCGCCTTGAGACCGGCAGCCTTCGGCCATCATCTCGAGGATCGCATCCAGCGAATCGGTGCGTGGGTCTTCGGCGGTCAGCACGGTGATGTCGGCCATCCGCGCGGCGGTCTCGGCCATCATGCGCCGCTTCTGCACATCGCGCAGGCCGGCACTGCCGAACACGGCGATCAGCCGCCCGCCGTCGCCGATCACCGTGCGACCCGCTTGCAGCGCCTTTTCGAGCGCGTTGGGCGTGTGGGCGAAATCGACCATCGCCGTAAACGGCTGACCCTCGTCAATCAATTGCATACGGCCCGAGACAGCGGTCACCGCCGCCAATCCGTCGTAGATGCTCTGGTAATTGGCGCCCAGCGCGCGCGTCACGCCAATCGCGGCGAGCGCGTTGTACACGTTGAACGCTCCAAACAGCGGCAGCTTGAACTTCGCAGCGCCGACTTCGAACTCGGCCCCGCCCGGCCCCAGAACCACGTCCTCCGCGCGGCAGTCCGCGTCGTTGTCGATGCCGTAGATCACGCGCACGTCGGTGGGAATGTCGAGCAGGGTGCTCGCGCCTTTGTCGTCCACATTGATGACGGCGATCTTCGGCACGGTCTGCTCGGAGACGCGGGCCTCCAACGCACGGTGGACGCGTACGCCGGCCTTGCGCGCCGATGTCGACAGCATGTGGAACATGGTAGCCTTGGCGTCGCGATAGGCGTCCCAACTGCCGTGGTAGTCGAGATGCTCGTGGGTGATGTTGGTGACGACCGCGGCGTCGATGTCCACACCGACGAGCCGCCCCTCGGCCAACCCGTGCGAGGTCATCTCGAGCACGCAGTGAGTCAGGCCGTTCTCGACCATCTGCGCCAGATAGCGCTGCACGTCCGGCGCGCTGGGCGTGGTGACGTGAAAGCCGGTGTCCAGCTCGCGCCCGCCGATGTCTGCAGCAATCGTGCTGATGTAGCCGGTCGTGCCGCCGGTCGCGAGCTTGAGGATGCTGTGGATCATGGTGCTGGTGGTCGTCTTGCCGTCGGTGCCGGTCACGCCAACGACGACCAACTGCCGCGATGGAAAGTCGTAGTACGCCGCCGCCAGCAGGCCGAGCGCTGCTTTTGAACTGCGCACTTGCACGTACGGGACAGGCAAGCCCTCGATCGGCTGTTCACCGACAATCGCCGCCGCGCCGCGTTCGACAGCCTTCGCGATGAACTGGTGGCCGTCGACGGTGCGGCCCTTGCGTGCGACAAACACGCCGTGAGGCTGCACCTCGTCGGTCGACTCGACCACCGGCGCGTGGATGAGAGCGTCGGCGGTTACGGCGATCACGTCCTCATCGGGCAGGGCTTCGAGCAGTTCAAAGAGTGTCTTGGGCATCGTCAGTTTCCGTCGGTAGGTGCGGGGGCGTCCCCGTCGGGCAGTAGAGAGAGCTCGGTCAACCACGTCTCAATCTCGGCAGCGACGACGGCGTTGCCGCGCGGGTTGAAGTGCATGTCGTCGGTGTAGTACAGGTGCTCGCCGTCGCGGGCGTAACCTTGCAGGATCGGCAGCAGATCGAGACAGGTCAGGCCGAGTTCATCGCACAACTCGAGCATTTCGCGACGCGGCCCGCCCAGCAAGTCGATCACTTCGGCGCCGATGATTGGTTCGGTCAGGTCGCTGTAGACTTCTTCGCGGGTCGGGATGAGGAAGACGGCTAATGTACCGCCCCACTCTGTGACGGCGTCGCGGGCCTGTTCCAACGCATCGCGGGTCATCGGCACGCCGGCGGCCACGCGCGGATCGTCGAGATTCGACGCGATCTGCTCGTAGCGTTGGCCGAAGTTGAGCCGGTGGCCGTTGTACTCGACCGTGAAAGGCCTGCTGAAGTGGTAACGTTCGAAGTCGCTGATGTACGCGCCTTCGCCGACCAGCGCCGTCTCCGCGACCACCCACGCCGCGCTGTTGCGCCTCAGCCAGCCTAGGATCGGACCACCTTCGTCAGGGTACTCCGGCACGACCGTATCGCCCAGCTTGTCGATCTCGCCGCGCAGCAAGGCAAGCTGATAGTCCTCGTTGAAATCGTTGACGAAGAACTGCCAGATCACCAGCGGCGGCTCAAACGTGCGCCCGAAAGTGTCGATGAATCGCCAGTGACTCACGCTGCCAGTCGATCCCTGCGCGAGGTTCATGACGTGGAGGCCGGTGGACCGCGTGAACTGCGTCACCCAGCAGTCGGCATATTCGGTGAAACAGAAGCTGAAACTGTCGCCGACGACGGCTACATCAACACGGTCGCCCAGCGCGAACGGCTCGGAACGAAAGCCCATGCGTGAATTCTGGATTTGTACCGTGTCGACGTGAAAGGCGACGCCCTCGCCGGGGCCGTAGAGCGCGTTCTTGACACCCGTCTTCATCATGAAGCCGTGGTCGATGTCCATGGTCATCAGGCCGAGCCGGTTAATGTCGGTCGACTCCCCTTCGATGACGCGCCGCGCGGCGAGCTGCAGCGTCGGGGGAAGGATCGGCGTCGCCACCCGAACGACGAGTTCGAGCAGCAGCGGGGTCACGACGACCCAGAAGCCGATCAGCAGCAGCGCCTTTTTCATGCGAGACAAAACAATCCGGCCACCCTGTACGCAAGCCGTGAGTGTACAGGATGGCCGGTGAATTGCGAAGATCGTGCGCGTTACGCGACGTGCATCGCGTGGGCGCTCTCGATGCAGGCGCGCATCTGGTCGTAGTGGGACCGCGTGTGCTGCCCGAAGTACGACAGGATGTAGGCCGCATTCTTGAACAGTGCCGGATTATTCTGCGCGTCCTGCGGCATCGCCTCGACCGTGCCGATCAGCTCTTGGAACGTGCGCTTGAGCGCCGCGAGCATTTCGGCGCCGGTCGGGTATACGCGCTTGAGACCGGCGAGGTGCATCTCGTTGTTGCCGCCCCACGTCCCGTTGCCGTCACCGCCGCACAGCGCCCACATCTGCCAGCCCAGCGACCGGTCGGACATGATCAGGTGCGCGAGCTGATCCGTGATGCTCCACTCCTTCTCGCCGGGCCGGTGGGCCAGTACGGTTTCCGGCAGTTGGCCGATCATCTCATCCAGTTCGCCGCCGAGTTCCGACGCTGTGCGCTGGAGCTGCGCGACCACTCCGCCGACCGAGTCGGGCAGCGGGGGCAGGGGGCGCTGGGCCAGTGTGAGTTCGACCATCTTGTGGTCCGGGCCGCGATAGAACGATACCGGCACGGTGTCACCGGCTTGATGCGTGTCGGCAATGCGGCCGATGGCATAGTAGTCTTTGACCTCGATGGAGCCGATTTGCACGATGACGTCGCCGACCTGGAAGCCGGCACGCGCCATGGGACTGCCTTCCGGCAAGCCATCGACTACGACGCCATGATGTATCGGCACGCCGAGCTTTTCGGCACGCTCTTTGTCGTTGTCGCCGACGAAGAAGCCGAACATCGGGCGTAGCGCGAAGCGGCGGTCAATGCCCGTCTGCAACAGGTAGCGCAGGTTCACCAAAGCGGCTTCCCAGGCGCGCTCACGACCGGCGGCGGCCTCCATCCAGCCTTCACCGGCCCCTTGATGATGGACGATGCGCAGCAGTGTGCCGCCATCGTCTTCGGTGAAGTTCAGCTCGACTTGCGTTGGCGCGAGGTCGCCCGAGCCGCACCATGTGAACGACAGCGCGTGGCCCTCCTCGACGACCGAATAGATTCCACTCACCCAGCTGCCGTTGTTCCAGTATGCGTGCCAGTGCCCGCCCACGCGCGGGTCGGTGTGCGCGCCATCGGAAAACCAGACTCGCATCAATCCGGAATTGGCGAAGCAGTCGTATACGGCGCGCGACGGCGCAGGCAGCACGGTTTCTATGGAAATGATCGACATCGTTTATTCTCCTAATCCCTAAGCAGGCTGACGCTGGCGCGCCGCGGCAATGGCAGCGCTGATTTGCTCGAAATGCTCGCGCAGGTGCGCATCGATGAAGGTAAGCCACCCGGACATCAGTGCGAACAGCGGCTTAATGCTGGCGGTACGATCGTCGATCGAGGCGATCATGCGCAGTTCTTCGCGCAGCGTGCGCCTGAGCAGCGGCAGCAGCTCGGCCGAGGTCGGATACTGCTCGCGGATCCCGTCGATCTCGAACGGGTTGTTCTCGCCCCAGCGCATCTCGACACCGGCGGTGTGCATCAGCCACAACGCCTGCTGGGTCCAGCGCTCGGTCCAGATCAGATGCGCGAGAACGTCGTTGGCGCTCCACTCGCCTTCGGCGGGCCGGGCCTGCAAATGCTCCTCCGCCACGCCATCGAACAGTGCAGTGAGATCGGTCTCGACCTGCTCGATGCGTTCGCGGACGAGCGTATACAGCGATTCACGGTCATGCGGGTAATGCGCTGGTTCGCGCTTGCCTAGCGTCATCACGGTCGTGTGCATACGGCCAGCGCGGGCATACGCGACCTCGACGACGTCGCCGGCGGCAAACCGACTTGTAATGACGCTGATGTCGCTGAACCCGTGCATCGGCACGCCGCCGATTGAAGCGATCGCATCGCCGGGCTGCAAGCCGGCTTGACCCGCCGGCCCGTCTTCGGGCGCAGCGGTCAACTGCACGCCGTGGCCCTCGCGAAGGCCGAGCGCGGCAGCGCGGCTTTGCGACAACGGCTCGATGCTCACCCCCAGCACCGGGCGGCGCAGATAGCGTGCGTCATTGGCCGTCTCCAGTAGGACGTGCAGATCGGCGAGCCGCTGCGCCCACTCCGATTCTTGCGCAGAACGATACGCCTCCCACGCGTCTCCGCTGCCAAACCCGCTTTGCGTGAGGGTGATGCTCGTGTCGCTTCCGGCGTCCGCGAACGTGACCTCGATCTGCGTCGCTCCCGGCGCATTGTGCTCCAGCCACGAGAAAGCGAGGCGCTGTTCAGGCTCAACGGCACTGTAGATGCCGGCGGCCCAATGCCCGCGATACCACGACAGGCTGAGCACGCCGCCGGGGCGCAGGTCGACCGTGGCACGCTCGCACAGCCAATGCGAAAGCATGTTGGCGAATGTCCAGCACGTGTAGACCGCATGGCGCGACGCAGGGAGTCTCGTTTCGATGCGGAGCACGTTCATTGACGGCCTCCTGTGCAGTGATGATTCACCTCAAGGATACCGCACAACGATGTCGTTTCAATGAATTCAAATGGTTAAATTGTTGGGAACGGATTGGGTTTTCCGGCGCAATGTGACCGCAAGCACCCCAATGGCGCAGGCAATCGCGAGCACAACGGTAATGATGGCGCCGACCGCGACATTACGATCGTCGCGCACGATGACCGCGTCGAGGAGCGCCGCACCGCCCTCGACCACGACGTCGAACCGGCCACCGAACAGGTCAGATGCGACCGGCGTTTCGATCCATGTCGAGCCATTGCCTGTGTAGGTCGTGGTCGTCCCGTCGACGGTTACGGTCAGCGACTCGCCCCGCCAGCGCAGCGCCACGCCGGTACCTTCGGCGACAAACGTAGTATGTCCGCCGGAAGTCGCCGTCCCGAACTGCGTGCCGTCGGCATCGATCACGCCGCCGTCCGTCTCGATCAGCCAGTGTTCACCCGCCTGATGCACACCGATCCGCAGCGGATGGTCAACGGCGGTGATGTACTCGCGCATGGCGTCGTATACGGGCAGCGTAGAATACGACGGCTTCTCGGCGCTGTAATCGGGTTCGGCCATACGGAAATAGTAAAAGCTCTCGTTGCTGCGACGGTCGTCGGGCAGGGTAAAGAACCAGTAGTTGACCACGCCCACCCACGGCCACTCGGACTGGATGCGCTCGTAGAACAGCGGCATGTAGCGTGCCTGCTGTTCCAGCGTGACCTGCCCGAAGTTGTAGCGCGCGTCGATCGGGCGCGGGTCGGCCTCTTCGCCCGGTACGGCGTTCCACGCCGCTTCGCTCAGCCAGATCGGCTTGTACGCGTCGCCATGCGCGATCATCAGTTCACGGATGTACTGGCTCCGCCCGACGTTGACCGTGACCGGGCGCATTCGGCGGTCGGTCGGCCCGCTGTTGAGCCCGTAGCCCTGCATCGAGAGCACGTCGAAGCACGCGCCCGCGCCGGCGGCATACATGCGCTCGAAGAACACGAAATCGTTCAGGTTGCGCCCGCTGAGTTCGATCGTCGGCGCCAGCGCCCCGCTGATGACGACGATCTCCGGGTCGACCGCTTTGAGCGCCTCATGCGCCGCGCACAGCAGGTCGGTGTAGGCCTCGGGGTCGACGTCCGACTCGCCCCACTCCGGGTAGATGTTCGGCTCGTTCCACACCTGATAGAAGCGGATGCGGCCCCGATAGCGTTCGGCCAACGTGCGCGCGAAGTTGACGTAGTCCTCGATCAGCACCGGTGGGGCCATGTCGCCGGCCTCGGGCGAGGACTGCGCCCACTGTGGCGGGTTGCTGATGCGCGCCTGAATCTGCAGGCCGTACTGCTCTGCGAGATCCACGATACGGTCGTACTTCGCCCACGCGTCAACCACGCCGATCGCGTCCACGTTGCGGCGGTCCGCAAAGTCGCCGCGGCCGTGGATCTCGATGTCCTCCCACGTGAATTCCTGCCTAATCCACGCGAAGCCCGCCGCGCTGATCTGCGCGAGCTGCTGTTCGACTTTGGCGGGGTCGGGTTCCAACTGCAGGAACGTGTTCATGCCGAACGGGTTTTCGCCGGCGTGCTGGACGGGCACAAGCGGATCGTTGCGAGGCTGGGCTCGGATGAGGTTTCCCACCCACTCGACCATGCCGCGCACCTGCGCCAGCGGCTCCTCTTCGCCGGTCTGCGACCAGAAGACCTGCCACACCAAGCCGTGTGCACGCAGATCGAGCAGCAGGCCGACGGTCAGGGCCGCGAGAATTACGCCAACGATCACTATTCGCCGCAACGTCATACAGCCTGTTTTTCATACCGCGGATTCGTATCGGGCATTATAGGGGCGCTGGTATAATCCGCCTACGGACAGCCTGATCCTCAAAGGAACCTCGTATGGACTACGCCGCTCGCCGCGCCAAACTCTCACAGTCGGTGCAGAACGCCGACGCGATCGCCCTCGTGCCGGGGGCCAACCTCAAGTACTTCACGGGCCTAAACTTTCACACCAGCGAACGGCCGATCATCGCGCTGGTACAAGGCGAGCACCTGTCGATTATCATCCCCGCGTTAGAGGTGCCGCAGGTGAATGTGCGCCCCGACCTCGAAGCGCAGTTGTTCGTGTGGACGGATACAGAGGGCTATCACGGCGCGTTCGAAGCCGCGGTCAAGGCGCTTGGTCTTGCCGATGGCACGATTGCGATTGACGACATGTCGATGCGCCTGTTCGAATGGATGGGATTCGAGGCGGCGGAGTCGACTATCCGCCGCCACCCCATCGGCACCGACCTGCTGCTGCTGCGCCAGCAGAAGGACGCTGGCGAACTGGCCGCATTGCGCGCGGCGTGCAAGCGCAGCGAGTCCGCGTTCGACGCGCTGCTTGCGTGGGTCAAGCCGGGCATGACCGAACGCGAGATCGGCCTCAAACTGGACTCGCTGCTGATCGAGCACGGATGTCAGGGCTTGAGCTTCGAGTCGCTGGTGCAGACCGGCCCCAACTCGGCGCTGCCGCACGGCGGCGTGACCGATCGCGCCTTACAGGCCGGCGAATTCTTACTCGTCGACTGGGGCGGTCGCTATCAAGGGTATCCGGCCGACCTGACGCGCACGGTCGTGTATGGCACGCCGAACGCCGAGATGCAGAAGATTCATGAGACGGTCGTGGCCGCCAACCGTGCTGGCGTCGCGGCGTGTAAGCCGGGCGCGCGCTGCGGCGACGTCGACAAGGCCGCGCGCGACGTGATCGAAGCGGCGGGCTACGGCGAATACTTCATCCACCGCACGGGGCACGGGCTCGGGCTGGAAGTCCATGAACTGCCGCAGATCGCATCCGGCGTCGATGCTCCGCTGACGGTCGGCAGCGTGTTCACGGTCGAGCCGGGGATTTACGTGCCGGGATTGGGCGGCGTGCGCATCGAAGACAACGTCGTCATCACCGAGACCGGGGCCGAACAACTGACGTCGTTCCGCCGCCAGATCGTGCCGTAGTCTATTGGGCGCTGCCCCATACCCCGGCAGGGATTTGCATCCCTGCATTCGCGTACATCTGACAGTCCCATCTCCGCGAAATCGCGGAGATGGGAGCCTAGAGGTCGCACGTCCTTGTGTGATGGCGTGGGGCGGCGCCCTAACGTGTTTAGCCGTTGACCTGCACGAAGCGGAAACCGTCGCCTTCGGTCACGATGTAGCCCATGCCCGGGAAGGCAAAGTGATAGCCGAATACTTTCAGTCCATCGACCGCGGCCTGTTCGAACAGCGCGCGGCGGGCTGTCGCGGCGGCAGCAGGATCGGCGTCGAAGCCAAGCGCCCAGTCAGGGCGAGCCACCGACACGATCGAGTTGTTGGCGGCATCGACGACTGATAGCAGCGCGTCATCACCGTTTGCGATCATGAACGCGAGGTGCCCCGGCGTGTGCCCGAACGACGGCATGGCGGTGATGCCCGGCAGCCATTCGCCGCTGTCCGGCATCACGTTGAGCTGACCCGCGTCGATCACGGGCTGGAGCTTTGCCGTCGCGTTGGCGAGCGCGCCGCTGTCGAGGAAGCCCTTCTCCGTCTCGCCGATGTGATACGTCGCATTGGGAAAGCTCACCCCCGCGTCGCTGCTCGCGCCACCGACATGATCGGGGTGGATATGTGAGATCAGCACGTCGGTGATCGTATCCGCTGGCAGGCCGAGAATGCCGAGCGTCTCGACCAGCAGGCCCGCGCCTGCGCCGTTGCCGGTGTCGAAGAGGACGCGCCGGTCGCCGGCATCGAGCACGATGACGTTGAACGTCGACTTCTGCTGCTCCAGCGGCAGATTGTTGGCTTCCAGCAAGGCGTTGAGTTCGGCCGGGTCGGCGTTTGCGGCCAGCACGTTGGAGGGAATCGTGCCGACGCGATCCTGAATGACCGTCAATCCAAACTCGCCGACATTGGTGCGATAGAACGAGCCGAAAGCGGGTGCGCTCCCCTGTGCGCTGACGGGCAGCGCGAAGACGCCCAGCCCGGTCGATGCGAGCGTCGCCCCAGCGGCGCCCATGCCCATACTCTTCAAGAACGAACGACGGGATAGTCCAGCTTGCTTGTCAGAACGCATTAGGTTCACCTGTAGTATCTTCCCTTCGGACACGTCGCATTGTAGACCGCCAATGTTCCGGACGGGCGTCCGGTTAATTGAACGTTCTCGGAAGGCTCACGCGTCATCAATCCGTCCGCCGTTTGCTCTACGGCAACCGACCGCGCCCTAGTCCGGTCTTCGGCCCGCCCGTATACTGTCCTGCGGCCTGACCACAGTAGGGACGTCCTCGCTTATGACCCGTTTTGCCCGCATCGTGCCGCTCGTACTGGCCGGCATCGCCATCAGCCTGCTGATGAGCGCGCCGACGGATGCGCAGTTGTTCAACACCAACACGCCGGAGCCGGAACCGATCCTGTTCATCACGAATACGCCACCGGGGCCGACGCGTACACCGACTCCGTCGCCGACAGCGACGTTCACGCCGACCAACACCCCAACGGCGACGTTCACCCCAACCAACACCCCGACGCCGACACCGACACCGATCGGCCCGTTCTTCTACCCCGAGGGTATCAACCCGCTGACCGGGCAGATGTACCCGAACGAAGAGGCGCGCAACAGGCGCAACCTGATCGTCAAGATCAGCAACTTCCCGCCGATCGTGCGCCCACAGACCAACGTCAACATGGCCGACGTGGTATTTGAAGTCGAGGCCGAAGGCGGCGTGACGCGCTTTGCGGCGATCTTCCGCAGCCAGATGCCCGATCTGGTCGGGTCGGTGCGCTCGGCGCGCCTGCTCGACCTCGAGCTGTTACCCATGTATCAGGCGCTGCTGGCGTACTCCGGCACCTCTGAGCCGATCCAGCGGCTGATCATGTCGTCGCCGTATGTGTATCAGACGTTCTCGCCGCTCAAGGGCGACAACGAAGACGCCGGGTTCATCCGCATCCCGCAGGAAGACAAGGCGTTCGAGCATACGCTGTTTCTTGAGCCGGACAAGCTGATGGAAAAAGCGACCGCGCGCGGCGTCAACACGCCATACCGGGCGTTCGGCTTCGCGTTCAGCGACATCATCGACCCGGGCGGGCAGCCTGCGCTCGACATCGAAGTCGACTGGTACGGCCAGATCGACGCACGCTGGCAGTTCGACCCGGCGACGGGGCGCTATCTGCGCTTCACCGATGGCGTGCCGCACACCGACGCCGCCACTGGCGAACAGCTATGGGCGGACAATCTCGTCGTCATCGAGGTGCCGCACAACCGCCGCCCCGACCTGTTCCCCGAAGGCTCGAACTACGAGTCGATGGAGATCGCGCTGTGGGATCAGGGCCGCGCCTTCGTCATCCGCGATGGGCAGTATTTTCAGGGCTTCTGGCGCCGGCGCGACCGCGAACCGGGCAGCGCGCTTCAGTTGATCTATGGCAACAACACGCCGATTATGCTCAAGCCGGGGCGCACATGGGTGAGCGTCGTGCGGTTCCTCGGCGACTCGGTCATCACCGACCAGTATGCCGACATGGAAGCGACGTCCACGCAGGTCGCTTCGCAGGCATCACCAACGCCCGACCCAGCAGCAAGTACCGGCGATTAGCGACCGTCACACGTCAGACGCAAAACGCCCCGGTCGTCCCGGGGCGTTTTGGATTCTCGGCGAGGCGAGGCGCTACGGCATCAGCCCCATGTCAACGATCACCTTGCTTTCGCGCGTCGGATACAGCGCCACGCTTTCGGCCTTGAGGGCCGGCAGCACAATCTCCGGCGCGACGTTCAGATCGCCGGTGCGCTGCAGAATGTCGGCGTAATAGAGCAGCGTATCGTTGGCCTTCTCGGCGATGAAGATTCCCGTTCCATCGAAGATCACGTCGACCGGATTGCCCATGCCCGTCTGATCGCCCGCGATACGCACGTCGACTGGCGTCGGCCCGTCCGAAATGCTGATCACGCTGATGACGAACACCTGTCCGTCCGTGTTTACAGCCGGATCGCCGACATCGGTGAGGATGACCGTGTTGCTGTCGTAGTCGATGTCGATGCCGTGCAGGTTGACCGAAATCTTGCTGCCGTCGGCATCCGTCGGAACGATGAGGCGGGTCGGGCCTTCCGCGCCCAGAGTCGCGCTAAACCCGTCATACGCGGCGATCTCGCCGTTGGTCTTGGCGGCGTACAGCGTGTCGTTGAACAGGTCGTACCAAACATCCCACACCGACCCGTTCTCGCCGATGGTCACGACGGCTGCGGGTTCAACGTCGCCCTCCGCGTCAAGTCCAAACAACTTGATGTTGCGTGCTCCGCTGTCTGCCACGGCGACGACGTCGATCGTCTCAAGCACCTGCAGCCCTTTAGGGGCAACCAGCCCCGTGTTCTCACCTGCAATCACACGCGGCGTGTCCAACGTGCCGGAACCGAAGTCGGTGTATACCAACAGCCCGCCATTCGTGATCGTGCCGTCTACCACCGTGAGGTCGACGGTCACCCACGCATTCCCGGCCGAGTCGAACGCGATGCTCTCCACGCTGGCAACGTCGGCCAAGCCGGTGACCTCTTCGATCGTCTGTGGATCGACCGCGGGCGCCTTGAACACGCGATCGCCGTCCAAGCCGCCGGGATTGAGAGACCCGAACAAGACATATTCAGTCTCGTCGGTCGTGTCGGGGCGCAGGCCCAGCTCGACCGCGACATCGGGCGGGATGAGTACGCGCTCGACGATGTGGATCATGCCGTTCGACGCCGCCACGTCGGCCGTTACGACTGGTGCGCCGTTAACGCTCAATGCACCGTCAATCGACGTAAAGACCAGCGACGAACCTATCGCCTCGCCGTCGAGGGCGCTCATCTCCATCGTTGCGGCCAAGGGCAAGACGGCCAATGCTTCGGCGTCGTAAGCGCCCTCAAGGACGTGATAGGTCAGGACGCGTGTGAGGAGCGACACGTCAGTGGTGAGGGCTGTGACGACATCGGCGGGAAGCGCCTCGAAGGCCGCATTGGTCGGAGCGAAAACCGTGTACTCGGCGTCGGGGTCGTCCAGCAGGCCGACCAGATCGGCGGTGCTAAGAAGCGTGAACAAGGTCGAGAAGTCGCCTGTGTTGCCGGCGACGGCCGCGATCGTCTGTTCCTGCGCCGCAGCAGGAGCGACGAGCAGCGCAATCAGTACGAGTGATGCAATCAGTCGACGCATAAAACCTCCCCGGGGTCGTTCTGTTGTAAGCGGTTCCAAACGTACTGTACGATAAAAGTAGTCGACCCGGTCAATCCAAAGCTGCGTTTTATGCGCGTCTAACGCCGATTGGGCGGGTTATAATGGGTGGGTGGTTGAAATACTGATCATACTCTTATGAGTCAACGCGAAATCGAAACCCATGCAGTCGGACTGATCGATCTACCTGTCGTACGGCGGTTGATCGAGTCGTGTGTGTGTTTGGACAACGAGGCCCACTTCACGACCGATGTCGGCAGCAGCCTGACAGGTATTCTGCTGCCGTCGCGCGGCGTTTCGACGTTGATCGCTCGCGGTCCGCAGGCCCCGGTCATCGGCCAGATCAAAGTGCGCGACGACGAGCCGAACGCACACGTCGTCTATATCGCGCCCGAGCCTGCGCCCGCGGCCGACGACACGGCGTGGCTACACGTGCTCGATGCCATGACCCGCGAGGCCGGTAAAATGCGCGCGCATACGCTGGTGGCGGAAGTTGCCGAAGACAGCGCGATGTTCGAGGTGCTGCGCACGGCAGGTTTCGCCGTCTACACCCGTCAGCAGTTGTGGCACCGGCGAGGCATGTACGCGCCAATGCCGAGCCGCTTCCAACTGACCGAAGAGACGCAGAACGACATTATCGGCGTGCAAGGTCTGATTGCGCAGTGTGTGCCGCCTCTGCTTCAGCCGATTGCCGTACCGCCCAGCGACATGCCCCGGCTGGTCTATCACCGCAACGGGTGTGTCGAGGGGTATGTGGCGTATTCCACCGGCAAGCGCGGAATTTACGTCTTGAGCTACCTGCATCCCGACACGCTGCCGGACGCCGCCCACATCCTCGACGCCGCGCTGCAAATGATCAGCCCGGCGGCCAAGACGCCGATCACGTTCTGCGTGCGACGCTATCAGGACTGGATGGGCAGCGCGATGGAACGGCTGGGCTGCGTGCCGGGCGTGCAGCAGGCGCTGATGGTCAAGCACATCACGGCCGGTGTGCGTACCGCCCCGTTCGAGGCGCTGGTGGAGAAGCTGGACCGGGTGATGGCGCGGCCTAATCACAGCCACCATGCCCGGCGGTGACACCCTACGGCTTCCGGGTGACATTTCCCCAATGGTTGACGTAAACCAATACCACGCTAGACTCTAGTTAGCGAAATAACACTGCTATACTGATAATGCTGGGTTGCGCTGCTGCTGGACCAGCGGTGCATCGCACTGGGCCAAAAACGGGTGGGCTCATATCCCGGAGTGCAGAACCCTACATGGAAAAACGGATAACCGACAATATCGAAGAACTCAAGCGTGTCCTCCCCGACCGGATCAATACTGCTCTCGACAACTTAGGCAACACTGACAGCCTCCTCGAGGTTGTCCTCGACCTCGGTCGTGCTCCTACAGCACGGTTCACCGATCGCGAAGTTGTCCTCTCAGAAGAAGAGATCACCCACGACGAACTCGACTCGATCGTACAGAACATCGGGCAGTTCGACGCGGATAACCGCGCCGGTATGGAACGCACGCTGCACCGCATCTCTGCGATCCGCAACCGCAAGGGGCAGGTCGTCGGCCTGACGTGCCGCGTCGGGCGTGCGGTGTACGGTACCATCGACATCGTGCACGACCTGATCGTGACCGGCAAAAGCATTCTGCTGCTTGGCCCGCCGGGCGTCGGCAAGACGACCCTGCTGCGCGAAGCGGCCCGCGTGCTGGCCGATACCAAGCGCGTCGTCATCGTCGATACCTCCAACGAGATCGGCGGCGACGGCGACGTGCCGCACCCGGCCGTGGGACGTGCGCGCCGTATGCAGGTCAGCCGCCCGGAGCGCCAGCACGAGGTCATGATCGAAGCCGTCGAAAACCACAACCCGGAAGTGATCGTCATTGACGAGATCGGCCGCGAGTTGGAGGCTATGGCCGCGCGCACGATCGCCGAGCGCGGCGTGCAGTTGATCGGCACGGCGCACGGCAACGCGCTCGACAACCTGATGCTCAACCCGACGCTGTCCGACCTTGTCGGCGGTATCGAATCGGTCACCTTGTCCGACGACGAGGCGCGCCGCCGCGGCACGCAGAAGACCGTGCTGGAACGCCGCGCCCCGCCCACGTTCGAGGTGCTCGTCGAGATCAAGACCCGCGACGAACTGGTCGTGCACGAGGACGTCGCTACTGCCGTCGACACCATCCTGCGCGGGCGCGCACCGCAGATTCAAGTGCGCACGCGCCTCGCAGACGGCACGATGGACATCGCCGTCAAGCAAATGCCGATGGACGAACGGAATCAGGCGCAGGGCTTCGGGCGCAGCAACGGCCGGCATGGACCGGACGTCGAAGCGGCCCCGGCCCCGCGGCGGGGCACCCGCCCGACCTCTGTCGAACGCCAGCGCCCGGCACCCGTGCTTGACGTGCCGCCCACGCTGCAAAGGCCGATCAGCGGCGGCGGGCGCGGCGAGCTGAAGGCGATGAAGATCCACGCGTACGGCGTGGCGCGCAATCGGCTTGTACAAGCCGCCAAGCGTCTGCACGTCTCGCTGGAAGTAACCGACGATGTCGGCCGTGCCGACGCCGTCATGACGCTGAAAACGCTCTACCGGCGACGGCCCAAGCTGATCGTCGATGCCGAGCGGCGTGGTATGCCGATCTACGTGCTGAGGGCCAACACCGTCAGCCAGATCGAGGACACGCTGATCGACATGTTCGGGCTTGAGGTGTCCGCTGCCGACCCTTTTGGGAAGGCCCTGCAGGAGGCTGAGTCGGCGATCTTTCAGGTGCGCGCCGGTGCGCCGTTCGTCGATCTCTCTCCGCAGGGCGCTGTGGTCCGCCGGCATCAACACCAACTGGCTCGCAAGGCCGAGTTGGAATCACGCAGCTTCGGCGAAGAGCCGAACCGGCACGTACGCATCATCCGCGGCTAGCGCCGGTTGGGACGTTTCATGCAAAAGGGACACCACGCGTGTCCCTTTTCGTTTCACGTGTTCAAGATCATCGCCGCTCATGCGGCAGCTCGCGGATGCGCAGGAAGATCTCGACGCCGATGAACGCCAGCGCGAGCAGGATGACAATCGACATATTGAGCACGCGCGGAATTTGAAGCCATGCGCAGATCGTGACGTACACGCCGAACCACACGCTCTGCCGAAGGATGACGCCGCTTGGCGGCAGGTCGCGCGTCATCGGCGTGAAGCGCACGTTGACGTACCGGACAAACGGCAGCACCGTACAGCTCACGGCGACGCTGAGCAGCGCGAAAAACAGCCACAGCTGTCCGCCGATGCGCGGCGGCTGAGTCATGATCAACGCCGCTAGACCCGCCCACGCCAGCAGCCCGAGGATGAGCGCCGTCACCAGCATGCCGAGGTGATCGGGCGGAATCCGTTCGGTCAATGGAGGTTCAGGGGGCAGTCGACTCATGGGGCGAAGTATAGCATCTCGTAAACTGCGGTACATTGGCAGAGTTCAGCTTGCCAGCGCTCGTAAACTGTCATATCCTGCGAAACGATGCTAACCACCATCTTCACTTCCTTAAGGAGACCCACAAATGACGTTCAAGCGAATCGCAGTCCTGCTGGTGCTCGTACTAGTGGGTATGACGATATCGGCGCAAGACCTGACCGAGACGTTTAGTACCTCGGACGGGTCGCTGACAATCGGCTACCCATCGGACGCGCAGGTGCAAGAATTTGGACCGGGCATAGCGGCCGTGGCCGATCAGGACGAGACGTTCGCGTTTTTCATCTTCAACGGCCTCCTCCTCGGCAGTTTCGACCTGACTGGCGAAAGCGACCCGATTGCGGTGTTGGCGACCTTCGACATCAATGTCGAACGGGTTGGCGATGACGAGCCGATCACGCTGGCGAATGGCAGCGGTACGTCAACGTTGGTCAACCTTGAGGGCATCGGTGAAGGGTATCTCGTGATTGTCGACACCGCGGTCGGGCCGGTGTTCGGGATCATCGCGGCCGAGGTCGGTACGGTGAACGATACGGTGCGTGATCTCGGCTTGGCGGTTATCGGCAGTGCCTCGATTACCGAGATCGACTTCGACTTGCCGGATGTCGACACCGACGAACTGGTCGTCGACGAATGCGCTGTCGCCGTCGCGGATATGCCGGAAGGCGTCGTGCAGTTCTGCGGCGGCGTTGAGGTCTCGCTGCCGGACGGCTGGTCGGCGGGCTTCGGCAGTGAAACCGTCGACACCTTCGTCGGCATCCAGACCGAAGATTTCTCGATCAGCGCGTCGATCAGCGTGAACGATGTCGGCGAGTACTACAACCCCGAGCTGTACTTCACAGATGTCGTCTCGTACATCGCTGAATCAGCCGGACACGCGGAATACGACCCGGCCGAGCATGCCGCTACGCTGGTGGACGAGAGCACGCTGACCATCCAGCTCTACGACCCGACGCAATACGTCGAGCTTGAAGAAGGCGAAGTCGCTCAGGCGGTCGGCATCGTCACGCTCAACCGCGACCTGTTCGTCACCATCACGTTCACGTGGGTGCCCAGCTCTGTGAGCGAAGACGTCGATGTGGCAATCGACACGATTCTGCGCTCCGTTACGCTTAACGACTCCTACACCGGCACGCCGGCGTTCGTCGTTCTGGACGGCGAGGCAGTCTTCGTCTACGACTCAGGCTGGACGGACAGCACGTACGGGTTCTCGTTCTCGGGTCAGGAATCGTACATCGTGAACTGCCCGGCCGAAGGCGCCGACCTGACCGCCGGCTTGGTTTGGGGCACCGACATCTATACCGACGACTCCTCGGTTTGTGTGGCGGCGGTTCACGCCGGCGTCCTCACGACCGACGGCGGCACGATCCGCGTCAACATGCTGGAGGGTCAGGAGAGCTACACCGGCAGCGAGCGCAACGGCGTCACCACCGAGGACTACGGTTCTTGGGGAGGCAGCTTCAGCGTCGAGGCCTTCACGACACCCGAATAGTGGGTGTCCGTTCGGCATCCGCGTCTTGTATGGTTTTGGGGGCGTCGTGCACGCCCCCATTTTGTTTGACACGGCCCTTTAGGAGTGATGCATGACGTTTCGACCGCTGTTCAAGAGCGCCCGCATCGCGCTGGTGGCGCAAGTGCCCGAAGACCGCGAGCTTTTCGCCGCGTGGTCGCACGACAGCGACTACCTGCGCAACCTCGACGACGACCCGATCCGGCCGATCAACCCGGCCGCAAACGAGGGCTGGGTCGGTCAGCCGACACAGCAGTTCGCCGAATCGCAGTCGTTCATGCTCGTCGCGCTGCCGGAGAACAAGCGCATCGGCTTTGTGGCGCTGTTCGACATCAAGTACCCGAACGCCGCCGCGATGTTCGCCATCGGCATCGGCGACCCGGACTACCGCGGCAAGGGCTACGGTCCGGAAGCCATCGGCCTGCTGCTCGATTACGCCTTCGACGAACTAGGTCTATACCGCGTCGGCCTGCGCGTAATGAGTTACAACGCCGCGGGTATCCGTGCTTACGAAAAGGTCGGGTTCAAGCTGGAAGGCACGGTCCGCCAGTCCGTCTGGCGCGAAGGCAAGCGCTGGGACATCCTGAACTACGGCATTTTGCGCGACGAGTGGATTGCAAAGCGCGATTGAACGGCAGACTAGTCCGGGTCGGCGCGCACCCGTTCGGTCACCCGCCCGATCTTCCAATCGGTCGGCGATACAACGTCGAAGAATTCGTGTTCGACATAGCGGTAGCTAAACGGGGGTGCAACGATGATGACCCAGCCCGACGAAAAGCCCTGTGCCTGAGCGACAAGCGTCAAGATGTCATCGTTGGTCTGCATTGAACCTGTTGCATAATCGCCCCAGTTCATACCCCCCTGATGCGCGGCGAACTGCTCGTAGGTCATGACATCGCGCAGCCTGTCCGGCGCCTGCGACACGTATCCCGGCGGAGGTGGCGAGAGATACATGACGCGGCGGGCATAGCGAATGCCGCCATCGAAGAAGCCGAGCGCGGACGGTGTTGGGGGAGCGTAGTTCTCCGCTAAGCGCCCTACCCCGGCAGCAACGGTGGCCTGCGGGACAATCTCAAGGGGCGCGTCCAGCAGTCCGGCCACCGACAGAAATCCGCCGCCGAACAGCGTGGCAAAGCCGATTACGCCAAAGGCGATTTGTGCCCCGGTCCGGCCCAGCAAACGCACCCACAGCTGCGAGCGGCGCATGGCAAACAGCCAGTCGCTGTTCATCACCGCCCCATAGAACAGCGCCAGCCCCGGCAAGAGCAGAATGAGACCAACAACTATGTACTGCCCGTTCACAGCGTGATCCTCCTCTTGGGTCGGGCACTTAGCCGGTCTTCGCCACCAGTGTCGTGGTAAGGCGAAGAAGCTCGATCACTGAATTCGTACACCGTTGGTGATATGCCCGAACTTCCAATCGGTGGGCGAGTTGACCTCGACGAATTCGAAATAGACATAGACTTCACCATTTGGCCGCCCGGTAGCGACCACCCACCCTGTTGAAAAGTCTGGCTCACGGGAGATCAGCGCGAGGATGTCGTCGTTGGTCGGCATTGTTCCGCCTGTGTTTTCGTAGTTGCCCCAATTTACCCCGTAACGATGGTTGGCGAACTGCTCGCGCGTGATTAACCGCTCGAAGCCCTGTGCCCCGCGAGGCGTGTAGTTCGGTGGGGGCGGCATCAGATACACGGTAAACGTCCGATACTGCACGACACCGTCGAAGAACCGCGGCTGATACGACGTCCCGAGCAGGCCGCTGGTGTCGACGTTCATCACACCGATCACCGCCAGAAACCCGCCGCCGAACAGCGCCGCGAAGCCGATCACGCCAAAGACGATCTGTGCTCCTGTGCGGCCCAGCAGCGCAACCCACAAGCGCGAACGGCGCATGGCAAACAGCCAATCGCTGTTCATCACCGCGCCGTAGAACAGGATCAGCCCTGCGCCCAACACCAGCAGCCCCGCAATCACGAACATCGTGTTCATCGGCCACCATCCCCTACAATTGGCTTTATACTGCAACTATATGCGCCTTAGGAGCGATTCAGCATGGAGAATACCGACCCTCTCAGCGTCATCTCCCGCTTTCACGACGCGTTCAACGCGCACGACGTCGACGCGATCATGGCGCTGATGACCGACGACTGCGTCTTCGAGAACACCAGCCCCGCGCCGGACGGAGAACGGTACGCTGGTCAGGCAGACGTGCGCGGGATGTGGGAACGGCTGTTCGCCGCCTCGCCCAACGCGCACTTCGAGGTCGAGGAGATGTTCGCCGGCGGCGACCGCGGCGTGATCCGCTGGCGTTATACGTGGGGCGGCGGGCACGTGCGCGGCGTCGACGTGATGCGCGTGCGAGACGGCAAGGTCGCAGAGAAATTCTCGTATGTGAAGGGGTGAGAATCAGGCATGACAGTGAATTGGGCGGAATTCGAAGGCGCGGCACCGGAACTGGCCGCGTTTGGCCGGGGCCGGCTTGCCGGGCGCGTAAGCTATCTGGCGACGGTGCGCGCGGATGGCGGGCCGCGTGTCCATCCGGTCACGCCGCAGGTCGGCGGCGGACGGCTGTACGTCTACATGGAGCCGACATCCCCGAAGGGCCATGACCTGCACCGCGATCCGCGTTTTGCGCTGCACGGCGGCGTCGAGGACAACGACGGCGGTGCGGGCGAGTTTATCGTCCATGGGCGGGCCGAGCTGATCACCGACCCGCACGTGCGCGCCGAATGCGACTCGCTGGCGTCATACACGCCGCGAGAACGGTACATCCTGTTCGAACTGCGGATCGAGCGCGCGCTCGGCACCACCTACAGCGACGACGGGCCGATCCGCAAGCAGTGGCGCAGCGAGTCGAAGTAGTCCTCGATCACTCCGGCACGTATGGAGCCTTCTCGCCAATGGCGCCGACAAAATCGCCCAGCCCGGTGTGGCCGAGCATCTGCCGGATCGCCAGTGCTTCCCCAATGTGAAACCAGTAGTGGTAGGTGACGCGGCGCATGCGCGTGCCGACGCTCTCTTTGTACGGCGCATATGGCGCGACACGCCGCAGCGTGTGGCTCTCCAACGCCGCGCTGTCGAGCGTATCGAGCCACGGGTCGGTCGCGTCAGTGACGCGCTTCCACGCGTCCCACATCGCGTCGATGTCGGGCGTCGAGGCCGGCTCGCCATAGCCGCACGCCTTGACCTCCGGCACCGGCGTCTCGCCGTTGGCGTGGGTCAGCCAGTAGAGCTGCTCCTGCCACGCGAGATGCCCGATGATCCAACTGATGCAGTTCATCGGGCCCATGCGCTTAATCGCGTCTTCCGCGCTGACCCCTTTGAGCGCACGCTGAAGCTCCGACCGCGTGAATCGAAGCTGTACGACGAGTGGATGCGGCATGGTCCGTCCCTCCGGATGCGACGTCGCAAAGGCCATTCGATCGTTGGGGCGCCTAGGCAAAGCCTCTGCACACGATCGGAACAGCAACATTAGAACCGGAGCCGGCGCGAAGTGCCAGAATTGGCGCTAATCGTTAAAGACGTCGATGCGCACACGGTCTTCGGGCACATGAAGCTCGCGCAGGATCGTACGCACGGCGGACACGGCGGAACGAACCGAGTCGCCCTCCCTCACGATGAACGCGACATCCATCCAGCCCTCGCCGGAACCGCTGCCGTACCAGTCGCCGATGCCGCGTTCTTCGATGGCGTTCTCGATCTCGTATCGCAGCTCGTGATCGGCGTCAGTGACAAGCCCGTCGTCACCGAGCTTGATGTTGACCCAGATCGAGGGCCGGACATCCCCTTCTTCATCGTCTAGGGGCGGCGCGTCGGCAGCGATCTCGGATTCATCAACGTCCACATACGGCTCGTCTACATAGGGAACATCTTCGTAGACGACGTCTTCGCCGTACACCGCTTCGAGGGGTTCAGCACGGCGGGAAGGACCGCGCAGCAGCCGGATGATCCACGCAAACGGGTTCCACATCGCCTTGCTCTCAGTCGCCGCGCCCCGGATGGATCGGCACAACGCGGCGTGTTTGACGCGCCATGTCGGCGACCTCGTCGATCAGGTTGACGAGGCCCATGAAGAAGGCGCGATACAACGCGCGGAATTGATCGCCGTCGATCGTCTCTAGCACCCAGTGGACCTGTGCCTGAATCACGTCGTAGTCGCCTGTATCGTACAGCGCCAAGCCAATGCGCCCCATCGTTGAGTCTTCGGCCTGCAAGCGCATTAGCGCCTCGAAGAAACCGGCGTCCGGAGTCTGTTCGAGCGCAGCGACAGGCGACGACAGTGTGAACGCATCCTCCGTCTCGGCGAGTCGGACATCGACCACAAGCTGGTGATCGTGCAGGACGGTGAGTTCCGGCGGCACCTTGACGACGAAACGCGACATGCCTTCGTCGTTGACCGGCGGGATCTCATATCGGATTTCCGGCCCGAACCCGGCAAGAACAGCGTTCAAGTCCTCACGTAAGGCCATAACGGCTCGCCCTCCGGCGCGATTGTTGCAGATACACGCGCATCACTATCTATTCCTGATGTCTTGGGCGATCGCCGTGCCGACGGCTTTCGAGTAGTTCTTGCTAAATCCGTGACCGGCGAGCTTGCCGACGCTCTTTGCGCCGCTGATCAGCTTGGTGTACGAGCCGACCGTCATGCTCACGAAGTCCAAGCCGCCGACAAACAGCGTCGGCTTGAGTGCAGACGAGGGGTACTGCACGGCGTTGCCGGCATAAATGAGCTGGATATACCGATCCATGACCTGCTTGGCCTCTTGTTCGGCCATCCGGTACAGCTCCATCTCAGCCATTTCCTTAGGCCCGATGCCGATGCCGGTATCGGCGCCCTCCCACTTCTTGACCAGCGCGTTGTAGTGCTGCTTGCGCAGCGACGGCAAGAGGTCTCGCGTCGTCTTCTTGTGCACTTTGCGAACCGCGTTGTCGGTCTTGATCGTGCCGCGGCTGTGGGCGGACACGGTGGTGCGTTTCTTGCGGGTGATCGCGTCCAGCATGATCTCGACCTGCTTGCCGGTCGCCCGATCGTTGACGCGCACCTTTCCCTTGATGCAGTCCCACAAGTCGCTGACGAGGCCGCCGCGCTGTGCGCTGTAGGTGTACAGCACATCAATGGCGCTCTGATCGAAAGCGGAATCGGTCGCGCTGCCCATCGCATCGTTCACGGCATCGAGCAGCGCAACCGCGCTGTTGAGGCCAGACTGAGGCGCAACCGCCATCCCATTGATATGGGTCACCGACGGATACCAGTTGCCCAGCGAGACGGGCACATCGTACTGCCTGATGATCGGGCGCTTGCCGTTGAAACCGGTGACTTCGCCGGTCGCGAAGTACACGACTTGGCCGTTCGGTTTTTGCGTGCGCTCGACAACCTCGATCTTGCGGTCGGTCTTGCCGCCCGATACGCGGAACTGGGTGGAGTCCAGATCGCTGAAGTCTTTGCCCTTGCGCTGAAGCGCCTTCGTCGGCGCGGGCTGTATGCGCTGTGTGGCGACTATGCGCGCGGTGGCCCGATTGCCGATCAGCCGTTGAAGCTGAACCACCTCGCGCCCCTGCAACTGGAGGCCAATCTGAGGCGTCACCCCGGCGTCGAACCGTGAGAGACCGTTCTTAATGCTGATTTTGGGCGCGTTTGCGCGGTTTGCGCGCTCACGCGCAGTTCGATCAGGCATGTGTCTTACTCCGTTGACACCGTTGCTTCGTAGCATAGTTGATAGGCGGCAAAATGGCAAAACAACGCTTCTCAGCAGACGGATTGGCTCTATCCACCGGCGCGTCTTGTTCGTTAGCCGATTGCGACGGTTCCCATAAAATGACACAATAGAGGCAAAGGGAAACGCGCCTGCCGGAGTAGGCAGGTCAAGGAAAGGCCGCCGAATGAAGCTCGCCATTGCCAGCGACCACGCTGGATACGCCCTCAAAGCACACATCGTCGCCTATCTGGCCGCCAATGGTCATCACGTGATCGACCTCGGCGTGCAGACCGACGCCGTGCGCGCCGACTACCCCGATACCGCCGCCGCTGTCGCGCATGCCGTCCTCGACGGCTTCGCCGAACGCGGCATCGTGGTATGCGGAAGCGGTGTAGGGGCGTGCATAGCGGCCAATAAGTTCAACGGGATCTACGCGTCCATCGCCCATGACACGTACAGCGCCGCACAAGGCGTTGAGCACGACCGGATGAACGTGCTGTGCTTGGGCGGTCGCATTGTCGGCCCGGCGTTGGCCGAACAACTCATCGAAGCCTTCGTACGGGCGCAGCCCAACCCGGACTCGCGGTATGAACGTCGTTTCGAAAAGCTGCAGGCCATCGAACGCGGCCACCTCAACACTCAATAATCCTGCACTACTTAGAGGAGACATCATGAGCAACCCACCGGTAGATGTTCAGGCACTTGGTCAAAGCATTTGGGTGGACAACATTCGCCGTAAATTGCTGCACGACGGCACCTATCAGTCGTACATTGACCAGATGGGCGTCGTCGGCGTGACGTCTAACCCGACTATCTTCCAGAAGGCGATCGGCGGCAGCGACGACTACGACGCTGACATCGCCGCCAATCCTGAACTCGAGATTGTCGAGTTATATGAGAAGCTGGCGATTGACGATATCCGCACCGCAGCCGATCTGTTCAAGCCGGTGTTCGACCGCACCGAAGGCCGCGACGGCTACGTTAGCCTCGAGGTTTCGCCGCACCTCGCGAACGACACCGTCGGCACGCTGGCCGACGCCAAACGTCTGTTCGCGGAGGTCAACCGGCCCAACGTGATGATCAAGATTCCGGCCACGCCCGCCGGCATCCCGGCTATCGAAGAGGCGATCTACGCCGGAATCAACATCAACGTCACACTGCTGTTCGCCGTATCGGCGTACGTGCGCGCCGCCGAGGCCTACATACGCGGGCTGGAACGGCGTTTGGCCGAAGGTCTACCGGTCAGCGGTATCGCCTCGGTCGCCAGCTTCTTCGTCAGCCGTATCGACACAATGGTCGACAAGATGCTCGACGGCAACGTGCGCGCCGCCCAGGCCCGCGACCTGGACCGCGTGACGCTCAACAGCAAACTGCTCGGCAAAACGGCCATCGCCAACGCCAAGGCCGCCTACATGGAGTTCCGCCGCCTGTTTGAAGGCGACCGCTTCAAGCCGCTGCGCGAGGCCGGCGCGTGGGTTCAGCGCCCCTTGTGGGCCTCGACCAGCACCAAGAACCCGGCCTACCCCGACACGATGTACGTCGACGCGCTGATCGGCCCGCATACGGTCAACACACTGCCGCCCGATACCTTGGCGGCGTTCGCCGACCACGGTACCGCCAGTGAGACGCTGACCCAAGACCTCGACAGCGCGCACGACACGCTGAACCAGCTCAAAGAGGCCGGGATCGACTTCAACCAGATCACCCATCAGCTGCTCGAAGATGGTGTCGACTCGTTCGCCGAGTCGTTCGAGGCGTTGATCCAGCAGCTCGACGCCAAACGCGCAGTGTTGATCAGCGGCGTCATCGGCAGCCAAAACGTAGCGCTGGGCATGTATGCCGAAGACTTCCGCGCGATCGTCAAGCAACTCGATCACGAGTTTATCGCCGGCCGCATTTGGAACAAGGACGGCAGTGTCTGGAAGAACCACGCCCCGACGATCACCAAGATCGAGAATCGGCTCGGTTGGCTCGACGTCGACAAGACAATCGACCTCGGCCGCCTCAAGTCGTTCCAAAGCAGCGTCAAGGACAAGTACACCGGCGCCGTCGTGCTCGGCATGGGAGGCAGCAGCCTCGCGCCTGAAGTACTGGCTACCACGTTCGGGAGTTCGACCGGGTTCCCCAAACTCTACGTGCTAGACAGCACCAATCCCGACCAGATCGCCGCGCTGGAAGCCAAGCTGGACATGCCCACGACGCTGTTTATCGTGAGCAGCAAGTCCGGCACGACCATCGAGACGCAGGCATTCTTCAACTACTTCTACTACCGCACCGGGCAGAACGGTAAGCAGTTTGTCGCGATCACCGACCCGGACACCACGCTGGCCGAGGAAGCGCGTGCCAAAGGCTTCCTCGACGTGTTCGAAAATCCGGCCGACATCGGCGGGCGCTACAGTGCGCTCAGCTACTTCGGACTGGTGCCAGCAGCGGTCATCGGCCTCGATCTCGATCGGCTGTGGGGCAGCGCCACCGAAATGATGCGGGCGTGCGGTCCGGGCATCATCATTAATCAGAACCCGGCGGCCTATCTCGGTGCGCTGATGGGCATTCTTGCGACGAAAGGCCGCGATAAGGTCGCCATCTTCACCAGCCCGAGCATCGCCGCGTTTGGCAGTTGGGCCGAGCAGCTCATCGCCGAAAGCACCGGCAAGGAAGGCAAGGGTATCGTTCCGGTGGTCGGCTCGACCGTCGGTATGCCGCACGATTACGCTAGCGATCGACTGTTCATCTACATCAAGGTGAAAGACGACCCGGCTAATGCTGTGATGGACGCCCAGATCCGTGCACTACGCGAAGCGGGTCACCCGCGCCTGACGCTGGTCGTCAAGGATTGCTATGCGCTCGGGGGCGAATTCTTCCGTTGGGAATACGCGACCGCCGTAGCCGGGAAGATTCTCGCAGTCAACCCGTTCGACGAACCGAACGTCACTGAAAGCAAGCAGAATACGGCACGGCTGCTCGAACATTTCAAGGACTACGGCACACTCCCGTCGCCCGTACCGATTGCCGAGAAGCACGGTGTCCATCTGTATGCCGATCACCATTCGATCGGCATCATCCGCGAGCTGAGCAGCCAGCACAATTTCGATCGTACCGATATGGTACAACTGATCGCGGCGCACTTCGCAGGCACGATGGCCGGCGATTACTTCGCCTTGCTCGCCTACCTGCCGACCACGCCGGAAACCGACAAGGCCATGGCGGACGTGCGTCGGCGCCTGCGACACATCACCAAGCGCGCGGTGACGGGCGGTTACGGGCCGCGCTACCTGCACAGCACCGGACAGCTTCACAAGGGCGGCCCGAACAACGGCGTGTTTGTGCTGCTGACCGCCGACTACGAGCGCGATCTGGAGATCCCGGACATGCCGTTCAGCTTCTCGACGCTCAATATGGCGCAGGCCAGCGGCGACTTCGAGGCCCTCGATGCCCATAAGTGCCGCGCAATTCGCCTGCACCTCGGCAGTCGCGGGGCCGAAGGCTTCGATGTCCTGAACCATGCGCTCGATCTGCTCGAGGAGCGCCGCCGCTAACGTGGCAGAGGCGGCGCCTCCGCACCTCCAGCCGAACCGCACCCCCGCCTTCCTTTGCTCGACACCCCCTCTCCAAGTTGGAGAGGGGGCCGGGAGGTGATGTTGGAATCCAGAGGGCGAAAACCTGTTTGCAGGTCTTGGTGCAGCGCCCCGAACGATATTGGTCATTGATGATTGGAGTGGGTCTTGAAAGCAATCTGGATTGAGTCGTTGGGCGGCCCGCAGGTCATGCAGGTCATCGACATGCCGATCCCCGACCCCGGCCGCAAAGAGGTACGCATCAAGGTTGAGTCGGTCGGCCTCAACTACTCTGACATCATGATTCGCGAAGGCCGCTACCTGCAACGCACTGAGCTTCCGCAGGTGCTCGGCCGTGAGCTGGCAGGCGTAGTCGACGCCGTTGGGCCGGAGGTCACGCGCGTGCAGCCCGGCCAGCGCGTCTACGCGACGATCGGTGCCGGCGCGCTGGCGGAGTACTGCATCGCGCATCAGGGCGCTGTGTCCCCGCTGCCGGACGCCATGACGTCCGACCTCGCCGTGGCGTTGATCGTTCAAGGTCTGACGGCGTTGCACTGTCTGGACACACACGGCGGCCTGAAACCCGGCGAAACGGTGCTGATCCACGCGGCGGCGGGCGGTGTAGGCACACTGGCAATCCAAATGGCGCGGCACTTGGGCGCGGGCAAGATTATCGGCACCGCATCCAACGATACCAAGTGCGACACGATCATCGGCCTCGGCGCGGACGCCGTAAACTACGGCGCCGACAATTGGGTCGAGGATGTCCTTCGGCTCACCGACGGCCGAGGCGCGGACTTGATTCTTGAGTCGGTCGGCGGCGACGTGTTTTGGCGAAGCTATCGTGACCTGTTGGCATTTGCCGGGCGAATCGTCGTCCTTGGTATCGCGAGTACCGAGGTCAACGAAATCCGCACCAGTGAAATCCTGCGCCGGAATAAAACGATCGTGGGCTACTTCCTGAGCGAGTACTTCGAAAAGGCGCGCGACCGGGTAGTACAAGATACAATGCGCGTGCTTGAGATGGTGCTCTCGGGTGCGGTCAAACCGGTCATCGACACGCCTTTTCCGCTTGAAAACGCCGTCGATGCGTTCAATCACATGCAGAACCGCAAAAACATAGGTAAAGTCATCATCAAACCGTAACGGGCATGCGCTTACCTAGGGGGATGTGGACATGAGAAAAAGAGAACGCCGCTACATTTTTCTACGCCTCGTGGCACTGCTGCTGATTATCCTCGGAATCGTGGCGGCTCTGGCCGGCATCTTCTTCGGATCGGTGCTGATCATTCGGCCCAGCCTGCTCCTAGGCGATCTGGCAGACGCATCCCTGCGTAATACCTACACGCTGACCGGCGCGCTTGTCATCATTGGGGGTCTGGTCGGTGGCTTGGTGTTGGCGGCGATGGGCCAGTTCTATCAGGTGATGCTCGAACTCCTCGCCGCTAACCGGACGCAGGGCAAGGCGCTCACCTACATGGCGAAGAACCAGTAGATCAGTTAGCAGGAGCAAGACAAAATGACTGCCATTTCGTTCACGTGGCTGGGCCACTCCACGTTTCTCTTTGATTTCGATGGCCACAAACTACTCGTCGACCCGTTTTTGACTGGCAATCCTGCAGCCCCGACATCAGCATCCGAGCTACCAGCCGACCTGATCGTCGTCAGTCACGGCCACGGCGATCACGTGACCGATGTCGTCTCGATCGCCAATCGTACCGGGGCCAAAGTCCTCAGCAACGTCGAGGTTGGCGGGTGGTTCGACAAGCATGGGCTGAACAAAGGGCATTCGGTCGGCATGAACACCGGTGGCACGTTCGACGCCGGATTCGTCAAGGTGACCTTCGTGCAGGCGTTTCACTCATCCAGCATGCCCGATGGGAGCTACGGCGGAAACCCGCAGGGTTTTGTGTTGACCGCGCCCGATGGACGCCGCCTGTACTACTCCGGCGACACCGCGCTGTTCGGCGATATGGCGCTGTTCGGCGAAGACGGCCTCGCCGCGGCTTTCCTGTGTATCGGCGACCACTATACGATGGGTGTTCGTGACTCGGTACGGGCCACCAAGCTGCTCGCGCCCAAGTTCGTCGTGCCGATGCACTACAACACCTTCCCCACCATCGCGCAGGACGGCGATGCGTGGGCGGCTGAGATCAGGGCAAACACTGACGCGACGCCAATTGTCCTCAAGCCGGGCGAGAGTCACACGCTGGCCTAAATGAGCGCATCGCGCCTCAACGCCCCCTCACTGCGGACTGCCGAGGGGGCGTTTGCACGCTTTGAACAGCCGCTTGCGGCGAAAGTTGTAGCGGTTACGATCCTCGCGCTGTTCGTTTTGCTTGCGCTGAGCAGCGCGGTGGCGGTTCCGCTATTCGAAGCGTCCGACGAGGCCGCGCACTTCCTGTATGTCCACGCGCTTGCCGAGACCGGCGCGCTGCCGATCATCCCCTCGCGCGACGACCTCAATGCCGCGGCGGCCGCCGGGGACGTCGTCTCGCAGTGGTCGGTCGAGTCGCATCAGCCGCCGCTGTACTACACACTTGCCGCCGTGCTAATCGCCGCCACCGATCGCTCGGACATCGCCAGCCTGCTGCGCTCCAACGATCTCGTGTTTACGTGGGGGCTGCGGGCCGAAAACCACAACCAGTGGCTGCACGCACCGGGTATCACGCCCGACAAGACCGTCCGTGCGGTGTGGATCGCGCGGTTGTTCAGCCTCGCGCTCGCTTGCGGAACGCTGTGGTGCATCTATCGCACGGCGCACCTTGCTACAGGTTCGTCGGCAGTCGCTCTTGCGTCGATGCTGACGACCGCCAGCATCCCGACCTTCGCCGCTATCAGCGCCAGCGTCAACAACGACAACCTCGTCACGCTTTTGAGCGCGGCGGCGGTGTGGTGGACGCTGCGCATGCTGCGCTTCGGCCTACGCCGCTACGATTGGGCGGTGATCGCGCTGCTCATGTCGGCCATTGCGCTGACCAAGTTCACGGGCCTGGCAGTCGGCGTGGTCGTAGTCGCGGGGCTAGCATTTACGCTGCGACGCGGCACGATCACACGCGTGCAGGCCGTAATCGTGGTCGCGGCCATCGGCGGGGCGCTGGCGCTCAACGCCGGGTGGTGGTACCTGCGCAACCTCGAGCTGTACGGTGATCCGCTGGCGCTGGACGCCACGGCGGCGCTGTGGGGCCGCGCGTTCGCGGTCGAGAGGGAGTCGGGCGGGCTGATCGCGGAGACGCCGCGCATCTGGCAGTCGTTCTGGCTGATGATCGGGCATCTGCATCAGCCGGTCTACGGGCCGACATGGCTGTACCTCACGGTGTTTGGGCTGATGGGCCTCGCATTCCTGGGTTGGATCACCCACCTCCTTTCCTATACGCGGATTGCCGAGCCATCCGATGCACTGCGAGCACTTGTCCGCGATTGGACCTCGCCTCCGGTACTGCCCGTCCTGCTGCTCGCGGCGGTGCTGCCGATGGCGATGCTGGTGGTCGGCACCGGCTCGGTCGACATCTCGTATGGCCGGCTGTTGTTCCCCGGCTTGGTCGGTATGATCCCGCTGCTGGCATTGGGCTGGCGCGGGATCTTCGGCCGTTACGCGGTGCTGCTGACGCTGCCTCTGCTGGCGATGACCGCGCTGATGCCATATACCGTGATCCGTACGGCTTACCCTCGAATCGAATCCGTCGATGCTGTGCCTGCCAGCGCCGTTCCGTTGGGCATAACGGTCGAAGGCGGCAACCTGACCCTGCTCGGCTACGATCCGCTGCCGCGCACCATCGCGCGCGACGACGCTCCGTCGCTGACGCTGTACCTGACCGGCAGCGACGCGCGCAACCCGGCATTGACCGTCGCGTGGCTCAGCCCGCGCGGGGCGCAGAACCTCGGCCAGATCACCGTGTATCCCGGCATGGCGCCGACCGATGCGCTCGTAGACGGCGTGATCTATCGCGCCGACGTACCGACCGCGCCGCTGCTTTCGGACTGTGCAGGGTGTGACATCGGCACGGGCTTGCTTCGGCTTGAACTGAAATGGCAGACCGACGGCCTGACGACACTTCCGACGGTCGATGCCACCGGCACGGCGCGTCCGCTATTGATCGACGCCGGGGTACACGTCAGCACGGCGCCGCTGCCTGCGACCGTCCCGGCACCGGCCGATTTCGGCGGTGTCGTGTCGCTCGACGGGGCGCTACTGCACCGGACGGACGACACGCTGGACGTCTCGCTTGTGTGGCGCATCGAGTCCGCCCCGCCGCCGGACTTGACCGCAACAGTCCAGATCTTCGACGCGGACGGTGTATTCCTCACCAATGCCGACGGCGAGATCGACGGATATCCGGCGCGTGTGTGGATCCCCGGCTCGATCGTCTACGACGCGCGCACCGTCGCACTGCCTGCCGACCTGCCGCCGGGGCAGTACACGGTGGCGGTCGGGTGGTACACGCGCGGCGACCTCGCGCGACTGCCGGCTACCGCCGACTCTGTGCGCGACAACCTCGCCGTGATCGGGACGTTCGAGGTACGACCATGACCCTCCACCAACGCCTCGTCCTCGTGATTGCCGTCGGGCTGATTCTGCTCGCGGCAGGCGTCCGCTTCAGCGAGCTCGGCGCGCAGTCGCTGTGGAACGACGAAGGCAACAGTTACGGTCAATCGCTGCGTTCGCCTGCCGACATCGCGATCAACGCGGCTGCCGATATCCATCCCCCCGGCTACTATTGGCTGTTGGCCGGATGGCGCGTGCTAACTGGTGACAGCGAGTTCGCGCTGCGGTCGCTCTCGGCGCTGGCGAGCGTGTTGAGCACGGTGATGGCATACGCGCTCGGCAAGCGGCTGTACGGCGACACCGCCGGCCTTGCCGCGCTGGCTGTCGTCGCGGTGAACACGTTTAGCATCACGTATGCCCAGGAAGCGCGCATGTACGCGCTGCTCGCGCTGTTTGCCGCCGCGTCGACATGGGCGCTGATCGACGTCCTTACCGCGCCGCGCTGGCGTGGCGCGGTCGCGCTGGCCCTGACGACCGCTGGCGGTCTGTACACCAACTATGCCTTTGCCGGCGTACTGGCGACTCACGCTGTCTTCGGCCTGCTGTGGCTGGCGTGGGCGCTGTGGCACGGACACCGGACCGGCCGGGTCGTCTCGCGTGTCGCTGTCGGCTACGGAGTCGCAATCCTGTTGTACCTGCCGTGGCTGCGCATCGCCATGACCCAGATCGCCAACTGGGGCAGCACGGGCGATCCGGTGCCGCTCAGCGAAGCGCTGCCGGTCGCCTTCGGGTGGCTGACAGTCGGGCCGACGTATGCGACGGTCGGCGTGTCGGTCGGCGTAGTACTGCTGATGGCGCTCGGCCTGTATCACGTGCGGTCGCCCGCGTCCGACTCGCCTCCGCCGATCCCGCGCGCCCTGAAACTGGCACTGCCACCGCTGTGGGTCGTGCTGACAGTCGCCGGCTTTCTGGCGCTTGACCTGTTCCGGCCTGCCAACCTCAAGTTTCTGCTGCCAGCACAGATCGCGATGGCGCTGTGGATGGGGCGCGGCGCGTGGGTATTGTGGCACTTTCCGGCTACCCGTGACGACCCGCGCATCCAACGGCTCACGCGCGGCGTCGCCGTCCTGACCGTCTTCGCTATCGTGTGGGGCGCGCGCGGTGGCATCGGCGCGCTGCACACCGACCCGCAGTTTCAGCGTGACGACTACCGCGGGATCGCGCAGACCATCGCGGCAGACGGTCAGCCGAACGCCGCCGTCATCCTCAACGCGCCGGGCCAGATCGAAGTGTTCGGCTACTACGCGGCACGTTTCGGCCCGGGGTGGGAGCTGGTGCCGCTGCCGATTGGCCTGACGGTCGATGTGCAGGCGACACAGGACGCCGTGCGCGACCTGATCGCACGCCACGACCGCATCTATGCCGTATTGTGGGGTACCGACGAGCGCGACCCGCAGGCCGTGGTCGAGACCATGCTGAATACCGAAGCCTTCCCGATCGACGAGCGCTGGTTCGGCAGCGTGCGGCTCGCCCGTTACGTCACGCCGCAGCAGACGGGCCAAGCGCTCGACGTCGACGGCGTGTTCGCGTTCCCCGGCGGGCAGATCGCGCTGGCGTCGGCAGCGATCAGCGCGACCGACGTCGAACCCGGAGACGTGCTCAACCTCATGCTCGAATTTAGCGCCGACGCGGTCCCGCCAGCCAACTACAAGATCACCGTACAGCTACTCGATGCCAGCGGGGTATTGGTGGCGCAGCGCGACGCCGAGCCGGTCGCATATCAGCGCCCGACGACCACATGGACGCCCGGCGAGATCATCGTCGACCGCCACGCGCTGTTGATTCCGAACGATTTAACGCCGGCTCAGTATCGGCTTATGATCGGCTTCTACAATCCAGAGTATCCCGGCGAGCGACTCCCCGTCAACCCAGACGGCGACCTGCTCCTGCTTGCCGACATCAGCGTGTGCGACAGGGGAACAGACCCATGACCATTCTCGTCACCGGAGCCAACGGCTATCTCGGCAACAACATCGTGAAACAACTCGTCGCACAGGGCAAAAACGTGCGTGCCATGGTGCGCGACACTGATAAGACCGCCAAACGGCTTGGCGACGTGGCCTCGAAGATCGAGATCGTCAATGGTGACGTGCGTGAACGCGAGAAAATCAAGCCGTTGTTCGAGGACGTCAGCACGGTCATTCACCTCGTCGCCATCGCCATCGAGAAAGGCGGCACGACCTACGAAGACGTCAACTACCAAGGCACGATCAACGTCGTAGACGCGGCGGTGGCGGCAGGCGTTCAACGGTTCATCAACATGAGCCAGAACGGCGCAACGCCCGACTCGCCCTACCGCTTCTTGCGCAGCAAGGGGCGCGCGCAGGCGTACGTCGCCGAACATGCCCCGGCATGGACGGCCCTGCGTCCATCGGCGATCTTCGGCCCGCAAGACGAGTTCTTCAACACCTTCGCCCGCCTGCTCAAAGTCACGCCGATCGTGTTCCCGCTGGTCGGCGGCGGCAAAGCGCTGTTCCAGCCCGTGTCCGTCGATGATGTCGTCGAGGCCACGGTGCGCAGCGTGTCCGACGACAGTACCATCGGCAAGGAATTGGCGCTGGGCGGGCCGGAAGTGCTGACCCTCGGTGAGATCGAGAAACGCGTGATGCAAGCGGTCGGTGCACGGCGGATCATGGTGCCGGCGCCGGTTGGGCTGCTGCGCCCGGCCGTATGGGTGATGGAGCGCGTGCTGCCCGGCTCGCCGGTCACGACCAGCCTGCTCGACCTGCTGGCCGTGCCAAACACCATTGAGGACAACGCGCTAGTCAACCATTTCAAGATGGACCCGATCCCCTTTAGCGGCAAGAACCTCGCCTATCTGCGCGATAACACCTTCGGCGACACGTTGGCGAAGTTCTTTCGCAATGCGACCGTGAACTAGGCGGTAAAGATCAGAGATCAGGAGCTTGTCGTCAGGGCGGTGAGGCGGGCGTCCGCGGACACGAGGGAACCGCTGAGTTCACTTACGGAGTCCCCGTGGCGGTTAACGTCAACCGTGGTCTTCACGTGGTGCGATTCGCCGCTATGATGGAGGGGTTGAAGCGCCGTTCTCGCGCCGAGTTTCGACACGGCTGACTGTGTATGCGTCTTCCCGCCGGCCCCCAAACGTTGAGGGCTTACGGGGGCGTCTGACCGATACCCCGCGATTTTACCGAATTTCTTATGTTGCGGGTTTATACTCCGCCACGACTATCGGCATGAAAGGCCTCGTCAATGCAATTCGGGAATAACAACAATAATCAGGGCAACCAGCCACCGCGCGGGCCCGATGGCCAACCCCCTCAGCCGCCTCAACAAGACTGGCGCCGGTGGGTGTGGCCCGCGCTCCTCGTGCTGTTCCTGGTCTGGACACTGCTGACCCTGCCCGACCTGTTGGGCGGCCGCTCGAGCGGCAGCCAAGTGCTCATCAGCTACAGCGAACTTTTCGCGCAGACCGAGGCGGGCAACGTCTCGCAGCTCGTCGTCCGCGACGCAACCGCAACCGGTGCGTTCCGCAATTCCGTGCGTATTCAGGACGCGACCGGCCAGGTGCGCGACTATCCGGGCGGCACGCGCTTCTCGGTCACGCTTCCCACCGACGGCAATGAGCAGTATTACACGCTCGCCCGCGAGAACGGCACCGAGATCGTCTTTCAGCAGACGGAAGTCAACCCGATCCTGTTGTTCCTGATCAATTTCGGCCCGTTGATCCTCATCATCGGCTTCTTCGTGTGGTCGGCGCGGCGCGCGCAGCGCCAGATGGGCGGCGCATTTAACTTTGGCCGCACGCAAGCGCGTGAGTACACCGTCGAGCGTCCGCAGGTCAAGTTCGCCGACGTCGCCGGGCAAGACAGCGCCAAGGCCGAACTCGTCGAGGTAGTCGACTTCCTCAAAGAACCGGACAAGTACATCGCGCTTGGCGCGAAAATCCCGCGCGGCGTGCTGCTGGTCGGCCCGCCGGGCACCGGCAAGACGCTGCTGGCGCGCGCCGTCGCCGGCGAGGCGAACGTGTCGTTCTTCAGCATCGCGGCATCGGAGTTTGTCGAGATGTTCGTCGGTGTCGGCGCCTCGCGCGTGCGTGACCTGTTCCGTCGCGCCAAAGAGAACGCCCCGAGCATCGTGTTTGTGGACGAGATCGACGCAGTCGGCCGCCAGCGCGGCGCAGGACTCGGCGGCGGTCACGACGAGCGCGAACAGACCTTGAACCAGATGCTGGCCGAGATGGACGGCTTCGACCGCACCGAGAGCGTGATCGTCATGGCGGCCACCAACCGGCCCGACGTGCTCGATCCCGCACTGCTGCGTCCGGGCCGCTTTGATCGTCAGGTGACCGTTGGATTGCCCGACAAGTCCGGCCGTGAGGCGATCCTCAAGATTCACACGCGCGACAAGCCGCTCGACAAAGACGTCAAGCTGGGCGACATCGCCAAGAGCACGATCGGCTTCAGCGGCGCCGATCTCGCCAACCTCGCCAATGAGGCGGCGTTGGGCGCGGCCCGCCGCAACCGCAAGCGGATCATGATGCGTGACTTCCTCGATGCTTTCGACCGCATCGTGTTGGGCAACGAACGCCCGCCGCTTTCCAACGAACGCGAACGCATGATCACGGCGTATCACGAAGCCGGCCACGCGCTTGCCGCCGCGCTGACCCCGGGCGCTGACCCGGTGCTGAAGGTGACGATCGTGCCGCGCGGTATGGCTGGCGGCGTGACCGTCTTCATGCCGGAGGACCGGGGCTATCAGTCCGAATCCTACTTGCGTGCGCGCATGGTGACTGGCATGGGTGGCCGCGCAGCCGAACAGATCATCTTCCACGAGGTGACATCAGGCGCCATCTCCGACCTGCGGCAGGTGACGAGCATCGCCCGCGCGATGGTGTCGCAGTTGGGCATGAGCGATTCTGTCGGCCCGCTGAACTTCGGCGACGACGAGCGCCAGCCGTTCCTCGGCTACGCGCTGTCGCAGGGCCGCAACTACAGCGAGGAGACCGCCGCCAAGATCGACGCCGAGGTGCGCCGCTTGGTGGAGGAAGCCTACGCCCAGACTCTCCAGCTCCTGACCCAGCACAAGGACAAGCTGGAGGCGCTGGCGCAGGCCCTGCTCACCAGCGAGGTGATCGGGCAGGAGGAGATGTACAAGATCATCGGCATGGAAGACAAGCTGGCTGAGCTGGCCGAGAACGTCTTCAAAGAGCCGACCTCCAAGGAACCGGTCAAGTCCAACGGCAGCGCGCCGCACAAGGACGAGCCGACGGCTGAGGAGAAAGACGCGCCGAAGGATCAGGACAAGCCGACGGACTTGTCGCTCGATCTGCTGGAGGACGACGACGTGTCGAAGGTCGATCCGGGCGCGGATGACATGATCGACGCGCGCCAGACCGAGTCGGTCGACGACTCGAAGTTCCCGGACACCAAGCCGGGCAAGCCGTCCGGCCCGGTGCATCCGCTCGACCGCCGCACCGGCGACGAGTAGCCCGCACGGAAAGCCCGAGTATTGAACTGCAGCGCCCCGACCGATTGGCCGGGGCGCTGGTGATTCATTTTGGTTGTTGGGGTGGGGTTCGCTCTACTGAAGCTCTGCGCCGGACGATTGCGACGCGCCAAACGCCGGCACGGGCAGCGCCGCGCGCGGCGCATCGTCCGTGTTTGTCACGACACTGAGCGTGACGGCATCCACCGCGATCGATCCCGTGGCGTAGCCCTGTTTGACCATCGTCTTCGCGGAGACGACCGGCGCCGTGAGCGTGGCGGAGACGAACTTCGGCGTTGCTTCGGGAACGTGATCCCACGATGCCGAAGCGTTCAGGTCAAGGCTGATCTTCACCTTCTGTCCATTGGCCAGCGTCAACTTACCGATGACCTTGCCTTCGCCTGTGTAACCCGGGAAGGCATCTGCGTAGAAGTAGAGGAACGCGGTATCCCCAGCCGCGCCGATTGTCCCGCTGTACTTGTTGACGAACTTGGATTTAACGAACGCGTCGCCGACCAGCTTCAGCCCGCAGGTACCAAGCAAGTTCGAGGTCGTGTCGCACAAGCGGATATCGTTGGTGGCATTCTTGCCTTTCCAGAATGCCGCGACGGTGGATACTGGATTGCCGAGCGCATTCAGGCCAATGGCCTCAAAGCTGTGATTGCGTGTCAACACGTGTACTGGACCGTGTTCGATATTGGTGACCTGCGTGGAGTCGCAGCTTTACAGCATGCCGCGGGTCTCGTAGAGCGGCTCCCAGTCCAGTGACCATACGGTTGCGGTTATGTAGAGCGGCGTTCCTGAAGCGAGCGGATAAAGGTCGACGGGAGCCAGTCCACGCATGTTGTAGTAGCCGAAAAACAGGCCTGTCTGACCCGTATCTGGTGCGTACTCCCATGCTGAGTCGCTCACGATCGAGCCGTTATAGACGACGGTCCCGGTCATGTAGACGTTCGTTGACCGATGGCGAAGGATTTGTGCGACAGGACCATTGCAGTTCCCAGAACTCGCGCCAAGAAACACGACGAAGTCTTGTGCGGAACGGTCGTCTTGGGCCGATACACCAGCAACGGCGACTACCACGGCAAGGATCAAGGCGACTGCAATCGGGATTGACCGTAAGACGATTAGCCTGAACATCATTCCTCCACTCTTTATTTGCGGTCGATGGGATGTCCACCTAATCCCCATTTAATGGCGCTTCGCGGGTTTGCGCAACTCGGGCGGAGGTTTGGGGCACCGTAACCAGCAGCTAAAACGCCCCGACCGATTGGCCGGGGCGCTGGTGATTCTCAGGCTGTCTGCGGGCCGGCTAGTCTAGCCGTTCTCCCATGTCCGGGTGCCGCTGGGCACCGGAAGCGTACGTAGTTCAGTCGGTGTGCTGCTGAGTACGGACAGCGTCACGGCATCGAACGCGATGCTGCCGCTTCCGAAACCCTGCTGAAGCTTGACCTTCGCTGAGACGACCGGCGACGTCAGCTTGACTGAAGCGTCGTACGCATAGCCATACGTGCTAGTGCCGGCGCTAATCGCCTCAGGGACGAGCTTGACGACCGCGCCGTTGGCCAGCGTCAGCTTGGCTTGCAGCTTGGCGGCACCACCGTACCCCGCAAAGCCCTGCGCATGAACCAAAAAGTACACAAGGTCCCCTGCCACGCCGATGTTGCCGGTGTACTTCTGCTGGATCTTCGACTTGACCGCGAGGTCCGACACGAACTTGAACCCGCACGCGCCGTTGAACACCGCCGACGCCGGCCCCGGAGGACCGTCACAGGTACGGAAGTCGTTGGTCGTGTTCTTGCCCTTCCAGAACGCGGCAGTTGACGGAATGACACTTACGCCGTCAAAGCCGCCCAGCTCGAAGTTGTGGTTCATCAGCAATTGCGTCGCCGGCCCCGAAGACGAGCTCTTCATGGTGGTTGAGTCACAACTGCTCAGACGCGCGCGGGCCTCGTAGATCGGCTGCCAGTCCGCGGTAAAGATGGTCACGACGAGGTCGATCGGCAGGCCGGGCGTGAGGGGGTAAAGATTGGTGGCATCGCCGCGATCGTTGACGAAGAAGAAACCCCAGCCGCTCGGGCCATAAGCACTCCCCGCCAATTGCAAGACATCGTCGTGGAACTTCACGCCGTTGATGAAGCCTTGGCCGACGAAGATGAGGCCGTCGGTGCGGCTGCGAATATAGTCCATGCCTATGTCATTGCAATTGCTTCCAGCATCGACACCGGTGAACTGAACGAACACGTCGCCACGGGCATCCTGCGCAAGAACGCTAACACTCGTGACGAGCAGCAGCATAATCAACGACAGGACAACGACGAAACGATTGAGAACGCGAACAGACATAACTCCTCCAATGTGCGATAAGGGACATGCTCCCCAGTGAGCAGGACAATCATCTTGGAATCTGTGAAAACGCGCAAGTGGTTTCGCAGTATTATGACACGCCGCCCCAAAACGCCCCGACCGATTGGCCGGGGCGCTGGTGAGTCTGCTATGCGTCTGATGCAGCGGAGCGCGTTAGTGAAGCGGGGCCTCCTGCAGCCCCAATGCACCGAACGATGGCACCGGTAGGACCGAGCGTGGCGCGTCGCCGGCGTTGGTCAACACGCTGAGCATCACAACGTCCAGCGCCACGGAGCCGAGACCCGTGTTCTGTTTGATCATCGTCTTGGCAGCGGTAACCGCTGCAGGAAGGTCCGCGTAAACGAACAGCGGTGTATCAGTTGGCGTCCACGATGCCAAAGCCGGGACGTCGACGCTCAGCTTCAATATCTGGCCATTCGCGAGCGTGAGCTTGCCGATCACCTTTCCGCCGCCGGTGTAGCCGGGCAAAGCATTGGCGTAGGCTTGCAGCAGCACGATGTCGCCCACCTGTCCGATTCGACCGTTGTACTTGTTGGTGAACTTCGACTTGGTGGCCGGATCGGCGGTGAGCTTCAGACCGCACAGTCCGACGAAATTGGCCGTTGTGTCGCAGGTCCGCAAATCGTTGCCGGCGTTCTTGCCCTTCCAGAAAGCAGCCACTGTCGGATCGGGCAAACCTCCGCCGTCTACTCCAACCCCCTCGAAACTATGGTTACGGGTCAATGAGTGGGCAGGTCCGTGTTCGTTGCTGGACAGCACCAGCGAGTCGCAGCTTGCCAGCGTTACACGTGACTCGTAGATAGGTTCGTGATCAAGTGACCATATCGTAATGATCAACGTCAACTCTTTGCCGGGTGTGAGGGGCCACAGGTTGACCGGCGCCAGCCCGCGTGCGTTGCCATATGCGGTAGCCCAACTGGCCACGCCATCTGCCGGCACGTATTCTGATATGTAGTCCGACACGATGACCCCATCGTAGAACGCAAGCGTCGAAATCAGGACGTTCGTCGAGCGCTGTCGCAACAGGTTGAGTGAATTGTTGCTGCAAGTGCTCCCCGGATTGACGCCGAGGACTACCAGATAGTCCGAGGCCGAGCGTTCTTCCTGTGCGGTGACCGTGCTGGACATCAGGACGGCCAGAAGCACAACCACCACGAGCGTCAAAGTCAGGTTGGATTTCATCGGGCTCTCTCCTATTGGCATTTCGGTTATTGGTCGAAACATCAGTCACCCTTAGCGTGTGCCATGTATCACCGGCGCAGTTATCTACTTAATGCTTCTGCCGCCAGCACCTAGCCGCCAAGCAGATTGACCGGCGTCGCGCCGGCCTGCGGCACCGGCAGCGCGCGCAGCGGTGTATTCGAGTTGGTGAACACCGAAAGCGTTACCGCGTCGAACGCGATGTTGCCTGACCCGAACTTCTGCTGAATGATCACAGACGCCGAGACGATCGGTTTCTGAAGCTTCATGAACGCTTCGAACGGCGTGGCATTCGGGAACGCGCCGTACAGATGCTCTCCCGCAGGCAGCGTCACGGCCAGCGTGTTCGACGTGCCGTCGGCGAAGAACAGCTTGGCCTTGACCTTCGCGCCGCCCGTGTATCCAACAAACGACTGGGCAAACCCGTGCAGGTAGACGATGTCCTTCTTCTGCCCGATGGTCCCGGTATAGGTTTGCTTGATCTTCGACTTGGCAATCGACTCGGCGATGAACAGGAACCCGCAATTGCCGTGGTAGGTCGGAGATGCTGGCCCGGGCGGATCGCACACGCGGCTGTCGTTAAACGTGTTATTCCCTTGCCAGAATACCGCGGCATCCGCGTCAAACGGGGACTGCGTCTCGAAGCTGTGATTCTCCATGAGCTGATGCGCCGGACCGTGTGCCGACGATTTGAGCGTGGTCGAATCGCAGCTTGTGACGACCGCGCGCGCTTCATAGAAGGGCTGCAGGTCCGGCGAATACAGCGTCCAGAACACTTCAACCTTCTTTCCGGGTGTCAGCGGCCACACATCCACAGCTCGGCCTCGGGTGTTTAGGAAACCTTCCTCAAGGAAGACGGACGCCCCGTCAGGGAACGTGTTGTTGAACGGCGCGAAGAAGTCCTGAACAATTTGGCCGTCATAGAGGGTGGTAGCGGCAAAGTAAACCAGTCCCGTCGTTCGAAAATAGCCATCCATGCCGAAGTCCGAGCAGTTACTCGTGCCGCGAACGTTCAGAATGACGATTTCGCTGCCGGTGACACGTTCGTCCTGCGCGGCGGCAGGACCCGCCACGGCAAGGGACATGACAAGGACGAGACCCAAGATCAAAGTCACAACACGTTTCATTGCGCGCTCCAATCGCTGCCTGTTGCACGGAATGTTCTGTGCGAATACCTGCATTAAATGACGAAAAGCAATATTGCGCAACTCGGCCGAGAATCGGCCCACGGCAAGAAGACACCCCGACCGATTGGCCGGGGCGTCTTTTTGACCAAAGGCGCAGTAAATCGTACTACTGATTGTCGTGGCCACTGCTCGAATCACGCGCCGCGGGTACCGGTAGCGCACGTGTTCCATGCGCATTGGTGAACACGGACAGCGACACGGAATCGAGCGACACCGAGCCACTGCCGATGCCCTGCTTGATGACGACCTTCGCCGAAACGATCGGTGCGCTCAACTTCTCCCACGCAAAGTACGGCATTCCGGTATAGCCGGCCGGCGAAGTCGGGATGGGGATAGAAAACTTGATAACACTGCCGTCTGCGAGCACAGCCTTGGCTTTGACTTTGCCCGCGCCCGCATAGCCGGGGCTCGGATTGGCGTAGAAGTTCAGCAGCAGGTTGTCGCCATCGGCGCCGACGGTTCCGTTGTAGATGTTCTTAAACTTCGACGCCACAAGCAGGTCCGCGACAAGATCGAGGCCGCAGTTCCCGACATAGGCATCAGAACCGCCGCACTGACGCGTATCGTTCGCCGCGTTCTTCGGCTTCCAGTAGGCCGCCAGATTGTTATCTGTCACTCCGCCTGCGTCGAGGCCGACCGCCTCGAAACTATGATTCTGTGTGAGCATGTGGGCCGGCCCGTACTGGACTTTCTTCAGTGGGATCGTCAGGTCGGAGCAGTCTTTGACCCGCCCGCGCCACTCGTAGAGTGGCTCCCACTCGTTCGTCCATAGGCCGATGATGATTTCGATCTTGACCCCGGCCGCGAGAGGAAACACATTGACGGGCGCCAGCCCGCGGCTGTTCTGGTGGAAGACACCGAGACCACTGACACCGTTGAGGCCGCTGAAGGTTCCGGCAAAGTCCTGTACGATGACGCCGTTCTGGATCACAAGCATCGTCAGGCGACGGTCTGTGCCGACAAAGCGGTGTGTCGATATGCTGAAACTGCTGCAGTCTCCACCCAGTTCTACGCCGGTCACAATGTAAAATTCGGTCGAACGCAACTCCTCTGCTGAAGTAACACCCACACTGACTAGCGCAAGCACTACGCAGATCGCTACGAGACCGAAGCGCGAGAGATGTTTCATCTCGAACCTCCTTGAGTTCTCGATAGTTGATCTAGGACCGTATTGTCCCCGTTCCCATTGAAAATCTTTACGGGGCGCGCGGCAACCGGCCTCAACACTTGACACGGCGGGCCTCAATGCGAACGTTGGTTTTCCGTAAGGCTTTGTGGATGGAGCGTTGAGTCTACTAGTAGTAGAGCGCCCCGACCGATTGGCCGGGGCGCTGATGACTCTTCGGTATGTCGGTTCCGGGAGCGACTAGCCGCCGAGCAGATCGACCGGCGTCGCGCCAGCCTCCGGCACCGGCAGCGCGCGCACCGACGTGTTCGAGTTGGTAAACACTGACAGCGTCACGGCATCGAACGCGATGTTGCCTGACCCGAACTTCTGCTGAATGATCACCGTCGCCGAGACGATCGGCTTCTGAAGCTTCATGAACGCCTCGAACGGCGTTCCATTCGGGTACGTGCCGTACAGGTCTTCCCCGGATGGCAAGGTGACGGCCAGTGTGTTCGACGTGCCGTCGGCGAACAACAGCTTAGCCTTCACCTTCGCCCCGCCGCTGTAACCGATGAACGACTGCGCGAACCCGTGAAGGTAAGCGATGTCCTTCTTCTGCCCGATGTTGCCGGTATATGTCTGCTTGATCTTGGACTTGGCGCTCGGCTCGGCGATGAACAGGAAGCCACAGTCGCCTTCGTAGGTGGACGACCCCGCACGCGGTGGATCACAGACACGCGTATCGTTGAACGTATTGCTGCCCTGCCAGAACGCGGCCAGATTCGGATCGAGCGCCCCTGCGGAAACGCCTAACGCCTCGAAGCTGTGATTCTCCAGCAGGTTGTGTGCTGGACCATGAGTAGACGACTTTAAGGTCGTCGCGTCGCAGCTGGCGAACACTGCCCGCGCCTCATAGACGGGCTGAAGATCGAGTGTGAACAGCGTCAGGAAATACTCGACCTTCTTACCGGGCGTGAGTGGCCAGACGTTGACGGGCGCCCGGCCTCGGTGGTTGTTGTAACCCAGTGTGGCAGTCCCCACTATGCCAGTCGGATAATTGGCCGAAACGAAGGCATCAGCGACAATCTGGCCCTCGTAGATGGCCGTTGCAGCGAGATACATAGGCTCAGACGTTCGCCCGTAGATTAGAGGGACGAGCTGATTGCAGCTGCTGGTAAAATTCACCCCCAGAATAGTCATTTGGCTTCCGGTCGCGCGTTCGTCCTGCGCGGCGGCAGGCTCCGCCACCGCAACGGACATGATGATGACGACAGCGACGATGAGAGATAGAAGACGCTTCATAGCCCACTCCGGTTCTGCAATGATGCAGGGGCATTCCCTGCAACTACATGAATTGAATTACGAATCGCCATATTGCGCAACACATGTGCGGGGTCTGGGTGTGTAGCTGCGCCAAACTCGCTGTCGCGTGTACGCGAAACAAGAGTACAATTTCGTAGATTTTTGCAGGTTTGGGGTTAGGGAGGGCTTCTCATGGGCGACGTCACGCTCGGCCTCATCGTCTCCGTTATCGGTACCTTTGTGACCGGTGTGTTCACCGCACTTGTGTTCCGGCGTTGGCTCGCCAAGCGCCGCGAGGGACGTCCTGCGCCGCACCTTCTAGCGTGGAGCATCGGCCTGTTGATGTACTTCCTCGGCGTCCTGTCGCAGGTCGTACTATATTTCGCGTGGTCGCCGTTCTTCTTCAGCTTGTGGTACTGGTCGGGTGCGCTGATGGTCGCCGCGTGGCTCGGGCAGGGCACGGTGTACCTATTGGCGCGCAAAGGCAATCTCGCCCGCAACCTGATGATGGTGCTGATCCTCGTCAGCCTGATGACCCTGCCGATGACCTTCATGACGCAGTACCGTGCCGAAAACTGGGAAGCTGGCGAAGACATGACCGAGGTCTACCGCGACGTGACCGACGCCCAAGGCAATGTCGTGCGCGCCGGTATCTTCCCGGCCGAGTCGCGCGGGACGGTGCGCTTCTTCAGCCCGATCATGAACGTATGGGGGACGATCGCGCTGGTCGGCGGCGCGATCTACTCGGCGTTCCTGTTCCGCCGCAAGCAGATCATGCGCGACCGGATGATCGGCAACTTGCTGATCGCGGCAGGCGGGCTGTTCCCGGCATTCGCCGGCGCACTGATCCGGCTTGGCGACCCGTCCTACAAATACTTCGGCGAAATGGCCGGCGCGATCCTGATCTTCATCGGCTTCATGCTGGCATCGCGTGCCGTCGACGACGTGCGCGACGCGGCCGAGGCGCGCAAGCAGCGGCCCGCGCAGGCGGTCGGGGACTAACTGGCATGGCGGAAACAGCCCCTCAATCGGAGCGCAAGAAGCGGGTCTATGTTCAGGGTGTGCCCGAAAAACCGTTCGAGCTGCGCGTCACGCTGTTCGATGGTTTGCTGCTGGCTGCCACAGTGGCGTTCATCGTCGTCGCCATCATCGACGCTGTCTCGCGCTTCGGCGAGCTGAACGCGTATCTGGTCACCCGCGCGGTGCATTACCAGCTCAGCCGATACGGACTGATCGCAGCGGCGGTCATGGGCATTGTGGCGTTCGTACTCGGCGTCGTGCGAAAAGACGACGTAACGCCGTGGTTCCGGCGTGGGGCGTACGTCGTGTTCGGGTCCATGCTGCTGCAAGCGATCCTCGGCTTCGTGCTGCTGCTGGTGTTCGGTGTGCAGCCCGGCCAACCCGAACACATCGTGTACGGAATCGCGACCGCGGCTTGCCTGCCGTTCTTCATCTTCGTCGAGACGACCGCAAAGAAACGTCCGGCGATGGGTAGCTACATCTGGGCGTTCGTGCTGCTGGCCGGCGTGGTCGTCCGCGCGATCGGCACCGGGCCGGCCGTCTGACCGTCGTCGCAAAGAATCAAACGCCCCGGCAAAAACCGGGGCGTTGTGCCGCGCTGATCACATCGGCACGTGATGTGGAGCCTCAGAACGGGATCGTCGCCGCCGGGTTGCCTCGTATGCCGTTATACATCAGCTCGAAGTGCAGGTGCGGACCGGACGAGTTGCCGGTCGATCCGACCGCACCGATCACTTGGCCGATGCTGACGACCTGCCCGCAGCGCACGTTGACCGCGCTCATGTGGCCGTAGAGCGTTTGGAACGGCCCTGACGACAGCACGACGGCATAGCCGTAGCCCCAGTCGCTCCACCCGGCAAAGATCACTCGCCCGCTGTTGGCCGCCATGACCGGCGCGCCGACACTCGCGGCGAGGTCGATCCCCGGATGCCATTCCGCGTATCCGCGAGTGATCGTATAGCCGTTTAACGGGCGCTGCCAGCCGACTGATGGGCCGATCTCTTGCGCGCCGCAGCTTCCCGGCCCGGCATTGAACGACACGGTGTTGGGCGGCGCGGACGATCCGGTTCCGCTCCCGCTCGACGTGCCCTGCACGATCGGCGGCGACCAGTTGATATTTTCGCCCGTGCCGCCGGGGATGAACACACGCATTCCGACCGGCGGGACCATATCCGGCGTGTACCCCTTGAGCTGGTTGTACTCGCTGTCGATGACCACGTACGGATCGTCAACCTTATAGTACTCGGAGATGTCGCGGATGGTCGCATCGCCCACGGCGATATGCGCCACACCGTCGACCGGCGGAATGTACAGGATGTCGCCGGGGATCAGCGTCCAGAGCTGGCGGCGGTCGTTGCTCCACGCGATGCTGTTCTGCTCGAGGCCGAAGCGCTGCGCGATGTCCGACACTGTGTCGCCGCGCTGGATGACGTACTCGATGACGGTGTTGCGCGGCCGATCCGGGATGATCGTGAACGGGTCGAGGCCGTCACGCGAAATCACGAACGGGTTAGGACCGCCGACCGCCTGCACCGGTCGTTCCAAAAGCTGCGCGATCAACCCGCCATCGACCGTCGGCAGCGCCTCCGGCACGACAACTTCGGGGGCTGTGGTCGCAGTCGCCGCGTCCTGTGGGGCTGAGGTCGGCTGTGGCAAGGTAGCGGTCGCAGCGGGTGAATCCGTGTTGGCAATCATGACCTGCTCGCTCGGCGGCCCGGTCTGCGGGTCGACCAGCAGCACGATCAGCGCGCCAATGACGAACAAGAGCGTTCCGCCGAGGCTGATCAGCCCGAACAAACCGGGCCCACGGCGGCGGGGCGGCGGCGCATTCAACATCGGTACGGTGGTGGTTGGACGGGTATCGTCCGGCCGGACCGGGGGTTCTTCGAACATACAGTACATTCCTCCGTGCGGAAACCGCACGCGAGCAGATTAGCACCGCGCCATGCCGGTGACAACCGCGGCTTTCAGGCGATTGGACTACGCCAACGCCGCAGTTCCCCGCTGGCCGCTTGTGCGCCGGGCCGGCTCTGCTACAATCGCGTTGAGCACAAGGGAGTACCTGCATGGCCAAGAAGTTAATTCTGATCGCCGCGCTGATCGTCACCGTGAGCATGGTGGCCGCGGCGTGTGCGCAATCGCCGATGATCGTCTACATCGTGGTGACGGCGACACCCGAAGGCGCGACTCCGAGCGTATCCGCCGAACCGACTCAAGCCCCGACGGTGGCGGTTGCCACGACCTCGCCCAGCGAGATGACCACCGCGACGGCCGACGAGCCGAACTCACAACCACGCGTCGAAGCTGCGCCGACCAACACCGTACGCCAGATCTACGTTGCCGAGCAGCCGTTCGAGCGCGGGCGCATGTTCTGGCTTGAGCCGACCGGCCAGATCTGGGTGATGATCGAGACCGAGCCGGGTGTCGGCCTGTGGCAGGTCTACGAAGACCTGTTCCAAGAAGGCGATATGGAATTCGACCCGACGCTGACCGCGCCCGAAGGTTTGCTGCAGCCCGTGCGCGGCTTCGGGTTGATCTGGCGCGGCAACGAAGAAGTGCGCGAAGGGTTGGGCTGGGGTGCCGATATCGAGGTCGGCTTCGTCACCAACTACGAGTATGAACCGGGTGGCGACGTGGTGGATGGTGTATTCCAACAGGGCCCGGGCTATCATTACCTGCAAAACCAGTACGGTCAGTGGTTCCGGTTCAACGAGATCAACGGGACGTGGCAGTCAGTGCAGCGCACCGCTCCCACCCCGACCCCGACGAACGGCACGGCCGACAGCTAACGCAGAGGACTGATGCCCTACCATCTCGATACGCTGGCGATTCACGCCGGTCAGGAGCCCGATCCGACGACCGGCGCGATTATGACGCCGATCTATCAGACATCGACCTACGTGCAGGCCGCACCGGCCGAGCACAAAGGCTACGAATACAGCCGCACCGACAACCCGACCCGCTCGGCACTGCAAGAGTGCGTCGCGGCCATCGAGGGCGGTAAGTTCGGGCTGGCGTTCGCCAGCGGGCTGGCCGCCATCGACACGATCATGCGCCTGTTCAACCCCGGCGATCACATCATCGTCGGGGATGACGTGTACGGCGGCACGTTTCGCTTGTTCGAGAGAGTCCTCGCGCGTTACGGCCTGACGTTCAGCTGGGTCGACCTGACCGATCTGGATGCGGTGAAAGCGGCGTTTACCCCGGCGACCCGCCTGCTGTGGCTGGAGACGCCGACCAATCCGATGCTGCGCCTTGCCGATATCGCCGCGCTGGCCGCGCTTGCCCCCGAGCGCGTGCTGGTGGCCGTCGACAACACGTTTTGCAGCCCCGCTATCCAACAGCCCCTGCTGCTGGGTGCGGACATCGTGATGCACAGCAGCACGAAGTATCTTGGGGGCCACTCCGACGTGGTTGGCGGCGTGATCGCGCTCAACGACCCGGAGATTTACGCCCAACTGAAGTTTCTGCAGAACGCCATCGGCGCGGTGCCGGGGCCGCTGGACTGCTTCCTCACCCTGCGCGGCATCAAGACCCTCGGCGTGCGCATCGAACGGCACAGCAGCAACGCCACCGCCGTCGCGCGCATGCTCGAAGACCACCCTGCCGTCCGGCAGGTCATCTACCCCGGCCTCGACAGCCACCCCCAGTACGCACTGGCACAGCGCCAAATGCGCCTCCCCGGCGGCATGATCTCGGTGATCCTCGACACCGCCGAACAGGCGCATCGCCTCGTCACGCGGACGAAGCTGTTCGCACTCGCCGAGTCGCTGGGCGGCGTGGAGAGCTTGATCGAGCACCCGTACAGCATGACTCACGCCAGCACCGCCGACAGCGACATCGCCGTGCCCCCGCAGTTGGTGCGCCTGAGCGTCGGCATCGAGAACGTCGACGACCTGATCGACGACTTGCGGACGGCGCTGGCCGACTGACAACCGTTGAAGCGGACTTGCCTTAACGCCTTGTTGAAGTGTTGACAACGTCACGCTAAAATTCCGCCCATTCGGGGGTAGGAACGAAAGCTCACGCCATGACAACTATCTTGGCCATCTCGAGTTATCTCAAGGGCGAGGACCTCTTGTACGAATCCAAACGACAAGGGGCGCGTACGCTGCTCTTGACCGAGGAGAAGCTCAAGGACGAGTGGCCGCGGGACGCTGTCGACGAGATGTTCCAGATGCCCAATCTCAGCAAGCTCCCGGACGTTCTCTACGCGGTATCGTATCTGGCGCGGACTCAGAAGATCGACGCAATCATCCCGCTGGACGAGTACGACGTCGAAATGGCGGCGATCCTGCGCGAACATCTACGTTTGCGCGGCATGGGCATGACCCAGACCAAGAACTTTCGCGACAAGCTGGCGATGCGAGAAGTCACGTCGCGCGCCGGGCTGCGCGTGCCGGCCTTCGTCGGCGTCATCAACCACGAGGACATCCACGCGTATACCGACCATGTCTCGCCGCCGTGGGTGCTCAAGCCGCGGCTGGAAGCCGGCGCGATGGGCATCAAGCGCGTGGCGAACAAGGACGAACTGTGGTGGTTCATCAACGAATTGGGCGATCAAGCCTCGTTCCGCGTGCTGGAGCAGTACGTCCCGGGCGACGTGTATCACGCCGACGCGCTCACGGTGAACGGCGAAACGATCTTCGTCAACGTGTCGCGCTACGGCAGGCCGCCGCTCAACGTCAGCCATGACGGCGGCGTATTCACGACCTACACGCTGCCGGCCAGCGACCCGGACGCCGAAGCCATCATCCGCATGAATCGTCAGGTGATCGAGGCGTTAGGGCATAGCCATGGCCCGACCCATGCCGAGTTCATCAAGGGTCACGCCGACGGCGAGTTCTATTTCTTGGAGATCGCCGCCCGTGTCGGCGGCGCGCACATTGCCGACCTCGTCGCCGCGACGACCGGCGTAAACCTGTGGGCAGAGTGGGCCAAGCTGGAAATCGCCACCGCGCGCGGCGAACCGTACAGCCTTCCCCCGCTCAAGAACCTGCACGGCACGCTTTTGGTTTGCCTCGCCAAGCAGGAATGGCCGGACCTCAACACCTATAACGCGCCGGAAGTGGTCTGGCGCATCCACAAGTCGCACCACGCGGGGTTGATCATCGCCGGTGAAGAACGCGACACGATCGACGCCCTGCGCGCCGAGTACGGCGAGCGTTTCGTTCGGGATTTCCTCGCCGTCGCACCGGCGCGCGAAAGCCATCTCGACGCCTAGCATGCCTGTGTATTGCCGACCTGATTCGAACGCCCGCCCGTGGATCACGCGCTGCCTGCCGGACAGCCCCCGCTAATGCCTGTCCTGACGTCGAACTATCCCGCCGCCCAACCCGGCACGCCCTCGCTGCGACCGACGCCGGAGCGGGTCGGCGCACTGAGCGACTTTACCGGCACGGGCGTAACCATCGCGGTGATCGACAGCGGCTTCTATGCGCATCCCGACCTGCGCGGGCGCATCCGCGTCCACGTCGACGCCACGACCGACGACATCGTCGAGTCGCAGAGTGTGTCCAAGTCGCCGGCATATAGCTGGCACGGCATGATGACCAGCGTGATTTGCGCCGGGGACGGATGGCGCAGCGGCGGGAAGTACCGCGGCATCGCCAGCGGCGCCGAGCTTGTGCTGGTCAAGATCAGCAGTCCCAAGAACGAGGTCAAAGAGGTCGACATACAGCGCGGGCTGGAGTGGGTGCTGGCCAATCACCGCCGCTACCACATCCGGGTCGTGAACCTGTCGGTCGGCGGCGACTTCGTCAGCTACGACGGCCAACATCCGCTGCATCTGGTGATCCGCACGCTGACGCAAGAAGGCGTGATCGTGGTCGCGGCCGCCGGCAACCGCCCGGTGAATCACCTGCTGCCGCCCGCCTCGTCGGCCGAAGCCATTACCGTAGGCGGGCTGGACGACAACAACACCGACGACCGCAGCGAATGGCGCCTCTACGGGCACAACAGCGGGCTGGCCTACGACGGCTCGGACAAGCCGGATCTGGTCGCGCCGGCGCGTTGGATCGCATCGCCGATCATGCCAAGCACGCCGGTCGCGTGGGAGGCGTTCTGGATTGGTCCGCTGCTGGAGAATTCAGCGAAACATCCGATCCGCCAGCTCATGGAGTCTGGAAGCGCCGACAGGGGCCTGACCAAGCTGTTCGGCCAACCATACAGCCCCAACTTGCTGAGCACGTTGCAGGCGCGCGCTTACGAACATAAACTCATCGACGCGTACCACCAGCACGTCGACGGCACATCGGTCGCCACGCCGATTGTGACGTCGGTGATCGCGCAGATGCTCGAAGTCAATGCGGAACTGACGCCGGCGCAGGTCAAAGCCGTGCTCAAGCGGACAGCTCAGGTGCTGGAGGACGCGCCGTCAACCCGGCAGGGGGCCGGGGTGCTCGATGCCGCCGCTGCAGTGCGCATGGTGCGCGCTGGCGGCTTCTAGGGGAAACGATCACTATGAATCGCGAATACCACCGCTGGTACAGTCCGTCGCTTCAGCGGGACATGGAACTGCTCATTTTCGGACATGCCGGCGCGCGGGTACTCGTATTTCCCACCAGCCGCGGCAAGTATTACGAGTGGGAAGACCGCGGCATGTGGAACAAGCTGTCGTGGTTCATCGACAATGGACACTTGCAGTTCTACTGCGTCGACAGCGTCGACGGCGAAAGTTGGTACAACCGTCATGCGCATCCGGGCCAGCGCGCGTGGCGGCAGACGCAGTATGACAACTACCTGTATAACGAGGTCGTGCCGCTGTCGCGCAGCAAGAACCCGAATCCGTTCATGATCACGCTGGGGGCGAGCTTCGGCGCGTACCACGCGATGAACTTCGGCCTCAAGCACCCGGACGCGGTCGGGCGTATCCTCGGCCTGAGCGGGATTTACGACATCAGCTACTGGACGGACGGCTGGAATGGCGAGCACGTCTACCTCAACAACCCGACGTGGTACATCCCCGGCGAGAACGACCCGCGCCGGATCGCCATGCTGCAGCAGCTCGACATCATCATGGTAGCCGGCAGCGACGACCCGCTGCTCGATCGTTCCCGGACGATGAGCCGCGTGCTGTGGTCGAAGGGCATCGGCAACGCCCTGCGCGAGTGGAACGGCTGGAATCACGACTGGGGCTACTGGGAGCAGATGATCCGCGCGTACATCGGCGGACACGACTAGACGCAACCCGGGCTGCCGCACGCTGTGTGAGCGGCCTTGCTAAACGAAGAGAAGGCTCGCATCGAGCCGGGAGCGTGAACTATGGCAGAACCGTTGAAGATTGGATTGTTTGTCGGGCGCGAGTGGTCGTTTCCGCCCGCGTTCATCGAAGAGGTCAACAAGCGGAACGAGGGCGTGGTCGCCGAGTTCATGAACATCGGCGGGACGCGCATGAACGAAGCGGTGCCGTACCGCGTCATCATCGACCGCATCAGCCACGAAGTGCCGTATTACCGGTCGTTCCTCAAGAACGCGGCGCTGCAAGGGGTGAAGGTCGTCAACGACCCATTCATGTGGTCGTCCGACGACAAGTTCTTCGACGCCAGCCTCGCCGACCAGTTGGGCGTGGCGCATCCGAAGACGGTCGTGCTGCCCAACCACAGCTACGTCCCCGGCATCGTGCCCAACGAGAGCCTGCGCAACCTGACCTACCCGCTCGACTGGTATACGCTGGTCGAGTACGTCGGCGGCTTCCCGGTGATCCTCAAGGATGCCCACGGCGGCGGCTGGCAGGACGTGTACGTGGCGCACAGCATGGAAGAGCTGTGGCACTACTACAACCAGTCCGGCCTGCTGACGATGGTCTTGCAGGAGTACATCACGTGGGACAACTACGCGCGCGTGATGTGCCTCGGCCAAAATGACATCTACGTGATGAAGTACAAGCCCGGCCGCCACGGCGCGGGCCGCTACTTCGAAGAGCACGACTTCTCGCGCGAGCTGTACGACCGCATCGTGCGCGACAGCATCGCGCTGGTCGAGGCGCTCGGCTACGACATGAACACGGTCGAGTTCGCCATTCGCGACGGCATCCCTTACGCCATTGACTTCATGAACCCGGCGCCGGACATGGACATCAACTCGCTCGGCAAGAAGCACTTCGAGTGGATGGTGACGCACATGGCCGATATGTGCATTCGGCTGGCCAAGTCGGACGCGTCGACCGGATCGCGCTACGTGTGGTACGAAAAGGCGAATAACGCCCGGAGCAAATAGCCATGATTCAGCAGGCCATCCAGCACTACCACGATCTGCTCGTCGGCGGCCTTGCTGAAGAGACGCACCAACAGCTCATGGAGTGGCAGCGCGAGCGCCGCCTGTATTTTGGCGCCGTGCCGGTCTGCCGCGTGCTGCGCCCGCACTTCTACAACGTCGAGGCGTGGGAGTACCTGCGCGAGCGCACGGCGCTGGTGCTGAGCGCCTTCCGCAAGGCGCACGACGCCGCCATGAACGACGCCAAGCTGCGCGAACAGCTCGACCTCGAGCCGTACGAGGAGGAGATGCTGCACTTCGATAAGGAAGCGCGCATCGACACGCCGTGGACGTCCTCGCGGCTCGACTCGTTCTTCCGGCCCGAGACCGGCTACCTCAAATTCGTCGAGTACAACGCCGAGACTCCGGCCGGCATCGGCTACGGCGACACGCTGACCGGCGTGTTCGAAGACCTGCCGGTGTTCCACCGCTTCCAGCAGCGCTACCGCGTTCAGCCGACGCGCGGCATGAGCCACCTGCTAGAGTGCATCCTGCGCGGTTACCGCGAGTGGGGCGGCCATGACCGTCCGCAGATCGCCGTGCTGGATTGGGCCAACGTGCCGACCCGCAACGAGCACTACATGAGCGCCGAGTACTTCGAGTCGCACGGCTATACGTCGATCGTGACCGAGCCGGAGGCGCTCGAATACCGCGACGGCGGGCTGTATCAGGGTGACTTCAAGGTCGACATCATCTACAAGCGCGTGCTGTGCACCGAGTTGATCCACCAGCTCGGCATGCAGCACGACGTGGTGCGCGCGGTGCGCGACGGCGCGGTGTTCATCACCAACTCGTTCAGCGCCAAGCTGCTGGCGAAGAAGGCGTCGCTGGCGGTGTTGAGCGACGAGACCAACGCGCACCTGTTCTCCCCGCGCGAGCTGGAGGCGGTCGCCGCGCATATCCCGTGGACGCGCCGCGTGCAGGATCGCAAAACGACCTACGAGGGGCAGGAGATCGACCTGCTGGAGTGGGTGGCCGACAACCGGCACAAGCTGGTGATCAAGCCCAACGACGAGTACGGCGGCAGCGGAGTCATCATCGGCTGGGAGGTCGACAGCGACCGCTGGAACGCGGCGATCGGGCACGCCATGACCACCCCGCACGTGGTGCAGGAGCGCGTGCAGACCATCGAGCGCGACTACGCGGCGATGATCGACGGCCGGCTCGACATCAGCAAGCGGTACGTGGACGCCGACCCGTACGCCTACTACGGCGAGCGCATCGAAGGCTGTCTGACGCGCCTGTCCGGCAGCGCCCTGCTCAACGTCACCGCCGGCACCGGGTCGGTCGTGCCGGTGTTCGTGATCGAAGAGACCGGGGCGTAGAGACGCCGAACATCCCCGCCGGCACCACCCACCTGCCGGCGATGAAGATGGCCGAACGCTGCGCGGCTCGCGGACGCAATGTGATGTGGGAGGCGGGAGCGTAGTCATGCTCTATAATGGTTGCGAGATTTCGTTCCTAGTGTCGGACGTAGAAACCTCCTGCTGTTACAATATACGTACGAATTTGAGGTCTTTTCGGGAGAAGTCGTTATGGCTGATGCTCAATTCTCACGGCAAGACTTGATCGATCAGGTTCAGGATGTAGCTCGACGCCTACAACACGACAGAGTCTCGCGTTCAGAGTTTTTGCGAGAAAGCGGTATTTCGGAGTGGCATATCCTCAGCATTTCGAGTCATGGAACGATCTAGTAGAGAGTGCCGGTCTAAAACCGACTGTCGTTACCCGAATCGATGACGATGAACTGTTCCGTTCAATGTACGATGTATTCATGAAGTACCAAGGCATTCCGACTCGCACAAAATTCAGGAAACTATGTGAGTATAGTGATTACGTCTACACCAAGAGATGGGGACGGTGGGACAATGTGCTATCACATTTTCGAGACTGGATTGATAAAGAGGGACTGACCTTTCCGTACTCGGCGGCGCTTCCCGTTTTCCATTCGGGTCTAGCCTCAACAGATGATGTCGCTGCTGCCAATTCAGACTCAGCGCAATCCAGATTCTGGACAGGAAGTCAGAACCGTCAGTACGGGCAATTTCTCAACTTCCGGGGTCTCCAACACGCTCCCATAAATGAGCAAGGTGTGGTATTCCTATTTGGAATCGTTGCTTTTGAGCTTGGCTTTGTAGTTGAAAGCGTTGCCTCAGGATATCCCGATTGTGAGGCTAAACGACGAATAGCTAGAGACCGCTGGGAGCGAATAAGCATAGAATTTGAGTTCAGAAGCAAGAACTTCCTATCACATGGACACGATCCTTCCAAGTGCGATCTGATAGTCTGTTGGTTTGACGATTGGGGTGAAGATAGTCCAATAGAGGTTCTTGAACTCAAGACGGCAATACGCGATTTGACGCCCTCGGTTTAAGGCTCCTTATAGTCAGTTTTACTAACCCACGGGCGACCTGACGGCACGGCACGAACCGCGCACCCCGCAGAGGCCCTCACGGCGGGTCGAGCGGAAGCACTTCCAGCTTCACGCTCTTGTCGGCGAACATGTGGAACACGAAGAAGCGCTTGTCCGGGTGCAGGCGCTTGCACTCGTTCATCGCCTCAATGATGAGCTGCAGGTTCTTCGGGTCGTCGTCGCTCATGCCGAACTGGTGCGGCAGGCTCGGGCCGTGCGTCCCCAGCCCGACCTCCACCGACCGGATGATCGCCAGCTTCTTGAGCGCCGGGATGGTGTAGTGCAGGTTCTCGTCGCCCAGTTCGAGCCGCGCCGGGATATGGCTCACCGGATAGATGGTCAGGTAGTTCGGCTCCGCGGCGATGAACCCGGCCTCTTCAACACCCAGATCCCCCGGATCACGTTCGGGTGGTGGCCCGCGGTGATGATCGACAGCGGCCGGCCCTTGGCGCAGGCGTGCTCGAAGAATTCCCACGACGGCGCCTGCCACTCGTCCGGCGATTTGGTCTCGATCACATGCCGGATGTCCGCGACGAAGTGTTGTTGATCGGGCGACTCGAGCTGCTCGTCCGGGATATCGCGGAAGTGCTGATACGACCCCTCGAAGACGGCGAAGTCCTGCCACTCGCCCGGCACGCCCAACCGCGCCGCGATCTGGGCGTATTGGCCGGTGCTCACGCTCTCGATTGCGCCGGTCATCGTGTTCTGAACGAGGATCGACGTATCCGGATACATGACGTTGTCGTCAAAGTCGAAAAAAGTAGAAGCTCTGCGCCTTCCGGTGGTCATGGGTCTGCGTCCTGCTGCTGTCGCGCGACTCCTCTAGCATACCGCAGGGTTGTCAGCTCAGGCCGACGGCGCGCGGAACTGGCCCGTTCACCTTACCGGCCGATGCAGCGCCCGTGTTCGAGGCCCCAGCTCGATGGCGGCGCGGTAGTGGATGCCGCCGTACAGCCGCGAGATCGCCGCTTCCTCGGCCATCTCCGAGAACGACCGACGATCGCGCCGGCAGTCCGCGGGCATCGTGCGTGTGGTCGGT